>CAVREL010000067.1:0-103233 GCA_963720105.1 uncultured Acidobacteriota bacterium | reverse complement strand
TGGCGACCGATGGTCTTCAAATTGAACGGAGCAACGTTGGCAGACGGACCTGCGTACGCGTTGTTGAACGTCTGCGTGTTGCCGATGGCGTTAATGGTGAGGGTGTGACCGGTCCCGGCCGCGCTGACCCACGGACCGATACCATCGCCGTCTACTTCCTTGACCGCCGGGGTGGCGTCGGGGTAGGCGCAATCCGGATCGTTGTAGGCCGCACCCACGAATCCTTCGGTGGGCACAACCGGGGTGTCGAGATACGCCGTCAAGCCCGGCATGTACGGCTCTTCGTAGCAGAAGTCGCTATACGCCGGGTTGTACAGAGGATCCTGGATCATCTGCCCGTGAGTTGGCGAGCTGGGGTTGGTGTCCAGGACCGGACCCGGGTCGTTCATGCACTGGGTCATCATGTTGGGTGAATACCCGGTGATGTTGGGCGGGTCGACTTCCCAGCTGGAGGAGACCAACCCGTCATAGATTCCCCAGTGATCGGAATACACGCGAGTGATCTCGTTTCCGAGATAGTCCTTGGTGGAAATCGGCATGTTCGGCGGAGCGAATTTTTCGCCGAACTGCGGGGAGAACGGATCGAATTCCGAGGTCAAGTCGTCGGTGATCACGCCGGTATATTTCGACGCGATGTGGGTCGAGGTGTAGATGAAGAAATTGTTGATCGCGCCCGCCTGGTTGGTGAGCGTGACTTCCTTGCGGTCGCACAGAGGGCGAGTGGCTCCGGCAAAAGGCGCCGTTTCCTTCGCCTGCGGGAAGAGACTCAGGTAGTCGGGCACAACGCGCATCTCGCCCACGCACGGCCACAGAGGATCCTGGAAGCCGGGGAAGCCTGGGACGCCGGAGAGATCGTTGCCCTGCAAGTCCAGGTTCTGTGTCTGGTTCTGATAGTTGGAAGAGTTGACGCCATTGGCATTCGGGTCGTACATGGAAGCCACGGAGGCCTGGTCGGGCAGAATGAAGATGTCCGTACCCAGCCCGCCGAACTGCTGGGTGACCGGAGCGATCATCTGGTCGCCGATCAGCAGGTTCTTGTCTTCCTCCTTATAGACCTCGTATCCCGGCGGCATGACCACTTGCACCACGTACTTGCCCGGGGGCAGCATGGGAGTGTTGAAGCGATAGTTGTCGGTCGAATCGGGGTTGGCTACGCAGATGGTGCAGTTGGTGCCGGTCATCGAGGACAGTGTGACTCCAGGCCCGGCGGCGCATGCGGTGCCCGGAGCATTGCCCACGCAGCCGGTGGTGCTGACCAGCTTTCCATTCGCCGGGTTGATGCCCAGCGAGCTGGGGAAGAAGTATCTGCCGTCATAAGGGGCCGGCTGAATCTGGTTCCAGATGTGCATCGAGTCGTAGCACTTGTACTGCGAGTTATACGGGAGGGCGTGCAGGGTGCCCCCGTTGTGCATGGAGTTGTACCAGTCAAGGTAATTCGGCTGGTCATAGAGCGTGAAGAAAAACAGGTCCTGGTTAGTACTGCCAGCGGTGCCTGTGCCCTGGCCGGGGCAGCTCATGTATGGCAAGGCGGTGCCGGTCGTGGGGTCGGTATAGTTCGGATAGAACCCCTGCGCCCAGTTATCCCAGCTGCTGGATACGGTCGTGTCCACCAGCTTGAGGGTCTGCGTGACGCCATCGGCGGCGAAGCCTTCCTGGTAGAGGTTGACGGTGACGTTGGGAACATTTGGCTCCCAGGGCTGTTGAATCATTTGCTCGGCGCTGTCAAAGGGACGCGTCGAGGCATAGGCCACAAACCCGTGGATACCGCCGTTCTCAGCCACCTGCGTGGTGGTAGGCGTCGTCGCTCCCGCGGGAGTAACGGTGACGGTCGCGCAGGCCGGCGGGCAGGCTGCAAAGGGCGCCTTGGCGAACTCAATCCAGTTGCCCTGGCTGGTCAGCCCGTTCCAGCCCTCCGCCCAAACCCAGGGCGGATCGATGCGGCCGGTGGAAGCGGTAGACGAACTCTTGATGGCTGTTCCGGCTGCGTACGAAGCAGCCTCCGTGGTGCAATCGGCCTTGGCGCAATAGACCGCGCCGGGCACCGACAGATCGGCGGGCAAAGGAAGCGCCTCGAAGGTGTTGGCCAGGTAATTGTAGGCAGTCGACGTTCCGCATGCCCGGGCGCCATTGCCAGTGCCGCAGGAGACTGAGCCGTCGGCCGGGCCGCCCGCGTCATACACGGTGTGGGTGCCAGTGGTCTTGTAGCGGGTTGAATCCGCTTCCACCACGTACCAGTTGAACAGCGGGAAGGTCTCGTTGAAGTTGGCGACGCCGTTGAAGTCGGTGGTCAGAGAGTTGGAGTTGTGCCCGTCCCGGTAGTGGATCATGGTGTAGATGAACGGAATGCCGATCTCGCCCGGGTCGCAGATTCCATTCTTGTTGTCGTCAATGCATACCTTGGTGTAGAGATTCGATTGCCACTGCTGGACACCGAGATTGCCCATATGGAGGGCCGAGGTTCCGCCGGTGCAGGTGGTGGTGCCGGCCGCGGGCACGCAGCCCACATCGGCCGGAGTGGACAGACCATCGATGATTTGGTCGTTCCACTGGTCGCCGATGGTCAGTCTCCAGTTGCCGCCGGGAACATTCTTGAAGGCGAAGTTCCCATTGGCATCGCAGAAGGTGAACATGAAGTCTTCGCCGTCGGGATCACCCAGGCTGACCCAGCACTGGGTCCAGGCAAAGCCATCGCGGGAACCGCTGGGATAGAGTCTCTGGTCCGGTGTGCGGCTGAGGCGCTGCAGGTCCACCTGTCCGTCGATGGTGTTGGTGCAGGGCCCGACCGTGCCGGGGCTGCCGGCGCCGGCGCAAACCACAGCGGCGCGGGAGTTGATGATCGCCGGGTTGGCAAAACCGATGGCCACGTGGTATCCGGCCGGTCCGTACTCCTGGAAGTAGCTCGGCTCACCGATGCGGATGAAGGAATCGTGGGGATGCTGACCATCGAGAGTGTTGGTCTGCAGCCACTGCTCACCGCGGGCGATCCGGTCGGCGCCGGGGTAGGCCTGGACGCTGAATTTCTCCGGCATCAGGTTGGGAATGGTCGCCTGGCCGGCCAGTGGCGATAGAGTGTGCCCGTCGGATTCAAACTTGGGGCAAGTCACGATCATGCCCGTCATGGCGCTGGCTGGCGCCGGCCCGGCACCGGCCGGTCCGGTGAGCGGATTGGGCGTGAGCGGGCAGGCGTTGAGCCCGGTGCTGGGATCGATGGTTCCCGCCAGGCTGTTGGCCAAGGGCTGGTTGAACATGTCGTAGGTATCCTGGCCGGTTACGTCGCCGAGTCCGCCATAGGTGTCCCACAGGACGAGGTTGAAGCCGCCCAGGCCGGGTTCAAGGGGCGCAACCGCGCCGCTTCCGCCGCCGCTATCCTGCTCGCCATTGAGCGGGTAGTCGTCTTCGAACACCACGATCGAAAGTTTACCGGTGGGCAGCGGCGTGGGCAGCACCAGCACGTTGACGGGGTTGAAGGCGGTGGTGCTCGTCGATGTGCACCCCGCCACCAGGATGTTGCAGGCGGGTGGGATGGAAGCGCCGCTCATGGTGTGGCCGCAAGTCGAATCCCCCGCGGGTGCTTCGGCGCCATTGGCTGGGCAAACCGGCTGTCCCAGGTACGCCGGGAACGGGTTGGCCGCATCACCCGGCAGAACCGAGATGAAATAGCGCTTGGTGGGATCGAGATGGACGGTGCTGGGATTCACCGCGGTGAATCCATTGCCCGTGGTATCGGGACGGCAGGCGCCGTTTCCAAGGTCGCACACCGCCGCGATGTGCTGTCCGGAGGTCGTACTGCAACCCGCTGGAATATTTGTGCCCGTACAGGCCGGCCTGGTGTCCAGCATTTTCTGGCCGCCTTCGCAGGAGAGCGGTCCGGTGCAGCCCTGCGCGACGTAGTCCATGTTGCTGGTATGGAAGTTCGACCCAAAGGTGGGAACGGTGCTTCCCGTGGTGCCCGCGCCGCCAACCACGGCGGGGCAGCCTGCGGTGGTAATGCTGCTGTTGGTGGTGCAGTTCGGGTCGATCCAGAAAGTCTTGTCTTCTTCGATGATCCAGCGATAGTCGCCGAACGGGCTCAATCCGGCGATGCAGGTGCTGTTGCCGTTGCAGTTGTTATACGCCTGGGCATCGAGGACGTTGACCTTCAGGTTGCTGGGCTGCGGGAAGACCAGGCTTACGGTCGCAGATGCAGCAGCCACCTTCCCGAGGGAGTTCACCGGCCTCCAGGTGAAGATGTATGTTCCCGGTCCGGGGACGCTGGCCGTGAACCCGCCCTGGGGGTCCAGGTTGAGGGTCACGCCTGAGCCGGCAGCGAAGGCGCCGACCGTCATTGGAAGGCCGTTGGGATCCGTGGCCGTTGTGAGGATACCGGGCGACGGGATCTTTATGAACGTGGACATCTTGGAGGTGTAGGTGATGTTGGTGGCGCTGGGCGTTCCGGCGGTAAGCGTTGAATTGCCCAAGGTAACCGTGGTGCACAGCGTGGCTGCGCTGGGTGTGCCTATTGCCGAGCCGTTGGCGCAGTACTGAAAAGTGTCTGTGCCGGGCGAATTGATGTTGGGAGTGTAGGTGAAAGTGCCGTTGGCGCAAATTCCAGGCACCGGGTTCCCCGCCTGCGCATTGCAGGTCAGCGTGCCGTGGAGGGGCGCAACCGCCAGGTCGACGCCATACACATTGACGTCGTTCGCCATCACGCCCTTGGAAGGATCGCTGATGACCAGGGGAATGCAGGTGGTGGCTGTGGGCGAACAGGAGACGGTGCCGTTATAGGTATCGGCCACCGCCTGTGCCGCTGCAAATACACCCGTGCCTGCGCCAACCGGAAGCAGAGAGCCATTGACACTGACGTACGCCAGCATTCCGGCATCACGCGTGGAAGAATTGGCCGACAGGCTGAGCTCGCGATCATAGACCGGCAGCGACGTTCCCGCCGGCGGTACATTGACCATCACGTCGAACGTCTTGCCCGCCGCCATAAACACGTCGGTCTGCACGCGGGGGGCGACGGGAGCCGTGGCCGCGCCAGCCGGAGCGACACCGGGAATGACGTTGCCGTCTTCCGCGATCAATGTGAATCCAGCTACCGTAGCGGACACACCTGCGCCGGTATAGCCTTTTGTCTGCGACCCCACAATTGAGGGAACGTGCATGCGCACGCCCGCGTTCACCAGGCGCACCAGCACGGAGCCGGTGGCGGAGATTCCGGTGGTAACCGGCACGGGAGGCGTGGTGGCAGTTACACCCGCCGTCGCCGCGAACAGCGAGTACGCGGGGTTGGCCTTGCTGAAGGCCAGTCCGTTGATGAGGTAATAGAACGGAGTGTAATTCACCGCCGGGGGATAGCACTGGTGATAGGTGGTTGAGCCCGGGTAGCCGCAGCCCGGCGTACCCTGCGGGCCGGTCGCCTGAGCGGACCACACCATGGTTGGGCTGAAGCCGGTGGTCCGGACAGCCAGGTCGACCTGTTTGTTCTGCACCGGATCGATTTCACTTAATTCGACAGGGACTTCCGCGTTGTAGGTCACGGCGGGAGTCTTGGTGGTAGTGCCGGTCGCGGGGTAAGCGGTTCCCACTGTGGCGCCTGAGGGAGCGGTGGTGACCACCAGCATGCCGATCAAGCCCATGGGCGCCTGAATGGAAGAATGGGTGCCGGATTCGAGCAAGTAGGTGCCCGGCTTGAGCCCTGCCCAGGTGAGTGTGGTGGGCGTGGCTGTTCCCGGCGCACCGGCCTCCACTTCCGAGGCCAACGATTGCATACGCGGCCCCTGGGTCGGAGGCGTGCCCGATGCGCCAGCTATCGGCGACGTGCAGGGAGCACCTGGAGCCTGGGAGGCGATAAACCAGCTGGGGCACCCCTGCGCATTGGCGTGGCTGGGACTGGGAGTGGCAGTCGGCGTCCCAGCGGAAACGGTGCTGGTGGTGACCGGCGCAAGGCCGAGCCCGCCGCCTACCTGGCCCACAATCACGATCGACGTGGGAATGTTATTCGCCGTGGTGGTCCCGGCGGGGGTAAAGGAGAGGTTGTTGGTCAGGCTGATCGAGAGGCCTCCGGTGGCTCCCGTGGGCACCGTGATCAGCACCGGAGACCAAGCCGGCGCCGCCTCGGCTACGGCACCCGTGCCGCCGCCGCCGGTCAGCGTGACCGTAGGAGCCGCAACATAGCCGGCCCCGTGGCTGGTCACGTTGAAGCCCACGACCTTGCCGCCGTTCACGATCGCGGTCGCGGTCGCGGTGACGTTCGTCACGCCGGTAATGGTCCCGGTGGGTGCACTGATGGCGACGGTGGGCGCGGACGTATATCCCGATCCGCCAGCGAGCACGTAAACTCCGCCCAGCGCGCCGGTGGTTGCGCCAACGCTGGCTCCGCTCAACGGCGCGCAGGTCGCGGTCGACCCTGTAACTGCGGCTCCGCAGCTATAGCCCCACATCGGCACCACTGTGCCATCGGGCATGGTTGTGGTGGCCGGCCCTGCCGTCAAGTTGACCACCTGCTGGCCGAAGCCCGTCGCAGCTGCAAAGAGAAGAAACGCGCTCAGCAGAAACGCGGCCTTCAGTGTAGTCTTCGACTTGCAATCGTTGATCCGGATCATGGTTCTCGCCTCTCGCTCTCGTTACGTCCTCGACATAAACCTGAACAGTAATTTCCCGTCGGCCGGCTGAAAGATCCAGCCGGCAGCCTCACAAGGCAGGCCAACCGCCTGCGCTATTGCGATTCGTCGATAACAAATTCCCGTGTATCCACCAGCATCATCATCAGCATTCCGCCGGGGAAGACGTTGTTGGTCGTGATCTCGCGCTCGTTATGCGAGTGCCACATGAATGCCCAGCCGCGCTCGTTAGCGGGGTTGGCTTGCGTGTTTGAAGGCAGCAGGGGCGTGCAGTTTGCGCTGGTGGTGCTGGCGCAGCTGGGAGAATTGCCGCGCAGCGATGCGTCGGGACCCAGGTAAGGACTGCCACCGTACCATTGGCCGTTGGTGAGGACATTGGGATCGGGCAAAGTTATCGGCCCGCCCCCGGGCACGTCGCCGAAGGGGCTGACCTGCACCGGCTTGTCGTGGTCCTGGCACCACTCCATGAAGTTGGCCGCCGTGGGCGCGCCTGAGTTGTAGCCGTTCACGTCCGGGGTGCAAGTAAGCGTGGCCAGAGGATCTCCGTAAGGATCGGCGGCCGCAGTTCCCGCCGTGGTACCCGGAGTTGGCGGATGGTGACCGTAGGGATCCCAGTTCAATCCCCTCCCGGTGAAGTAGAAGATGCCGTCGAAGGACTCGCCCGGAGTGGTATCGGTGTTGAACATCAGAAGACCCGCAAGGCCGGTAGCCGATACCGCGGTATCTCCGCTCAGACCGGAGGTATAGGCCACGGGAGTGGTGCTGCTGCTGAGCACCAGGTTGCCATCGCGCGCCAGGATGCGGACGTGGTTGGCGTGTTCATGGAACGGGTGCTGCCAGCGCCCCTGGCCGATGGTGCGAATCAGTGTGAGTTCGCCTGGATGCATGTGGGGATTGCCGTTGTAGGGCTGATGCGGATATTCGGACGCGTAGTTGGGATCCATCAGATCGGGCATGGAACGGCCGTTGATGAGGAAATACGCGGGATGGTAGGGCTCGGTCTGAACATCGAGACTGCAACCGACCGCGCCCACCGCGCAACCGAGCTTGGCCTGAACCTGGGCCTCCGCCTGCTTGTGAATGCGGGAATCCATCTCCGCCCACTGGAACAGGTATTCGCGGTCGTAGCAGCTGGCGGGGTGATCGTACGCTGAATGCGCCAGCCGGAAATCGGTTTCAACGTGGGCCGATTGCGCTTGCACGTTCAGGGCGTGGTAGCCGGCGTTGCAGTTTGCCGGAGTCGTCGCCGGAAGAACAATGACCGCGCCATAGAGACCCATCTCGATCTGCAGGTCGCCCTGGGTTCCGCTGTAATAGGGGTGGGTTCCCGGCGCCGAGGCGGTGAAGGTGTAACTCACCGTGGCGCCCGGCGTTGCCTCGCACGCCAACAAGCCTTGCGGATTTGTCGCGCTATTGGCACATGTGGACGTGAGGGTAAAGCCCGGAAACAGGATCGAGGTGTTGCCGGCGGGGTTGGGAAGACCATTCATGAGGTTGACCGTGACCACATCGTTCTCGTGCACGATCAGCGTGGGACCGGGCACCTGCATCGTGGAGCAGGCTGCGTTAGGCATGCCCGCGGGAGCAAAGCCCGCCGGCGCCCCGTTACAGCCATAGCCCCAGGAGTAAACCGCCGATCCGTCGGGCTGGTTGAGATACGCTTGTTGCGCTGTGAGGTTGAAGACCGGGGTGCCTGCGGCCCCGGTGATGCCGGGAGCAGCAGCAAATGCAGCCGGCGCGAGAAACAGCGTTGCTGCCACCACAAGCGCTACGAACAGTTGTGTCTTGGACGTCGCGTTTTTCATGTTCATGGGCCTCATCGCCGCTCTCCTAATTGCAGGTGTTCCCGTAGGTGTTGCCGGTCACGGTGTTGCAGATATGAACCTCGGTCATCATGCCACCGAAATTCTCTGCGTCGTTCGACAGGTGATCGAGTTGTGGGGTGTAGAGGTAGTAGATCTCGCCGGCTTTGTAGGCTGTGCCATCGGGCTTGCCGACGCTGGTGTCCAGAATCGCGTCCAGCGATTCTCCACCGCCCAGGGTGATCGAGTTGGTCCAGTATTCGGTGTTGACCCCGGCCTGATCGCGCAACAGCTTGGCGTTCCATCCCACCACATGCATGGGAACACCCAGGCTCTGCAGGGTGTGATACTCGGTCACCGAAAGGTTGACGAGGCGCAGCAGGGCCTTCCCGCCCGCCGGAATGTTGATGATCGCAGGCATCGGCTGCGAGTAATGCATCTGGCCATCACTGGTGATCGTGGCTTGTGGGCCGGGTGCGGTGGTGTCTGGGTAGCCCCGCCCATTCAGCAGGAAGTACTTGTCCTTCATGTCCACGAACATTTCCGGGTTGAAGGTCATGCCCACGAAGTGGAAGTTGGGATCGAACCCGTGCATCTGGAGGGGGTACTCGGCGTCATATTGCGTTGAACCGTCGCCATCGTTGTAGACATAGGTGTCGGTGAGGTCGAAACTCCCGTTGGCCGGATCCTTCACCAGAGGATCTGTGGTCTGCGCGATCGTGGTGTGGACGGCAGGATTCGTGGCGCTGCACAGAATGTCCTGGGCGGTGTTGCAAGCCGTGCGCTTGTCAACTACACGGCCAGTGGGCTCGACGGTCCCGTTCTGGTATTCAAGAGCGGTGAAGAGGCTTCCGCCTACCGGCACTCGATTTTGCCGCGGCCGCACATAAAGCTGTGACACCATGCCCATCTGCAAGTGCTCGGGCGGAGTGATATGGCAATGATAGAAGTACGTTCCGGCGTCGGGAGCGAGATAGTAGTAGGTGAAGCTGGCGCCGATGTTGATGGCCACCGATGCGTCGGGCACGCCGTCATAGAACGAGGAAGCGTTGGGATAGCCGTGGAAGTGGACGGTGTGCTGCTCGAACAGGTCGGGGCGCATGATCATGCCCACGTTGGTAAGGGTGAGAAAGAACTCGTCATCCTCGTCAAACGCGGCCAGGGGTCCCGGAATGTTGCCGTTCATCACCCCGACATCCATGATGGGGCGGGGATCCACATGGCCGTCGATGGCGGATGGTGTAGTGGCGATGGCTGCCACGTCGTTCCCGGTATCCGACGCCAGTCCGGTGGCGGCGGTGTCGCGGTACTGGAAGGCGTATTCGGCGAACCCGTCCGGCGTTATGGCGGCTCCGGTAGCCACGCAGGTAACGGTCCAGGAAGGATTGGCCGTGGTATTTGCATACCCCGTCGGGGTGGGGGTGGGACCCTCGGCAACCGCGTTGAAGATGACCACTTGCGCTCCCACGGCAAGGCCCATGGGAGCGTCGGTCCAGGCGGTCACAATGTTAGAGGCAGCACCGGTCGTCGCGCATCCGGGGACAGTGGCACCCGGGTAGAGGGCGGCAGTGATAGGGCCTTCGACCAGGTTAGTCACGGTCACACTGTTTACGGTGTCGGCCGTCTGGCCCACCGCGCCGTTCCAGTTGAACATTGCGGCGGTCGTTGGAGGAAAGCCCGCCGACCACGGAGAGGCGCCACTGGTCGCCCCGTCGGTGGTGGCCGGATCGCCGCGTGTCAGAGTGGGATTGGGAGCCGTGTTGCCCGTCACTAATCCCGGATATGCGTCGTTGAATTTGTAGGGGACCTGCGTGCCGGGATGGCCGGCCGCGATGTCCGCCAGGCCGGAGAGCGGTCCGAACGAGAACATGAATGTCTGGGTGCCGTCGCCCATCGTCGAGTATCCGTCGCCGCCCGAAATCTGCTGGCACTTGATGGCGCCATTGACGGTGGCGCTGGTGGGCACCAGGTAACCGCCCTGAGCAATCCCGGTGGAGCCTGCGGATACGGGTACCTGGGAAAACTGCGTCGGTCCGCTGTAGTTAGGCTCGGTGTTGTTGCACCCCTTGTTGGTCGGGTTGGTGCTACAGGTGGACCCTGTCAAAGGGTGCGTAATAGTGAAATTCGGACACTGAACGCGAAATGATTGAGCTGCAGCAGGCAGCACCATCAGAAATGTCGTCATCAACAGCGGCACAATCGCCTTTGCGCTTCTCATCGACATTCGCTCTCCTCTACGCGAGCGCCGCTCGCCGTTCCTCGGCGCAGTTCGGCACTGCACGAATTGAGCCACGATCCGCGTATTGCGAGGATTACGACTTGATTAAGCGCAAACAGACCGGTATGTGTGTTAAAAAAGTTAACCGCGCCACAGAGATTGAATGATTGCTCGCGTCGAGAACCGGACTTACCCACTGGGCAATGAATGACTGCACGCCGGAAGATGTTGGCCGATCCGGAAGAGGCGGGGAGACCTGCCCTCGGCCATGGATTCACCATGCCGCACACCGGTAACTTGCTAATAATGCCAAGTTATGCGACAAACGCTCAGGAAATGATCTCCCGCCATTTCACTGCGGAAATCGCGCCAGGGGCCGCGCCGGATAGCTTTCTCGGGACTCAAAAAACACAACCCGGGCACAAATGCCAGTCGATGTAAAGAAGTGTTTACAGTATTGGCATCTCAGCCAGCGAATTCATGCCTTGAATCACGCATGATTCAGTTACCCATAACTCACCCCCGATGATATGAATTTCTCGCCTGATTCAAACGGGGACGGCAACGCGCGGTGCCGGATAGGTGGGCGGCCTGAAAGAACGAAACCCGGCAAGAGCCGGGCTGATTCAAGTCGGAAACGTCGGCGAGGCTGTGCGGGATCACCTGCACGCGTACAAAAAGGGGCAAAAATCTCGTGCCTGCGAGAATGTACAATCGCCCACCCAGAAGACGCCCGGGTCCGGATCGGCGTGGGCGAAAGCCGATCATCTTTCATGTAAAGAGTTGTTTACGATTCCTGAGTTTCAGCCCAGGAAATTCATGCAATCCGTAGAAAAATGAACAATTTGTCATTTTATTCTTGATACTTGTTCTAGAGCAAAAACGGGAGTTCTTCCCAGGTGAGATAGTCCAATTGTCGGGGAAGCGTTTGGGCCCGGGGACCGGTCATCCGCTCCCGGCGCGACGGACTGCGTGGCTTAGATTATCCTCCTTTCCTTGCACGAAGCCGGAGTGAAGCAAAACAGGTTGATTGGTCTCCTCGATTGGGCGGGGCTGCGCCCTGACTAATCAGCGATTGTGTGCCGACTACCTGGACCGGCAAACTTCTACCCCCGTGAATGTCCGTGAATGTCCGTGAATGAGGACGCCGATGCAACGAGAGAATTGGATAGCCAGTCAAGATATCGCGCCGCTGAACAAGAGCGATCAGGATTCATCAATCAACCGGCGCGAAACCGTTGCGGCGATCGATCCTGCCGTGTATTCACAGGTGTGGGTGATCGAGTCTCCGCTTTATCCCGGCTGCGCGCAGGATCAGCTCGAGGACATGTCCTTGAGCCGAGATCCTTCGGCTATCGATGAGACGCACCGCGGTGACCCGGCAATGACCGTGGCGAGTTTTGTAGAGCGCGTCTTCATCCCCGGGTATGTTATGGCGAGGAGAATCGCCGGCCGAGCTCATTTCCAGGGCATTCTCAAGCATATTCTGTCACCGGAGCGGACCGCCCAGTCATTCAGGCCAGGCGGCAAAGCCCGCGCCAGGCTGGCCGCAATTCCCGGTTGGCCGTACCTGGACGATGTACCCATCCTGGAGATCCGGCCCAAACACGTTGAGCAATTGATTCAGGCTTCCATGAGCCGCGGCTATTCCAGCCAAACAGCCACTCACCTGCGGAACGTGATTCGCATGATTTTTTCCTATGCCGCGGCACGCGGGTATGTCACCGGACCAAACCCCGCGACCTTCGTCACGGCGCCATCGATCCGTCACAAGCCGGTGCGGTCGCTAACCCTTTCTCAGTTAAAGCAGGTCTTCGAGCTTATGCGCTACCCGGAACAGCAGATTGCACTATTCGCATTGCTGACCGACTTAAATGTCGCCGAGATTTGCGGACTGAAATGGAAGCATGTGAACCTGTCAAACATTATTCACCATGGATCCGAGGAGCCACTCCCGGGCCGGACCATCTCGGTAAGAATGCAACTCTACCGAGGAGAATACCGCGCGGTTGTTGGCCGGCGAAACAGGCTGGTTCAAATTCCGGAGTTGCTTCAATCGGCGCTCCTGCATTTAAAACACCGCCCTGAACACAATTCAGGGGAAGACTTTGTTCTTGTGTCGCGCCGCGGCACACCGGTCAGTCCCGATAATATCGCCGCAAGGCGTTTGAAAGTTATCGGACAGGCCGTTGAGCTGAGCTGGCTCTCGTGGAAGGTCTTCCATCGTACGGGAAATGAGTTACGGGGTCAGTTTGGAAGACACGTCAGCAAAGAGCTCGGACGTGTATTGACTCTCAAACATTAACCAATGTTCGACACCAGAGACGATAGGTTCGTCCAGTAAAGGATGAGACAACATGCAGGATCATCCGGAATTCGCCGCCGAACTCAACCGTGGATCCGGCATCCCTTTGGAACCGAATAACGACTGGCCCACCGCGCTAAGGGTGCCTGACTCTCGAAGGGAGTTGCCGGTTGCCGCGCTGTGTCTGGCGGACTATGTCGAACAGAAGTTCATTCCCCATCATGTCTCCTCTAAAACCTATTCGGGCCGCACGCATTATCAAGCGATGCTCAAACATGTTCTGACGCCGGAGGCAGTGGAACGAATGTTCACTCCGTACAATGGAGCGTCAAAAAGCAGACTGAAGACCCTGCCGGATTGGCCTTATCTCGATCAAGTCCGGCTGTGCGACTTGAACGCCGATCACGTGCGGTGCCTGACATCGTCGGCGTCCGCGCGGGGCTATTCGCCCCAAACCATCAAGCACATCAGGAATGTCGTCGGAAAGGTGATCTCCCACGCGAGAAAGGAAGGATACTTCAGCGGCGAAAACCCGGTTTCGGAGATCAAACCGCCGGCCATCCTGCACCGAAAAGTACGCCGACTGACTATTGCCGAGGTCAAGGCGGTTCTAAGGATGATGCAATACCCGGAGCGCGAAATCGCACTCATCACCATGACCACCGGCATTGCGGTTGCGGAGATCTGCGCCCTGCGATGGAAAGGCATCAATCTCACCGATACCGCGGTTAGCTGCGACGGCGAAGTGATCCCTCCGCACCATGCGTTAGTTAAACGCCAGCCGAAGGATGCCCACAGCGTCTCGCCGGCCGCGACCCCAATGCGATTGGTGGAAATTCCCGAGCCGCTCGTGCGCCGGCTGCAACGGCTGCGGCGGGAACTGCCACAATCCGAGCCTGAGGCATTCCTGTTGAACCATCCCGGAGGGACTCCGCTGCTTCCAGCCGATGCCTGCTCGCGATTGAAAGTCATTGGTAAAGAGGTGGGCATACCATGGCTTTCCTGGCCGGCTCTCAAACGGGCCCGCCATACCCTGCTCTCTGATTCCGCGTACAACTGAGAGACCCCGGCTGCCTGGGGTTGGCTGGAAGGTCCCGTCGGGCCTGATGAGCCGTGCTGGCGAAAAAGCCCGGCACGAGTGAGCTGCGACGGAGTCGACGATCCGCAGAACCTGCGTTGGTCGACGATGCCGATCGAAGGAGAAGGGCAAGAATAGACCTTAGCAACGCTGGATCATCCTCGCCTCAGATGATCGCTACGGCCGAATCTAGGTACTCTGCGCCTTCAGGAAACTTCGAGAACGTCAACAGCCAAAAAGTCAGGTGGATCAATTGTGATTGACTTTCAAACGAGCAACATACAAACTAGTTGGTATGTTAGGAGGTCCAGAGAAGCGAAAGTCCCGTGATCCAGAGCGCACGCGGAAACGCTTGCTGAAAGCGGGTTATCAGGAGGTCTACCGATCTGGATTCCAGAGTGCCCGCATCGATACCATTCTGGCTGCCACCAACGTGACCAAAGGAGCGCTCTACTACCATTTCGAGAGCAAGGAAGCTCTGGGATACGCGATTATCGATGAGGTCGTTGCAACCTTCCCCCGTGACCGGTGGTTGCTGCCTCTCCAACGAAGCGAGGACCAGGACCCTATCGATGCTTTGATCAGCATTGTCCAGGCGATACCAGCTGGGCCGAGAGACTTGAAGGGCGGTTGTCCCCTGGTGAATTTGGCGCAAGAGATGTCTCAACTCGACGAACGATTCCGCAAGCGGTTAGAGACCATCTTCCATGCCTGGCAAGAAGGCGTTGCGGTGGCTTTGCGGAGGGGACAGTCTCAAGGAACAATCCGCCTCGACCTGGTTCCGGACGAGACCGCGAGCTTTCTGATCGCGATGGTCGAGGGCTACGAAGTGTTGGCGAAGAATGCTCAAGATGTCAAGGTGTGGAATGCGGGAATCAGAAATATCGTGGGATGGCTGGAGTCGCTCCGCGCGCCTCGTCTATCTGGGAAGCGGGGACCGAGGATGTCAAAGAAGCCCGTTGGCAGACAACGCCAACGAATCCGAGTAAGGAGGAAACGATGAACCGAACAAGATTGGTAACGGTAGCTTCTCTGAGTCTCGCTCTGATCCTGGGGCTCATGGCGATGAAGCACGGGCGGTCACAAGCCCCCAAAACAGCCTATCCGATGATGGCGCCACTCGATCAGTACCTCATGGCAGACCGAAATGCCGAAATTGCGTTGGCTCGAAGCGCGGCGCCGGAAGCCATATCCCGCGAGGCCAAGATTCTGGTCCTCGGACGCCATGGCTACGAAACTGCCGTCGAAGGCAAGAATGGTTTTGTATGTGTTGTGGAGAGAGGGTGGATGTCGCCTTCCGACGCTCCGGAATTCTGGAATCCCAAACTTCGCGGTCCGATCTGTTTCAATCCGCCGGCCGCGCGATCCGTGCTGCCGACCACTCTTAAGAGAACCGAGATGGTATTGGCAGGGAGAACGAAGGCCGAGATCATCGAGGGCAACAAGGCAGCGTTCGAAAAAGGTGAACTGCCGCCACTCGAACCCGGCGCGATGAGTTACATGATGTCGAAGGAGGCTTATCTCACCGACGACCACGATCACAACCTGGCCCACTTGATGTTTTATGCGCCTCCGCTGGACGGCAAGGCTTGGGGCGCCGATCTGCCGAAATCACCGGTAATGCTGATTCCACAATTCAAAGACGCTCAACCAATCGACGTGTTTATCGTTCCCGTGGGCAGATGGTCAGACGGATCCGCTGCCCCGGTCATGTAGGACCTTTCATGCCATCTTGGAGCCAAGCCCGTTTTGCGGCAACCTGATCCGGGCAGCTGCGCGAAGCTCGGCCAGCTTTGAAGTCGCCTGAGAGGACCATGATCTGAAAGCCCAATGCGCGTTTCAGGCCACGGGAAATGGATTCTGGATTTCCCAGGTTTCAGAAAGCCTCACGCGTAAAATACATTGGAGAAAATCTCGAAACTGCAAAATCCGAATTCATAGTTACTGCGTTCTTCATTTGAAGACGGATCCAATCGCAACCGCGTCTGCGTGGCGCCGCGCAGCCGCGGTCTATCCCTGGGGGATCCGCCGATCAATTCCAATCTCAAAAGGGAGAACGTATGAAACGACTGAGTTCGCTCGCGGCCGTCGCCGCGACCGCGATGGTGCTTGCTTCGGCCAGCCTGTTCGCATCCAGCCATCGGGAGGCGCCGATTGCCGCGCTGGATCACAGCGCGGATGTAACGGACTGGTACGCGTTCGTCAGCTACAACCATCCCGACCGCGTGACCATGATTCTCAACGTAGACGGCTTTCTCGAGCCGTCAAACGGTCCCAACTACTTTCCCTTTGATCCCAACGTTCGTTACGTCATGAACGTGGACAACAGCCAGAGCGGGAAAGCCGACATTCAGTTTGTGTTTCGCTTCAAGACAGAGATTCGCCAGCCTGGGCTCTTCACTGGCTTTGTGGGCGGCATTGTGGGCATTCCTCCGATCACCTCTCTCGACGGCCCCGGCTCAGAAGGCTTGAGTCTGCGGCAGACCTATTCCGTCACCATGATCAAGAATGGAGTCGCCACAGACCTGACGGACGGAAAAACCCTGTTTGCGGTGCCTTCGAATGTGGGACCACTTACCATGCCCAGCTACGACGAACTGTTTGAGCAGGGCATCTATGACCTGGGGAACGATGTTCGCGTATTCGCAGGAACCGTGGATGATCCGTTCTACATCGACCTCGGCGCGGCTTTCGATTCCTTCAACTTCCGGATGAATGCGGGAGGAATTCTCAGTGCCGCCCAAGATGCAGACGACACGCATAACTACGCTCCCGACGCGGTTTCGGGCTTCAACGTGAACTCGATCGTGCTGGAAGTTCCAATCACTATGCTGACTGTGGACGGGGCGATCCACGGCCCCGGCGATAAGCGGGCGGTCATCGGAACTTACGGCGAGACTGAACGGCAGCGGATCACCATCCGCCGCACGAACGGGTCGGTCAATGGAGAAAGCACGTGGCAGCAGGTGAACCGCGAGGGCAATCCCCTGATCAATGAACTGATCATCGGAACCGGTTCCAAGGATCTGTTCAGCGTCTCAGACCCTGCCAACGACAGCCAGTTCGCGGCCTTCTTCCTCGACCCTCTGCTGGCCCATGTCTATGCTTCCGTGCTGAAGATTCCGATTCCGGCCGCGCCTCGTACCGATCTGCTGCCGCTGGTGCAATACATGGCGCCGATCTGCCCGGGATGCACTGCGGGCGATGCCGGTCCGATCGCTGACCTGCTGCGGCTGAACACGGGGATTCCCCCGACGCCGGTGGGCGACCAGAAACGCCTGGGCTTCCTGGCAGGCGATCTGGCCGGATTCCCGCAAGGGCGCCGGCCGATCGACGACGTTGTGGACATCGCTTCGCGCGCGGTCGCCGGAATTCTTGTCGATTCCACCAAATATGGCGCCGCCATAGGCGACGGCGTCAACACGAAGCCAGACGGCTTTGCTTCGACGTTCCCCTACGTTCGCCCCGCCAACAGCGGCCGAAACAGCAGGCACATCGGCCCCGGCCAGCATGGTTGCTCGGGACAGCCGGGCGGTCTTTGCCCCGTCAAGTAGCCCTGATGACCAATAGGTGGCCGCTTCCATCGTGCGGCGGCCACGATCTCTCCAGAATCGAGGACCCGATGAAAAGACTGGCTCAGTTGCTGCTCATTCTCACCAGCGTGACAGCGGTATTCGCACAATCTGGCAGCCCATCTCCTGAATCAAGGCTCTCCCCCGCGGAGCAGAGCATGGCGCAGGCCCTGCGCCTGATCGAAAAGAAGCCCAAAAACTACGAGGCCTATAACGCGCTGGCGCTGGCGCAATCGCGCCGGGCGCGCGAGACCTCAGATGTAAAGTTTTACGCCGATGCCGAACAGTCCCTGAAGAAATCGTTTGCGATTTCTCCCGACAATTTCGACGGGAAGAGGATCGAGGTTTGGCTGCTGCTGGGCAAGCACGAATTTGCGGCGGCCCGCGAAGAAGCTCTCAAACTGAACAAGAGAATGCCCGACGACGTGATGGTGTACGGTTTCCTGACCGACGCCAACGTCGAACTGGGGAACTACGACGACGCCGAAAAGTCGGCCCAGCTCATGCTCGACCTGCGCCCCGGAAATTCTCCCGGGGTCACGCGCGCCGCGTACCTGCGGGAATTGTTCGGAGACGTGGATGGCGCTCTGGAGCTGATGAATATGGCGCTTCAATCCACCAGTCCGGCCGAAGCGGAGGATGCCGCGTGGATTCTGACGCAGATGGCGCATCTTGAGCTGTCGGTGGGGAGAACTGCAGACGCCGAAATGAACCTTGAGCTGGCGCTGGCGAGGTTTCCCGGTTATCACTACGCGCTGGGAACCCTGGCCAAGGTGAGAGTCGCACAGAAGCGTTATGACGAAGCCGTTCGATTGCTGAGTCAGCGCTATCAGGCTGCGCCTCACGCCGAGAATCTCTACGATCTGGCCGAGACGCTTCAAATGGCCGGGCGAGGCGAGGAAGCGAAAACAGGCTTTGCCGAGTTCGAAGAGAAATCGCTGCTCGAAAGCGATCGCGGCGACAATTCCAATCGTGAGCTGATCTTCTATTTCACCGACTACGCGCATCAACCCGTCAAAGCCCTGGGAGTTGCCAGAAAAGAATTCGCCCGGCGTCACGATGTATACACGCTGGATGCTTATGCCTGGGCGCTTCACGCCAATGGAGAGGATCAGGAAGCGCGCCGGCAGATTGAGGCGGCATTAGGCGTGGGGATTCGCGACGCCAGGTTGATCCGGCACGCAGGGGAGATTGCTCTGGCGATGGGAGATCGCGCTGCAGCGCAAAAATACCTGCAGCAGGCAGCCGACTTGAATGCGATCGATTCTGACCTGGCGCGCGCGACGCTGGCCCGATTGTCCGATGGGAACCCGGAGCGATTGCCCCAGACCCGTTGACTGAACTTTGCCCCGGATGTGTGATACACATCACAGGGCAGTTTGATCCATCTGTTTTAACCCAATAGAAGGCAGGCTATGATCGGCAGCAAGCTAAGCTCGACAATGCGACGGCTGCGATGCGTCAGTTGGGCTCTGGGGCTCTGGTGTCTGGCCGTTCTCCCCGGATTTGCCGCCGCCAGCTTGTCAGGCAGTTTGCTGGATCCTGGCGGCGGTGTTGTGCCGGGCGCGACGATCCGGCTCGTGCGCCTGGCTGATTCCTCACAGAATCAAACACTCACCGATAGCCAGGGCAAGTTCTCTATTGCGAACCTCAACCCCGGGGAGTACCACCTGACAGCGGAATTCCCCGGCTTTGCGCCGGCAACACGGACCGTTGCGCTCGCGGATGGACAGGGCCACACGGAGAATCTCCGCTTTGTCGCGGTGTCGCGGCAAGTCGAGTCCGTGATCGTGACCGCGGACTTGAATGAGATGAACATTCTTGCTCCCGATCCGGGTGAACGGGTGTTTGTCCGCCAGGATTTGCTTGACGCGAATCCCGGGCGCCCCGGAGCGCCGGTTTCGATTCCCGGATATCCCGTCGAGACCGCCTCCAGCGGAATTAAAGCTCCGCAATACTTTGCGCCGGGCGTCGCCGGCGATCACGGCGAATCGATCGCGCAGTTCATCGCCGTGGGCGGATATCTGGTGCCGAACAATCTGTCGGCAAATGCGCATGGCAACGGATATGCCGACCCAAACATCTTTGTTCCGCAGGCGATCGAAAGCGTTCAGATCGACGGCGGCGCCTTCAACGCCAGAGAGGGAAATCACTCGGTCAATCTGGCCGCGACCTACGGTTTGCGTGCGCATCTCGATCCATTTCTGACCCTCACCGGCGATCAGCGCGACGTGGATCTCACCACTGGATTCAACATCGGGCATGAGTCGTGGCTGGCCTTTGAAGCTTCGTACGGAAACGGGTTTCTCGACCGCCGGGAACATCGGCAACAGTACAAAATCAATGCCCAGCAGGGATTCACCCTGGGTGCGCATCGTCTCATGCTCGTGGGCCTTGGATATTACGGCCAGTCCTTTGTTCCCGGTTTGGCGCCCATCTTCGCTCCAGACGCAAATGACGCCAGTTTTCCAAATCTCGGCGATACCATCGACCCCCGCCAGCAAGATCAAACCCACACGGGTCTGCTGGCGCTGAACGATCTGTGGCAACTCAACGGCCAGCAACTGCAATTCTCGGGCTTTTTCCGCAGCTACAACCTGGCGCTGGACTCTGACTTTGGCCAGGGTCTCATCCGGCAAAGCGAATTTCGCACCGTCGGTGGCGCCAACGCAGAATACCTCAAGCAGTTTGCCGCGTGGTTTTCACTGCTGGGCGGCCTTGATTACGAGGGCGAAGCGCCGCGGCGCGATGACCTGGATCGCTATGGCCTCTTTGATCCCAGCCGCCCCGACGACTACGGGTCATTTACGCCGGTCGACGCGAACAATGTGACCATTCAATCGGTCACTCCGCATCTTGCCGCCGAAGGCAGCGTCCTCGATCACTTCCGTTATTATGCCGGCTGGCGGCGCGATGAGATCAGCTTCGACAATCGCGACTTGCTGGCTCCCCGCAATTCGTTCAACAAATCGCTTGGGCTGAATTCTCCCAAATCAACTCTCTCGTTCGTGCCGGGAACTTCGCGTTTTGTTCCGCTGGTCGCGCTCAGCTTCGGAGACGCTTTCTTCACTGAGGATCCGCGAATCGGCCTGGGAAACGCGGCCGGCACTCCGGTAGCGCGGGCGCGTTCCTATCAGATCAGTGTCAGCAAGGTGACGCATGGCACCGACATCCGGCTGACCCTGGGCCATGTGACCAAAAGCGCGGAACTCGCCAAAATCGATCCGGATACCGGCCTCCCGTTCAACGAAGGTCCAAGCCGTCTTCGGTTCATGACTCTCTCGATGCGTCGCAGTTTTCGATTGGGCTCCATTCAGACAAGCATTTCCAAGGCAGACGCGCGCGATCTCGACTCAGGCAATCCGACCCCCGAGGCGCCGCGCACGATCTTCGATCTCCTGGGAACGATCCAGAAACTCCCGCTGCATCTGGAAGCAAAGGGTGAGTTCGAACTTGTCGGCAGAAAGCCGCTGGGAACAGGATGCGATCCAGCGAACCTGAACGCGGAATGCGTCGGAATCCCAGTAAAAGAATTCCGCGGCGCCTGGGTTCGGCCCTTCCTGAAGGGACGGGTCGATGCCGGCGTGAATTTTCTGATTGCCCGGGGCTACACCGGCCAGACCACCGAGAACTTCTACCCATCCCAGATTCAAGAGGTTGTCGGAGTGCGCATACCGTCGTACGCGAGCCTGAGCTTGACCTACAGGTTTGGCTCCTCCCGCTGAACGCGCACAGCTCCGAGATCGATTGGTCGGTCGGAGCGCCGTATCGGCATTTATGACCAGACGGTGCCTTTCGGCTTAATTTCACATCCCCAGAAGCTGAAAAACCCCACGACCAAATAACACCCAAAAGGAATCGCCATCGCCCAGGCCATACTGTGAGTCCGCTGGTAGATGAGACCGATCAGCGGAGTGAACACGGCCCCTCCCATGTCACCCATGACGATTAGCGATGCTCCGGCTTTCGTGTTTACGCCCAGGTCTCTAATTCCAAGTGCAAACGTGGTTGGGAACATGAGAGACATGAAGAAGCTGGTCGCAAAAAGAGCCCAAACTCCGGCCCAGCCAGGGAAAAAAATCCCAATGACCACCAGGCCCGAGTTGATGACGGCAAATACGCCCATCAAAAGATTGGGGCGCAGCGATTTCATAAGATAACTGGAGACAAATCGGCCGATTCCAAAGGCGACCAAGGTCCCCGTGAGAAAATAACCCGCAACCTTCTCCGGAAGATAAACATAATCTTGTACGTACTGGATGAAATAACTCCAGGTACCAACCTGGGCCCCTACGTAGCAGAACTGTGTAAAGACCGAAAGCAGAAAATGTGGGTATTTAAGTAAAGCACGGTAGCTCCCCGTCGTCTCACCTTGCTTCGCTCCTTTTCCGGAAGCAATCGCCGGAAAGGGTGTACGCAAGATGAGAAACCCCCAGAAAAGAACGACGACACCCAGCACCATATAAGGTGCGATCACACGCATTGTTTCATGGGTAAGATATGCATCATATGTGCCGGCGAGTTTTAGGTGCTCGATCTGGTCGTGTTTCAACTCTATCCCGGAGAAAATGAAGACGGTGCCAATCAGGACACCCGTGATCGCGCCGAGAGGGAAGAAAGCCTGCGAAACATTGAGTCGTCGCACGGCGGTTGCTTGCGGCCCCATTTGGGCGACCAGAGGATTGGACCCTGTTTCCAGAATGCAGGCTCCGCAAGCGATGATAAAGAGGGCAAGTAGAAACAATGAGTAACTATTCTCGTGTGCCGCAGGGTAAAAGAGAAACGTCCCCATGCTGTATATGACGAGCCCCACGAGCAGTCCGATCTTGTATCCATACCGGCGCATGATAGTGGCCCCGGGAATGGCAAGAAGAAAGTATCCAAAATAGAAAGCTGTTTGAATCAGTCCCGCCTGCATGCGAGTCAGCTCGAACGACTTCATGAACTGCCGGATCAAGACATCGTTGAGATTGTGGGGAATCCCCCACAGGAAGAACAGTCCGGTGACAAGAAAAAACGCAGAACGGCTTTCCATTGGGATCAATGGTTGATTCTCATCGCGCATAACCGAAGAGTTCGCCGTGGGAACTGGCATGTGGTACTCCTTCACAATTTACTGAGCTAGTGTAGGCCGCCGCTAATAGGGTCATTTACTCATGCCCCGCAGTTGGGTTGAATTTGAAGAAGAAGCGTCCCTCAGGGGCTAAAGCCCGGCTCATTGCGGGCCGTTTTGCGGCACGACTGAAGTCGTGCCCTTTCAAAACATAAACAACCAGGGGCTAAAGCCCGGCTCATTGCGGGCCGTTTTACGGCATGACTGAAGTCGTGCCCTTTCAAAACATAAACAACCAGGGGCTAAAGCCCGGCTCATTTCGCGCCGGCACGACTGAAGTCGTGCCCTTTCAAAACATAAACGACCATCAAAACATAAACGACCATCTGTGCGGCGGACACCACTAGCTCACCAGCTAGTCAAATTTCCTCAGCCAGATATTGCGAACAGAGATTTTGCACGGCTGGCTTTCGATCTCGAAGCCTATCAGTCCTGGTTGATTATTGACCGAATCTTTATTGTCATCAATAAAGACCGCCATCAGTTGACCGTTCATGATATGCATCATGACACCCCCGCGCGCAATGACCTCGTAGTCGTTCCAGTCGTTCACCTTCACGTATCCACCAAGCGCTTGTTTGTCGCCAATATTGGCGACAATGCGGTTCGTTTGGCCGGGCAGTGCCTGGGTTACCTGGCCGCGGTAGGCGAGGATGCCCTGCATGGTGTTTTCGGAGTACCATTGGCCCGTGTACGCCGCCGTCTGCGCAGTGACCGGAAACCAGAAGTCTGCTTGCGGACCGGTCATCATAAACTTCAGGTCATACGAAGGCTGGCCGGCGGGTTGCCGCCGTGTCCACGGTATGCCCGTGACGCTCCGGTACTGAATGCCACCGCCGCCGCCCTTTTCGATTCTCATCTGCAGCTTCAAGTCGAAGTCGCGTGTCTTGTCGCCGCGGTACACAATGTAATTGTTTCCCTTCGACTTACCCTCGAAAGTTTCGCCCACCATGATGCCGTCTTCAACGCGCCAGATGCTGGTGTCGGCGTCCCATCCGTCCAAGCTCTTGCCGTCGAAGATCTGCTTATAACCGGTGTGCTCGTTAATGTCATAGGGCGCGGGATCATGAAACTTTGGCATGCCAGTCAGTTTTTCGCCGTGGGGACCCGTCTGGGGCGGTTCCACAGGGGGAGACACCAGCGCCTGCGGAACTGACTGAGCGCTAAGCTTCGCCGGGAGCGCAAGGAAAAAGACACTCTGTGCGGCTGCTGACATGAGAAATGGGACGACAAGGCGCGCATAGGTACGACTGGATTTTGACATGGAATTTCGGGCCTCCGATGGAACGTTTCAGGAACATTGGGAGTTTAGCTGGAAAATGGCGGGTTCAGCGACAGGATTCAGCATCGGCCATATGTCGATCCTGCTCAAAGGCCTACGCAACGTCACACAGCGATATGGCCTGCACCAGCCCCGAGAGTGGCTCGCGGGTAGGCATGAATTCCTGTCCGATGTAACCCTTATAGCCGATGTTGAGCAATGTCCGCATGATCGCGGGGTAATTAATTTCCTGATCATCGTCCAGTTCACCCCGGCCTGGATTGCCCGCTGTGTGGACGTGGCCAATCAAGTCGCGATACTGGTGCAGACGCCGGATAACATCGCCATTCATGATCTGGACATGATAAATATCGAACAATAGCTTGACGTGATTAGAGTTAACCTGCTTGATAATGTCCGCACAGTAGTCGATGTCGTCGCCCTGATAGCCCGGATGGCCCTTCATCGGATCAGAAGTTTCGCGCGTATTGAGATGCTCCAGACACAGAGTAACGTTCTTTTCGCGGGCGTGGGCGCCTAATTCCGAGAGAGCCTTCACCGAGTTAGCCGCGCCTTCCAAGAGCGATATCTCACCGCTCGCGGAATCCTCCGCATTGCGCCACTTATAGCCGGTAAATGCAATCACATTGGGAATGCCGAAGTCGGCCGCCTGATCGATGGCGTCTTTGGTCCGCGCGATGACTTCTTCGTGATAGCGCGGGTTGTTGAGACCCTTTCGGAAAACGGGGTCTGGCATGCCATTGTGGGCTATCGCGCAGGTCAGACCGCGTTTGCGCAACACCGGCCATGATTCCGGAGGAACAAGTTCGACGCTTTGGCAGCCCAAGTCGACGGCCGTCGCACAGATCCGTTCGATATCCCAATGCCAGGGCGACCCATTCAGGCACCAATACACGAGCGACTGCCGAATGCGGCCGTGCTTGACGCCACCGGTCATCGTATGCCGGCTTTCGGCTTCCGTGCCGCCTGCGTTTCCAGAATTTCCGGTGGCCTGGACGTTTCTCGGGCTCAACGTGTTTGGTTCAGTCTTTTCGCCCATGGCATACTCCTCTCGCCTGATACGATGAACAGAAACAAGGCCTTGAGGCAAGCGAAAAACGCCTGCAGCCGCACCGGTCATGTTCGTGACGGTGGATTTACCTGCACCCTTCTCGCCAACCAGGGCATGGATCTCGCCGCAAAGATCTGCCTGCGGAAAAACAGTTGAGGGACGAGCGAATCGAGGTAAAAACATCCCTCAGGGGCTAAAGCCCGATACATTTTGTTCGGCTTATCGGCACGACTAAAGTCGTGCCCTTTCAAAACCGCCCAACACGCGGCGTTTTTCCGCAGCCTGTGAAGTCGTGCCCTTTCAAAACATAAACGACCATCTGTGCGGCGGACACCACTAGAATCGGTTCCTTTGAGGAAGCTTCAGGTCCTACGCCTGCAGGTGATTCCGGCACGACACTCCCTGGCCTCTCCCCGCCATGCTCCCGAATCCGTTGGACGAGCATCCGAATTTCTTTCACTTGTAACCAATGGGTTCGCCTTTGTCCAGCACGGCTCCAGGCCCTGATTGGCCTATTGAAATTGTTTGCGTGTTGACAATCTTCAAGTGCGGCGGCTACGATTTCGTTCGCTACGATACACCTGACGATTTCCCCGGCTTCAATGCATTGCTTGTCCGCAGCGAAGAGGTGGTGGCGCTCGAATGTCGCATGAAGGGCGCGGTCATTTGCATACCCCTGATGGCCTATGTCCGGTGATTCAAGGTATTCGACAGGTCGAGCCGCTCGATCAAGGATCTAAAGCATGGCTTCGAAGCGAAGTTCGAGCAGGATATCCAGCCCCGGGGTATTGGCGGTTTGGTGTTTGCTGGCCGTCACAACGGCGGGTCTGCATTCCGCGCTGGGACAATCCGGTCCCGAATGGACCACCGGCAGCGGCGATCCCGCACGAGATGCCTGGCAACGGGGCGAATCGAAGATTACCACGCGCACTGCGAAAGACCTGCGCCTGCTTTGGAAGGTGAAGGTTCCCGCCAAGCCGATGGGAATGCTGTCGTTCCGAGAGCCCTTGATTGTTAACGGGGTAAAGACGGTGGAGGGCGCTCGAACAGTTGCCATTTTGGCCGGAGCGGCGAACGACGTCTACGCAATCGACGCCGATCGCGGGACGGTTGTGTGGCAGAAGAAGTTGAAGTGGGCATCGGAGACGCCGCAGGAGCCAGGCGAAGGCGAGGGTTTTATCTGCACCAACGCGCTAAGCGCCACGCCAGTGGTTTCGCCGGCCAACGCGCCGGTGAGGCACTTGTTTGTGCTGGCCAGCGATGGCTACCTGCACATCATGGATCTGACATCCGGCGAGGAGAGCGATGCGCCCATTCAGGTTCTCTCCCGGCCCTACGGTAAGCCGTATGGACTGAACATGGTGGGAAATGTCATCTACACCGCCACCGGCCAGGGCTGCGGCGGCGTTCCCAATGCGCTGTACGCAGTCAATCTTGAGAACCGAAAAGTGACTGAATCGTCTCCGCCGCAGGCAGGGCTGTGGGGCGTAGCCGGTGCTGCCGTGGGGCAGGATGGAACCGTCTACTTTGAGTCAGGAGATGGTCCTTACGACGCTGGCGCAGGAAAACTCTCGACTAGCGTCCAAGCATTCACTTTTTCCGACGATCGGTTGACCCTGAAGGACTATTACACGCCATCGAACCGTGTCTGGCTCAGCCGGCGAGACCTGGACATGAACGTCACACCGGTCGTGTTTCCTCACAAGGGCCGCGATGTTGTGGTGGGTTCAGGCAAGGAAGGCCGGTACTTCCTGCTGGATAGCAAGTCGCTGGGCGGGGCCAACCACATGACGCCCGTCTTCCGCAGCGATCTGATCTCGAATAAGAATGTGAATTTTCAGACCGAGGGTACCTGGGGAAGTCTCGCCAGTTGGGAGGGAAAAGACGGGACGCGCTGGGTGTTGGGATCCACGGGCGGAGAAGTGGCCGTGGCGTTTCCGAAGTCCTACGGCCCCACGCCGCACGGTGGAATCATCGCGCTCAAACTAACGGAAAAGAACGGCAACCCGGAATTGAAACCGGCCTGGATGTCACGTGACATGATCACCGCGGAACCACCGGTGATTGTCAACGGCGTGGTATTTGCGCTG
This sequence comes from uncultured Acidobacteriota bacterium, assembly GCA_963720105.1. Lineage (GTDB taxonomy): Bacteria > Acidobacteriota > Terriglobia > Terriglobales > Acidobacteriaceae > Telmatobacter. Next base: position 76,120 of record CAVREL010000067.1, on the reverse strand, counting down.
GCAGCCGGTGAGTTTACGGGACAAGCCAACGATGCGGTAGGCGGTCTCTTTAGCGCCCGGGAGCGCATCCAGCGCTCCGTCCCGGCGAAGCTCTATGCCCTCGACGGGGCGACCGGAAAGGAACTCTATTCCAGCGGGAACCAAGTCACCTCTTTCCTGCACCAGGCAGGGCTTTCTGCTGCCGGCAACAAGGTGATCTTCGGAACATTTGATGGAACGATCTATTGCTTCGGGCTGAGGTAAACGCAAAGATGAGAACCTTCAGACGGCTCGTCGGACTGAGCTGCGCCTCCGCCTTCCTCTGGTCCGCGGCATCAGTTGCTCAGGACGACAGGGGCGACTGGAGCGTTACCGGCGCCGATCCTGCGCAAAGCGGCTGGCAGAAATCCGAGTCGCAACTCGCCCCGGAGAACGCCGGCGCGCAGGTCAAGTTCCTATGGAAAATCAAGCTTGGACCACCCTCCAAAGATACTCGCGATTTTAGCGAGCCGCTTCTTGCGGGCCGCCTCATCAACGCCCAGGGATTCAAGGACTTTGTGTACTGGAGTTCCGCGGACACCCTTTACGCGGTGGACTCGGAATTGGGTACGCTCGTCTGGGAAAAGCAGTTTAAAACGGAGATTCCCGCTCCCGCCCCAGGATGTAGCGTCTCAAGGCTCGGTTTGTTCATTGAGCCGCCGCAGGTCATCAATTTCCACGCCCGACGCCGTGGCCCGAATGCACCGAAACCTGTCGAACAACCCGCGGCTCAGGCGAACGAGCGCAGACTTGGCGTCGCGCCCGGCGGAGGATACTTCGGCCTGAAGGGCATCTACGTGATGACGGCGGATGGCATGCTCCACGAGCAGGTGATGAACACGGGGGCCGATTTCGCGCCTCCGGTGCGCTTTCTGCCGGCGGCCAATGGCAAGCCGTACGGCATGAACATTCTGGGGAAAGAAGTCTATTCGGCAACCGGCAGTGGCTGCGGAGGCGTAGCTAACGGCATTTGGTCAATCGACATGGCATCGCCCGATTATCATGTGACCAATCTTTCGACGCCCGGTTCGCGTCCACTCGCACTTACGGGGCCGGTGCTTTCTCCCGACGGCACTGCGTTTTTTGTCACCGGGGGCGGAAGCTCTGATGCGGCCGGCGGAGTGAACGCCGGCAGTGTCATTGCGCTTTCCAAGGACCTGAAGGTGCAGGACTGGTACACACCCGCCGGGGGAATGGGCAATTATGAGAGTGTTTCTCCGGTAACCTTCGAGCTCAAGGATAAGCAACTGGTTGTGGCTCCAGGAAAAGATGGAAGTATTGCGCTCCTGGATGCCGCATCGCCGGGAGGCCCAGATCACCATACTCCTCTCTTCGAGACCGCGCCTGTCGCAAGGCCGGGAGCAAAGCACTCCTGGGACGGCTTCGCCAGTTGGCAGGACAAGGATGGCATGACGTGGGTATTCGCATCCGTTTCAGCGGAAGTGATTTCGACTGATAGCTCGCTAAAACGGAACGGCCCAACCCCTCATGGAGCGATTGTTGCCTTCAAAGTTGACGACACCGGACAACTGGCCCTCCGTCCAGCCTGGACTTCGCGAGACATGGTGAATCCCGCTCCGCCCCGAATCGCCAACGGCGTGGTAATCGCCCTTTCCGGAGGAGACGCATCAAACCACGCCACACTCTACGTGCTGAATGCATCCACGGGCGAAGAGTTGTACTCCAGTAAGAACGAGATCCCTACGTCAGCCGAGCTCTCAGGAGTCTCGGTAGGCGATGGCCACGCGTTCTTTACCGACCGCGACAACGTCCTCTATTCTTTCGGGATTGGACTGGAGCACTGATGAAATTCTCGGCCGACTTTCACAAGCAGTCAGAAATGGGAAGGAAAGCAAATGATCCATCGCGCGGATGTTCAGAAAGCGGTCAACGAATTTGAGGGAGTTCTCAGGCTGGAGCCATCATGGGTGCCTCGATCCTTCATGATCCCAGGGCGCAGGTTGAAGCTGCACCCCGATGACCTCTACTCCTTCGGAGCCCATCGGGGAGGCATCAACGAGCGTTGGTTCTCCTCGACCACAAAGGCCTCGAACGGCCCCGCGACCACGGCGGACGAAGGCCTTAGCTACGTTCATTCGGGCGCCGGAGCAAAATTCCTCCTCAAGGATGCCGTTGAATACGCCGGCGACCTGGTGCTTGGGGCCGATGTCATGGAGCGCGAAGGAGGCTGGAACCTGCTTTGCAAGTTCTTCGATAACATGGGTCCTATTCCGCACCACATGCACCAGAGCGACAAGTTCGCCAAGTTAGTGGGGTACAAAGGCAAGCCGGAAGCATATTACTTCCCTCCGCAGTACAACCTACTCAGCAATAACTTCCCCCACACTTATATGGGTCTCGAACCCGGGACGACAAAGGAAGATATCCACCGCTGTCTCGAGCGCTGGAACCAGGGCGACAACGGAATCCTCTTTCATTCTCGCGCTTACCGGCTGGAGCCGGGTAGCGGATGGCAAGTCGATCCCGGGATCCTTCACGCGCCCGGCTCCCTGGTAACCTATGAGCCCCAGGTGAACAGCGACGTGTTCGCGATGTTCCAGTCGGAGGTGGAGGGGCGCATCGTCGACTGGAGCCTCCTGACCAAGGACGTTCTGCCGGAGTACCATCACAATCTGGACTATCTGATCAGCATGCTCGATTGGGACGCGAACGTGAATCCCGAGTTTGCCAAGAGCAACAAGAGGCATCCGGTGCCCGTTCGTGCAGTCGCCGAAATGGAAGACGCGGGTTACCGCGAGATGTGGATCACGTATGGTGGCCCTTACTACTCGGCAAAGGAGCTCACCGTCCTGCCGCGCCGCACCGTCACGATCAAGGATGCGGCGGCATACGGTTTGATCCTGACGCAGGGTTATGGCAGCTTCGGCAACGTGCCGGTTTCAACGCCCTCAATGATTCGGTTTGGCGAACTCACGCAGGATGAGCTTTTCGTCACGGCCGCCGCGGCCAGGGAAGGCATCGAGATCGTGAACCCAAGCTCCACAGATCCGCTGGTCATACTGAAGCATTTCGGCCCGGGCAATCCGGACGCTGAGTTCCTGCGAAAGGACCGCTAGTGTAGTGAATCTGAAGTTCATGGAAAGACAACCGCAGATCCTTCGACTCCGTTTGCCGCGGATTTCGCGGCAAACTCCGCTCAGGATGACAGCGAAATTATGATGCGAACTTCAGACTAAGGACCGCTAGAAGGGAGAATCGCCATTCCTATCGCAAATCACAGGTCTCCCGCGCTCCACAACGCAATGTGGCCGGGCATCGTGGGAAAAGGAACTGATTCCGAGCCGGCAATCGACCTCGACACCATGCTGAGCCTCACAGCGGCAGCGCAGGTGGATGGGACAAGGTTCGACGGTGTCGACCTGTTCCTGTCGCTGCCCCATACCGACATTGATTCGACAGACGACGACCTGCAGCGCCTCGCCGACCAACTGGCCGCGCACAAACTTGTGGCCGGCTCGCTGGTGGCGCCCGTGTGGCCTCCGGTTGGCGGTGGTTCTGCCATGGGGTCGGCGGAGGAGCGCGGTCGTTTTCTAACCCAGGTTCGCAAGGCCTGCGCCATTGGCCAAAAGCTGAGACAGTTTGGCATACGCAAGTATGGCGTTGTGCGCATTGATTCGGCTGCCAGTCCTGCCGCCTGGGCTGAAAATCCGGGCGAGAACACGCGGCGAATCGCAGAGACGTTTCGCGAGGCATGCACCATCGCCGAAGGCTACGGCGAAAGGCTTGCTGCCGAGGGAGAAATCTGCTGGGGTGGAATGCACGGATGGAAACACATGGTGGAACTCCTGGAACTTGTCGATCGTCCCCATACACTTGGGTTCCAGGCGGACATGGCGCACACCATGCTCTATGCGCTGGGCTATAACTCTCCCGAAAGCCGGCTGCTCCCCGAGGATTTTGATTGGTCCGATCCAGCGGTCCTGACGGACGCTCTGCGGCAGGTGGCCAATGCCTTGCGCCCCTGGACGATCGATTTCCACGTAGCGCAGAACGACGGAACGGTAAAAGGGTCCGGCTCGCACGACAAGACGGGCCGGCATTGCCCGCCGAGCGACCCCAACGGCAAAATGGATATCGTTCAGGTCGCCGGGTTATGGATGCGGGATGAGAACGGCGCTCCGACGCGAGCCTTCGAACACCTCTGCTGGGACGGCTGCATGTTCCCCAACTCGATGATGACTTCGCCCGATATCTGGGTGAACATTCTGGCAACCATGATCCAGGTGCGCGACGCGCACGGTTGGAACTAAAGCGCGGAGAGATTCGCAGTGTCGAAAGCAAGAGAACTGAATATCGGGGTGGTGGGTTACGGATTCATGGGCCGGACGCACTCCAACGCATTCCTCCAGGCCCCGCGCTTTTTCGATCTGGCGTATCGCCCGGTACTGAAGGCCATTTGTGCGCGCAATCCGGGGCGCGTCAAGACCTTTGCGGAGAATTGGGGATACCAGTCGGTCGAAGCGGAGTGGAGGGAACTGGTTGCGCGGCCGGACATCGATCTCATCGACATAGCCAGCCCCAACGATACTCACGCAGAAATCGCGATCGCAGCCGCACGCGCCGGCAAGATGGTCCTTTGCGAAAAGCCTCTGGGACGAACTGCAGAGGAAGCGAGGGAAATGGTGAAGGCGGTGGAGTCGGCCGGCGTGCCTAATATGGTCTGGTATAATTACCGCCGCGTTCCCGCCATGATGTTGTTGAAGCAACTGCTCGATGAGAATCGCTTCGGCCGCATCTTTCACTACCGCTCCCAATTCCTGCAGGACTGGACAATTTCGCGAGATTTACCGCAGGGCGGCGAAGGCTTGTGGCGATTGGATAGTGCGGTTGCCGGGAGCGGCGTGACCGGCGACCTGCTTGCCCACAATATTGACATGGCGCTTTGGCTGAATGGACCGATCGTCGAGGTTTCCGCGATGACCGAGACCTTTATCAAGGAGCGGAAACATAATCTCACGGGGCAGGTTGAACCGGTGAACATCGATGATGCCAGCGCGTTTCTTTGCCGATTCGCAAACGGATCCACGGCGCTCTTTGAAGCCACCCGTTATGCGCGCGGGCACAAGGCGCACTTCACGGTTGAAATCAACGGCGAGCGTGCCTCCGCCGCGTGGGACCTTCACGATCTGCACCGGCTCGATTACTTCGACCACCGCGATGAGGGGCACCTGCGCGGGTGGAAGAGCATCCACATCACCGACGGCGACCATCCATACATGAAGAACTGGTGGGTTCCGGGACTGCAAATAGGCTACGAACACACCTTCATTCACCAATGCGCCGATTTCCTTCTCGCCCTCGGCGAAAATCGCGCGGCTGCCCCAACCTTTCGAGACGCATTGGCTACCGATGATGTAACGGACGCAGTGCTGAAATCCGCCAGAACAAGACAGTGGGAGAAGATACCCGTCGCTTGACCGCCGGCATCGTCACAGCACCACCGAGGAAGGAGAACAATGGATTTCAAGTCGCGCAGTGTGAACGGTGGTACCAACCGAACGCTCTTCGTATCGGTTCTATTCTCTCTGGTCTTATTCAACTCGCTCTGTGCCGCCCAGGACTCTGCGCCGCCAAAGACTCCTCCACGCCATCCTCCTCAAGCCTTCCATTTTGTCCAGCCGGAGCCAATCAATTTCAATGATCATGACGGCTGGGTTCAAATCTTCGACGGAAAGACACTCAGCGGCTGGGATGGCCGCACAGATATCTGGCATGTCGAGGATGGAGCGATTGTCGGAGAATCAAGCCCGGAGCATCCGTCGGGCACAACGAACATCATCTGGAGCGGCGGCGAACCCGCCAATTTCGAATTGAAGCTGGAGATGAAGCTTGAGGGCAGCGGCGCGAATGGCGGAGTGCAGTACCGCAGCTTTCGCGTGGCTCCAAAAGATCATCCGATGCCTCCGGATCTTACTCCAGAGCAACGCGCGCGCCGCGAGCAGGAGCAGGCCCTGGCCCTTAAAAACGCTGCGTGGAATGTATCGGGCTATCAGGCGGATTTCGATTTTGCAAACAAATACACGGGGCAACTCTACGAGCAGGAATCTCCGCGCGGCATCATCGCCTGGCGCGGCGAGGTCGTCGCGACCGAGCCGGGCAAAAAGCCGACTCTGCTTGCCACTCTTGGCAGTTCCGACGATCTGAAATCCATAATCAAACCGGGAGAGTGGAACCAGGTAGAGATTATCGCGGATGGAAACACGCTCACCCACATCATCAACGGGCGCATCATGTCTGTCCTCGTTGACACGGACCCGGAGTTCAGCCGCGCAAAAGGCATCATCGCGTTTGAAATTGAGGGTCCGGGCAAGGTCAGAATCTCGCACCGTAACGTCTGGTTGAAAACACTTCCGTGAGATCACTCGGTGCGGGCGAAGCAGGCGCTTTCACCGTTTGCAGGCCGCGATCATGAGCACAATCAATTTCGTGGGCCGTCAGGCCGCCCGGCTCGAAAACGAAACTCTGCGTGTGACGGTTCTCCACGGAGGAGGGCACATTGCCGAAGTGTTCGACAAACGTGCCGGCGTCAGTCCGCTGTGGATTCCGCACTGGCCTTCCATGGAGCCATCCGAATTCGAGAAGGAACGGCCGGGCCAGTACGGAACCGGTGACGATGCCAAGCTTCTGGCCGGAATCATGGGACACAATCTTTGCCTCGACTTGTTCGGGGGACCGTCTCGGGATGAGGCAACTGCCGGATTCACGGTGCACGGCGAGGCCTCGGTCGATCAGTATGACGTCACAGAGTCCGAAGGTGAGCTCATGACGCGCTTGATGCTTCCGCTGGCTCAACTCAGGTTCTCACGATCGATTCAACTTCACGGCGAGCATGTAAGGATCCGGGAATCCGTCGAGAACCTTACTGCTATGGATCGTCCTCTTGCCTGGACGCAACACGTGACGCTCGGACCGCCGTTTCTCGAGCCAACATCAACCCTGTTTAACGCCTCGATGACGCGTTCCACCGCCATGGATACCGATACGGGATTCGATGCCTATCTAAGCCCGCGAATCGAATTCGCCTGGCCGATGGCTCCGCGCCCGGATGGCGTCTTTGCCGACCTGCGTCAAATGAAAAGCACCGCTCCGGCAAGCGGGTTCACGACTCACCTTGCAGATCCGCAGCGCGAATACGCCCATTTCACGGCCTTTTCGCCGCAATTCCGGCTTGCGTTCGGCTACATCTGGAAGCGCGCCGATTTCCCCTGGCTGGGAATTTGGGAGGAGAACTGCAGCCGCAAGGGCTCCCCCTGGGACGGCCGGACGGTGACCCGAGGAATGGAATTCGGCGTATCGCCCTTTCCCGAGACTCGGAGAGAGATGATCGAACGCAATCGGCTCATGGACACACCCACATACAAATGGCTTCCTGCTCATGGACGCCTGAAGGCTGAGTATTGGGTTTCCAGTAAGATTGCGGAAGCTATTCCGGAATCTCTTGACTGGCCTGAGATCTGAGATAACCAGACTTCTGCCAGGGTATGCCGATAAAGCCTCGAGCGTGTTTCAGAAACCCCTCGGGACGGATGTAAGAAAACATCCCTCAGCGGCTAAAGCCGAGTGGATTTGTGGGGTCCTTTCCCGGCACGGCTAAAGCCATGCCCTTTCAAAGCATTCTTGAAACAAGCTCTAAAAGACGAGGTTGTCCTTCTTAGCATCGATCTTCTTCGTATCTACTTTCGGGACAAGCTTCAGGTCATCAATCGATTTAAAACCTCCGATTTTGTCCCGATAGGCAATAATGGCCTTTGCATCATCGATGCTGATTCCGAGAATATTTGCGATCTGCTGATCCGTGGCCTTGTTGACAAAGATCTTGGGGATGGCCGACGGCGGGAAGTTGGCCGTCAAATAGTCCGCGATATCAGTGAAATCTTCGTCTGAGCCCACAGCGCCCAAGCGGACCATCTTGATAATGGTGTTCTCCCAACCTGCCCTCTTCTGCCCGTAGGCCAGGACAATTGTTGGGGAATGACATTTTCCGCAAATGCGCAGTGTAGTCTCTCTTCCGTCGCCGGGTGGAAACTCTGGATGAGCCACCGGATGATCGCCGGCATTGGCCTGCCCAGCTGAGGCGGATGCAATGGTTAGGTTCCCGGACGCAAGGGCTCCGAGACCGGCGCAAAGGAGCGTCGATAGGTATAAACCGTGATAGGCGAGTCCCTTTCGCTGATCCCGCTTCATTTTCATCACCGTGAGGAGGGAAAGATTACTTGACCGGCATGGTGGGGAAGGCATCGCACGGTTCCCTGAGCAAATCCGCCATCCCTGCCCGGCATCTCCTAGAATCTACCACCCGGTCGCGATCGCAAAGCCGATTTGTGAAGATTCAATCCGGAGAAACAAAGAGTTTTCGAAAATTATACTCAGGTTTTCGAGACAGCAGAACCAAATGCATCTGAACGCATCCTGGCAGCATTAACGACCGGCAGAAGTGAGAACGGCCTGGGGTCCGGTGAGTAAACATTCTTCAGGCACTGAACAGCGCCAAGGCATCATTTCCAACGAAGTCCAGCGGATAGCGAAATCCAACCAACATTCATGCAAGAATTGGAAGGTCGTTGGAGCGCAACCGCCAAGGACATTGCGGTTAGACGCCCGCCCCCGGCTGTACATTTTATACGGATCAGCTGAGATTCAGGAGACTTGCATGCTGAGTGATCTCGAAGATCTATCCCACGATCTCCGCTACGCAATGAGATCGTTTGTGAAGACGCCAGGAGTCACGGCGTTGGTCGTGCTTTCGCTTGCGCTTGGCATTGGAGCCAACACGGCCATTTTCAGCGTCACTAACACACTCCTGCTAAAGCCGTTGCCTTACCCCGATCCCGCCAGGATCGCTATCCTCTGGCTGCGCTCGCCGGGCATCGGTATTCCGCAGGACTGGCCTTCACCCGGACAGGATCACGATATCGTCACGCAGAACCACGTGTTCGAGGACACAGCTCTTGTTTTTGGCGACAGCTTTACGCTCACCGACCGCTTGAAAGCCGTAAAGGTGGATGGCATTCGTGCGACGTCGAGCCTGCTGCCGATGCTCGGCGCGAAACCCTTGCTCGGACGTATCTTCCTGCCGGAAGAAGATCGGCCGGGAAACCGGCAACCGTGGTACTCACTTACGGCCTGTGGCAGCGAGAGTTCGCGGGCGACCCCGGCATCGTAGGACGCGCAATCACGCTTGACGGCCACGCATTCACGGTCGTCGGCGTCCTTGCGGCAAGCTTTCGCCTGAATCACGAGGTGATTCCCACCGTCGCCGGTATCGACAAGCCCGAGCTCTTCATGCCGCCGCTCGAGGAGGCCAAGAATCCCACCAATTACGGATCGGAAAACTACAACATCCTCGCACGGCTCAAACCCGGCGTGACCATGCAGCAGGCGCAGTCGGATATCGACATCGTTGCCGCGCGTCATCGGGAGGAGAGGCACCGCGACCGCTCGTTTACCATCAGCGTGGTTCCGCTCATGGAGCAAGTCGTGGGTAATGTGCGCACCGCGTTATTGGTTCTCTTCGGCGCGGTTGCGTTGGTGCTCTTGATAGCATGCACGAACGTGGCAAACTTGCTGCTGTCGCGTGCCGCGATGCGTCGGCGCGAGATGGCTGTCCGTGCAGCACTTGGCGCAGGACGTACGCGAGTGATTCGCCAGCTTTTGACTGAAAGCGTCCTGCTCGGGTTGATAGGCGGCGCGGCAGGAATAGCCATCGCGGCGCTGAGCTTGTTTGTCGCCCGCAGAATGCATCCGGGAAACATTCCGCGTCTGGATGAACTCAGCATGGATTTTCGCGTGCTCGCGTTCACCTTCATGATCTCCGTCGCCACCGGAGTCATCTTCGGCCTGGCACTGGCGCTGCGTGCCTCACGTGTCGATCTGAGTACAAGCCTGAAGGCGGGCGCCAGGGGCACGCTCGGTGGCGGATTGAGCATTCGCCATGACAAGTTGCGCGGAGCGCTGGTCATCGCAGAGCTGGCGATCTCCCTGCCGCTTCTTGTCGGCGCCGGCCTGCTGGTGCGCAGTTTTGTGCGCCTTGCCCATGTGCCGCCGGGCTTCAATCCCGACCACGTGGTTACAATGAACGTCGCCGCGTACGGACCAAAGCTCAAAGACCCCATCACGCGCGTACAGTTCTATGAGCAGTTGGCCGACCGCATCGGCCATCTCTCCGGCGTTACGGCGACCGGAGCAGTTTCGGCCCTCCCGCTTACCTCGACGGTCGGTTGGGGAGGGATGAATATTGAAGGTTATGTTCCGCCTCCCAACCAGCCCGAATTGCAGGTCGACGTTCGCGAGGCAACACCAACCTACTTCAGCGCCATGGATATTCCTCTGATTCGCGGTCGCATGTTCGCCGCCACGGATAGGGACAAGACTGTGCCGGTTGCGATCATCGACCAGAAGATGGCCGACCGCTTCTGGCCCCAGGGCGATGCAATCGGCAAGCGGCTTCGGCAAAGTAATGACTCGCCATGGGTCACGATTGTCGGCGTGGTTGGGGTGGTGAAAGAATACGGTCTCGACACCGATACGCGGATGGTCGTTTACTATCCCCATGCCCAGAGGCCGCGCGGAACCATGTACCTCGTTGCCCGCACGACGACCGATCCTGCTTCGATGATGGATGCGATCGTCCGCCAGGTGAACTCCATCGATCGCGATGTGCCGGTGTACGACATCGCGACCATGGATCAGCGAGTCGAGGATTCGATGGCGCGCCAGCGCTTCGCCATGACGATGTTGGGCGGTTTCGCCGGGTTCGCGATGATTCTAGCTGCCGTCGGAGTTTACGGTGTGATGTCGTTTCTGGTGACGCAAGGCACTGCGGACATCGCGATCCGGATGGCGCTCGGGGCACGCCGCGGAATCATCCTGTCGCTGGTCTTTCGGCGCGGAATGGCATTGGCGCTGGTGGGAATTGTGGCGGGAGTCATAGGTGCGCTCGGATTGACGCGCATGATGAGCAGCATGCTTTTCGGCGTAAAGCCCACCGATCCGGTTACATTCTTCTCGGTGTTAACTCTGCTGCTCCCGGTGGCTCTTTCCGCGTGTCTTTTCCCGGCAAGGCGAGCCATGCGTGTCGACCCCATGGAGGCACTGCGAACGGAATAGTAGGAAACAATGTCCTTCTGGCAACACCGATGTCCGAGGTACATGACTTCGCGCTATCCTTGCGTGGCGCCCTATCGCCACAAAACTGGCAGGTCTCTGGAACGGAAAAAATCCTGTGATGCGCGTGGGCGCTTTGGATCCGGCTTGCGGAAGGTGATTTCATGGGAGGACGTGGCGGGTGATTCTTGAGGGTGTCTGGAACGCTCCGATTCGGCCAGTATTCAGGTGGCCTCGCCAATTTCGCGTGCATGGAGGGCAAGTCCCTGTGCAACGGAGGTGAACTCATGCCCGCCGCGGATTCGGTCTTTCCCGAAACGGCCGGCAAAGATGCGCCTGACAGCCGGAACGAAAGAACTCCCACCGGTGAGAAACACACGATCAACATCGCGCTGATGTATGCCCGCGCTTCGCAACAGTGAGTCTACGGATTCCTCGATCGCCTTGAGATCATCGGCGATCCAGCCCTCGAATTCGCGCCGCGTGACGGGAATCCGGAGATCCAGGCCGCCGTCGTGAAAGCGAAACTCCGCGGACTCGTGCTGGGACAGCGCGAACTTCACCCGCTGGACTGCCTGGTGAAGTTGATATCCGAGGTCCTGCTCGACAATCGCGATAAGAGCCTCGATCTTCTCCGGCTCGAGCGCCCGCACCCGAGCGCTCTTCAGGATCTCGCGTACATTATTGGTGCGCAGGAATGAGAGGTAATGCCATCGTTCGAGGTTGGCGTAGATCCACGCCGGCACCGCGGGAAGGATTTTATTCAAAGAACGGGCTTCGGAGTTTGAGCCCAGGGCAGGCGACACCAACTTTCTGACAATCCGGGCATCGAAAGCATCTCCGGCGAGTCCCACGCCGCTATAGCCAAGCATGTCCCGCTTTCCATGACTGCGCTTCCGTGCCTCCGGTCCCACTCGCAGCAGGGAGAAATCGCTCGTACCGCCGCCGAAGTCGCCGATCAGGATCAGTTCGTCATGGTCGAGCGTCGATTCGTATGCGTACGCCGCAGCGACCGGCTCGAGTTCGAATTCCACCTGCTCGAAACCGGCCATCTGGAAGGCTTCGCGTAGCCGCACCACGGCGACATCGTCGTCTTCGTCTGTATCGCCACCGACGAAACGAACCGGCCGTCCTACAACTGCATTCCGAATCGGCCTCTCAAACTGCTTTTCCGCATGCTTGCGAAGATCGCTGAGGATCCGGGAGATCAGTTCTCCGAGCCGGTGCCTTCGACCGAACACCTCTGTGCCCGTCAACGTGCGGCTGGTCAGGTGGGACTTCAAGGACTGAATCAGCCGGCCCTTCTCATCGGATTCCAGATAGCGCTCGATGGCCGCTGGCCCCGAGAGTCCATGGGTTCGCTTCATGCCCCCGGGCGCCTTCAACTGTTCAAAATATAGAACGGAGCGAGAGGAGAGTGTTTCGCTGCCCAGAAACGTAAACGACGCAAGCTCCACTCTCGCATTCCCGGTGGCGAACGCGACCGAGCTGTTTGTGGTTCCGAAATCGATGCCTGCAACGCTCAAGTGCGGTTTTCCTCTTTTTAGAGATGCTTTGACATCAGCGGCAAATCAGCCGAGGTCAGGCTCCCACGGTGGAGAGAGCCGATTCCCTCCCCTTTTCGGAATAACCCGGTAAGTAGATCCCAAAATCGCACCAGCTTCGATGCCCGTAGTGGCACCCAGAATAGGCGCTTCCGCGGCGTGCCCCGCGCATGATGGTAAAGCACGGTGCTCTCTCATAGAATCCCCGCGTGTGCCACGAATCGGCAAAGTCGAATTTCTGATAGTCGAGAGGGTGGCAGAATTCGTGACAGAGCGTGCTCAGGAACGTTCCGAAGGATGTGATCTTGTTTCGCACCGCCGTTCGCATCCACACCCTGATCACCATGGTCTCGGGAGCGTAGTGTCCGAAAAGTTCCACGGTCCATTGTTCCCTCACATTCAGCGGCCGGGCGGCAAGCACACGGACGCTGCAATTTGGGACTTGGTAGAAGTGCGATGCAGCTTCGAGAAAATCCGCGCAGGCGCAGCGGACCTTCGAGATCTGCGAAGCCGCCATTGCCGAGTCGATCGAGCCTGCAATTACGGGCAGAGAGCAGTCATCCGGCACTACGAAGGTCGTGATCCGCTCACTCCGTCGCAATCACTACTAACCTATGATGCGAATCTACCATGGTGCTGGAGCTGTAGCCGTGACCCGGAGATCCGAGCTGAACTTGCGAAGTTGTTTGGCTAGGTAACGGGCGCGATGGATGAGGAGCTGTGATTCGTTGGCGGTGCCCTGCTCGATGTAACGCACTCCCTCGTAAAAGATCTTCCAGACCCGCCGGCAAAGCCGATAAGCAATAGCCCAGATAGTGGATAGATAGCCAAGTCGCGGCAGCAGGGCCGGAAGACCGCTTGGAAGGTGGATTCCCTCGCTTCTGGCTGCAGCGTGGGCGGCCCGATTTTCGGCGATCACCTGCTGAGCGGAATCGATGCCAAAACCAGGAATTTCCGCCAGGCGGATGACCGCATCCTGATGCGGTTTCATGGCCTGAGTGATCATCGCGTTGAGTATGGCGATCTACTCATTCATGTGGCGCAGCCGTTCCAACTGCAGACCGAGCATCTTACGGTGCACTGGGTGGGATCTGCCTGTCAATTTTTCGATCAACTGTTCTGCGCTGCACTTCAGCCGGTCATCTCCTAACAGCGCCAGGTTATTCGGATCGGTCTCATCCTGCGCAAGTGCATGCAGAATGCGAAGGCCACTCGCCCCGAAAAGATCGGTGACGACCACCGACAGCTTGATGCGCATCTCTTCTAGAAGACAGTCGATCCGGCCATGCTGGCCGGAGAAGCCGAGTTTGCATCCGCGTTCAACTTCGGTCCCGTCGATGATGATGCTCGGTCCGTGAAGCACATCGCCACAAACCTGGCCACTCTCTGGGGAGAGCGGGCAACGTGGATTTTTGACCCGGTTGCCAGTCTCCACGAGGCCTGTTTCCTGAAACTCGACTCCCGCAAAGCACGCACACAACTCCGTTAGCATCCCCGGCTGGAAATCGACAAGGCGCTCGAATGGACCGTTGCGTGGTAGCGTTCCTGGCAGCAGGGGCAGGACATGCGCCAACTGACGATGAAACAGATCGCCGCCTACGAGGGCCTGGGGCGCTGAAATCTGCCGGCCGTGTCGAATCGCGTTGGGAGTGGCCGGAATGCGTTCAGTTCTTCATAGAAATCTTCTCCGAACTTCCCAGTTCGCAATCCGGCAACAATTCCACAAGCAGGAGGAAGGAAGGACATTTCTTGGGAGGAACCAGCAGGCAATCTCGATATAGAGCAACATCCAGGAATCGGGCAGGAGCCGCTTTAAAAGCAAATCCACCCTCGAGCGCAGAGATGTGTTCTGCCCTATTTCATTCCCAACATCGTGCGCTTCCCTGCTCAAGATAGGTCGTGCTAGCATGGCATATCGCAAATCCTGGGGGACGACTCGCCCGCCCCCATGGATTCAGTTCCATAGCAGTGGAAAATAGGAGGAATTCACAAATGAACCCGGTGAAGATCGGCGACATGCTGGTGGGAAACGACCACGGCTGCTTTGTCATCGCAGAGATCGGAATCAACCACAACGGCGATATCGATCGCGCGAAGCGTTTGATCAGCGTTGCTGTCGCGGCGGGATGCGATGCTGTCAAGTTTCAAAAACGGACGGTGGAAGTGGTGTACACGCCGGAAGAGTTGACCAAGCCGCGCGAGAACCCGTTCGGCCCGACCAATGGAGATTTGAAGTACGGACTCGAATTCGGTGAGGAAGAGTACGAAGAGATCAATGCATTTTGCAAGTCCATAAAGATGATCTGGTTCGCTTCTCCGTGGGATGAAGGATCGGTGGATTTTCTCGAGCAGTTCAGGCCGCCGGTTTATAAGATCGCCTCCGCATCCCTGACCGATGACAACCTCTTGCGTCACGTACGCCGGACCGGCAAGCCCGTTATCCTCTCTACCGGAATGAGCACTTATGGTGAGATCGATCATGCTGTGGACGTACTGGGCAAACAGGAATTGATTCTGATGCACGCCACCAGCACATATCCAGCCAACTATGACGAACTAAACCTGCGCGCCATTCCGGAGATGGCCAGGCGGTATGGAGTTCCGGTGGGCTATTCCGGCCACGAAACAGGTATCCCAACCAGCGTCTGTGCCGTGGCTTTGGGTGCCTGCAGCGTAGAGCGCCACATTACCCTGGATCGCGCCGGCTGGGGTTCGGATCAGTCAGCCTCGCTAGAGCCCAACGGAATCACTCGGCTGGTTCGCGATATCCGACTGTGGGAACAAGCCAAAGGTGACGGGATCAAGCGAGTCTACGAGCGCGAAGTTCCGATCATTAAAAAGCTTCGCCGCGTCGGCGCCGATGTCTAATCGGGCATAGGAAAGAGGACTCGAGTAAGCGGAAGGTACACATGCGCGCCATGGGCTCAATATCGATTGCGTGCTAAACGATCGCGAAGCCGGAAGGCGAAGAGCGGAAGTGGTATCGGACCGTTTACTGGGATGGTGTATCGCTGGCCTGTCGCGCCGGATGAGAGCGATCCCACGAATCTTGGGCGAACATCCGCGTCATAATCAACTCGCCCTCGGCAGGCGAAAAGGACGGGGATCATAAAAAACACCTAATTCACAGGCAAGCTCAACTCGTTGCGCGACGGAAGCGGGAGCGCTGCGGATTCACCATTTCTTCCATGGAGCGCTCCCGGTTGCCCAAAGTTCCTCCAGCTTTTGCTTGTCACGAAGAGTATCCATGGGTTGCCAAAAACCATGATGGAGAAATGCCTCTATCTGCTGTTGAGCGGTAAGCCGTTGCATAGGTTCCCGTTCAAACATGCACCTATCGTCGGGAACTTCATCAATGGCAGCAGGAGACAGGACAAAGAAGCCACCGTTGATCCAGCCACCTTCCCCTTTGGGTTTTTCCTGGAAACCGAAAACCCTATGCCCATCAATGTCAAGACCGCCAAACCGAGCTGGCGGTTGCACGGCAGTGACGGTCGCGAGCTTTCCGTGGCCTCGATGGAATTCGATAGCGGCACCGACGTCTACGTCGCTGACGCCGTCGCCATAGGTCATGCAGAATGCGTTTTCCTGTCTCAAATAGGCGGCAACACGCCTGAGCCGCCCACCAGTGCCTGCATCGTCTCCGGTGTCCAAAAGGGTCACGCGCCACGGCTCTGCAACGCTCTGGTGGACTTCCATGCGATTTTCACGCATGTCAATTGTCACATCGGACATGTGGAGGAAATAGTTGGCAAAGTATTCCTTGATCAAATATCCCTTGTAGCCGCAGCAGATGATGAATTCGTTGATGCCATGGTGGGAATAGATCTTCAGGATGTGCCAGAGGATCGGGCGCCCGCCGATCTCAACCATAGGTTTGGGACGCGTGGTGGTTTCTTCACTGAGGCGAGTGCCTAGCCCGCCGGCCAGAATAACTGCTTTCATTCCTGCCTCATACGCGTAATCGGGCCCGAGTTTCGGCGGCTCCTAAAACCAAACGTGGGCCTTTATCTTTGGATTATGATACGGCAAGGGGCCATGCCTTGTGTATGCTTGATTCTAAGAATATCCATGACTTCGAAAGCAGCTCAACTCGGTCAACAAATCCTTGATCTCTCGAGGGAGTACTTCAAGGAAGCATTCGTCGCAGGAGATTTCCAGCCAGGAAGCTCATCGGTCCCGGTCTCGGGAAAAGTGATCGACAGCGATGACATCGCCTCGGTTGTGGACTCGGCGCTTGACGGGTGGTTTACGACAGGCCAGTTTGCCATCGAGTTCGAGCGGAAACTGAGTCGTTTCATCGGAGTGCGAAGCGCGTCGCTGGTGAACTCTGGCTCCTCAGCGAATCTGGTTGAGGTGAGCGCCCTGGCCTCTCCGAAACTCGGAGATCGACGCCTCAAGGCTGGCGATGAGGTCATCACTGTGGCGGCAGGGTTCCCAACGACGCATACGAGAATTGCCAGTATCGAGTGGTCGGCGACCTGCGTAATACGGATTTTGTCATGAACCAGGTATTTTGGATCGGGCTCTATCCAGGCCTGTCAGCTCAAATGCTCGATTTCGTTGCATCCGTGGTGGGCGAGTTCGTTACCGAATTCGCTGTAAAGTCTTGATCACTTGCAGTGAGATCTCCCGAAGTCTGATTAAGAATGCAATCCGATTCTCGCCGCAACAAGGAAACTCGATGTCGATTATTCCCGAAGCAACCAAAGCGCAGATCGTTTTTGACCACGCCATCAACGAACATCTGACTGTGATCCGTATGCTTTCCGCACAACAGCCTCTGCTTGAGCGAATCGGCAAAGAGATGAGCCGGGCGATTGGGAATGGGAATAAAGTTCTCTGGTGTGGGAATGGAGGGAGTGCAGCCGATTCTCAGCATCTGGCTGCAGAGCTGATGGGCCGCTTCCGGCGCGAGCGGTGCGCCCTGGCTTCGATAGCTCTGACGACGGATACATCTATCCTCACGGCAATCGGAAATGACTATGGGTACGAGCGCGTATTCGAGCGCCAAATCGAGGCCCTGTGCCAGAGGGGAGATGTCGTGGTCGGAATCTCCACCTCAGGGAAAAGCCGGAACGTCTGCGCAGCGCTTCAAGCTGCCCGCAGCCGAGGCGCGCTCACGGTGGCCTTTACTGGAGAAGGTGGCGGGGCTATAAGCCAAATTGCAGAACTTGTCCTCGCCGTTCCCTCAAAAGACACCGCTCGAATCCAAGAAGCTCACATTCTTTGCGGCCACATGTTATGTGACTGGATCGAACTTGCGGTCTGCGGCCTCAATTCGGAGAAGAATTGACGCCCGGCGGTCATGACCGATGCCATGCGGCGGTTCGCCGAATGCATTCTTCTAAACCGACCGTCTGGCGCAAGCCGTACATTTGTTCTGCCCTTCGCACATCTGGTACATAACGTGGCGGCGGCCCACTGGAGCGCGTCCTTTCCGCGATCTCGATCTTGAGCCCAGGGTTGAGAACCCTTGCTACGCCCCGCGCGAGTTCGTAAATGCTAATCGCCTCCGCAGAACCAACATTGACGATGGCCGGATTGGCCTGCTCGGCCGGTTCAGCAAACAACAGAGTCCAGAGCCAGGTAGCCAGATCGGAAGCATAGAGATAAGACCGTATTGGCCTTCCGTCTCCGCGGATTAGAATTGGTTCGCCTGCGATTGCGTTCCCGATGAAGTTGCCCATGGCGAAGTGCTGATCGAGCGGGAGGTGCGGGCCAACAAATGCGAAACAGCGCGCAATGGCAATCTGAAAATTCGATGAGCGCGCCGCAATTGCGCAGAGTTGTTCGGCAACTCGCTTTCCTTCGGCGTAGGCCGCGTCCGGATTGGTCCAATCCGGGCCGCCTCGGTACTCCTCGGGAACATGGGTGATATCCGGTGGTTGATGCCCATACACCGCCCCTGAGCTTACAAAGAGAAGTCTCTTGGCGCGGCCCAATTGGGCCAATGAAAGCACGCGTCGGGTTCCATCAATCAATGTGACAAGCAATTGTGCTGGGTCTAGTGAACTGGCTGCGGCGGTCGGTGCGGCAGCATGAACCAGGTACTCCAGCTCTCCAGATGGGAACGGAAAAGAACAAATATCTCCCTGGATGAATTCCATACCGCTGTCCCGAGCAATATGAGGAATTCTCGCTCGGAACCCGTCGGGATCGCGAGACAGGACCAGCGCTGTGATACCGAGCCCGAGCTTACGATTGCAATACGCCAGGCTCTCGAGCAGCCATATCCCAAAAAAGCCGGTTGCGCCGGAAAGGAAGATCCGCTTTCCTCGAACGTTGTCCCACAGTTGGCGGGTGTTGTCGAGAATGGATTCCAGGTCTGAAGAAGGTAAGGGTTTCACAGTAAAAAGATAAATGTTCCTTGACTTCGGTGTAGGCGATATTTAATAGCCAGCCACACCTGGCCAGCGAGCTGAAATGGGGCCACCTCTCGTCATTCAGGCACATCCAAGGGACCGTTAATGCCATGGCCGCTGTGGTATGGTATGCCAATGGAGTATTGATGAGCACAATTCAGACCGGGAGCAGAGTTGGCGGCAACTGGCCCTGCTGCGTAATCGCCGAAATTGGCGTCAACCCTGACGGCGAGTTCGCATGACCGACCCGGATTCCAGGTTGGATTTATTGCGGAGAATCCGGGCCATCGCACTTGACGTTGACGGAGTGCTGACCGACGGCGGCTTATGGTGGGGTCCCGGTGGTGAAGAGTGGAAGAGATTTTGCTTCGTGGACATTATGGGAGTTTCCCTTGCCCGCCGTGCAGGGTTCGTGCTTGCCCTGGTCTCCGGCGAAGACAGCCCGCTGGTCGATCGGTACGCTGCCAAGATGCTCATCCGGCATGTTGTCAAAGGTTGCCGGGATAAGGCGGGAGCGCTTCGTCTGCTAGCGTCCGAGACGGGCATCGGGCTAGAAGAATTCTGCTACATGGGAGACGACATCAACGACATTCCCGCCATGCAGATTGCCGGTATCTCCTACGCTCCGGCAAGCGCGAATGCGATGGTTCTATTGCATGCCCATTTCGTAACCATCAAATCCGGCGGAAACGGGGCGGTGCGCGAAATGATCGATGCGCTGCTTGCCGGGCAGGGCATCGACCCGCATGATACTCTCAAAAAGAAATGATCCATTCCCAGGATCATCGGAAGCCTTCTTTTACGGACGCTCATGGAACAATTGGGAGTGTGCGCGGCCTTCGTTCATTGAATTGCTGATGGAAAGCTACAATTCGGGGAAGTCGGCATTGGACCATCGGCCCGCCATTAGCTAATAACAAAGAGAACCATCTTCTCGCTCACCTTCTTGTAGGTAAAACCACCGACTGGTTCTTTGGAGATCCAAACTTGATTGCAGCATTTGGAAATTCCCGCGATTGTCTTGATCGCTTGTTCATGGCGTTCAAACAGGAAGGGAAGTCTTTATCGTCACAGCGATGGCGGAGCTATTTCGACCGGGTGACTGGCAGACCGGAGCGAATTGTGCTGTTCGGAGCGGGTCAATTCGGCACTCTGGCGGTTGAACGCCTTCGAAGAGCCGGGTGTGAGCCAATATGCTTTTCCGATAATTCGCCCGCACGCTGGGGTACTCATGTTGAAAGTCTGGAGGTGATATCTCCTGACGAAGCAGTTGCCCGCTTTTCGGACCATGTCACGTTTGTTGTCACGGTCTTCAATGGAAGCGCTGTGCGTAGTCAATTGCGCCGGATGGGATGTAAATATGTGCTTTCGGCGGCAGCTCTCTTCTGGAAATTCCCCGACCAGTTTATGCCTGACCTCGGAATTGATTCTCCGGAGCTAATCGTCGACAACGAGCGACCGGTCAGGCAGTGTTTTGAACGGCTCGGCGACGAGCGTTCGCGCCAGGAATTTTGTGACCAGCTTCGATGGCGATATTGGCTTGATCCGGAGTTTCTAACCAGACAGGAAGACCCTCATGAGCTGTATTTTCCCGACGAGCTGGTTACGCCGAATCCAGACGAAATCATTGTGGATTGCGGAGCATTCGATGGCGATGTTATTCGCAGCTTGATTCATCGTGACCGCGCCTTTGCACACCTCTTTGCTCTCGAACCCGATCGACAGAATCAGCAACGTCTGGCCGCGTTTATTTCCAGTCAGCCAGAATCGCTTCGCGATCGAGTGACGGTGTGGCCCTACGCCGTGAGCGATGTGGAGGAAACCGCAACCTTCACCGGCAGCGGAGATGTAGCCTCGAGGATTGGAATATCAGACGATGCCCAGGACGGCTACACTGTACAGTGCCGAACCCTGGACTCACTGGACTGGAGCTCGACCCCGACCTATATCAAAATGGACATTGAAGGTGCCGAGCCGCGTGCCTTGGCAGGAGGAGCCGGGCTGCTAAAACAAAGAATGCCGGTCCTGGCGATTTGCCTCTACCACCGCTCTCAGCACCTGTGGGAGATTCCGAATTCTATTTACACGATTCAACCTGGGTATTCGCTGTTTCTGCGAAGGTACGCTGAGGATTGTTGGGAACAAGTTTGCTACGCAATTCCAAAGGAGCGCCTGTCTGTCAAAGTATCGAGTGGACGATAAGCAAAGTTTGTGCCCACATCCAGGCGGGGGAAACGGCGCTATGCGTGACCGTATGGACGCATTTTTGAAATCACATCGATTGCAGGTGCAGGAAGTCGTTACCAGACTATCAGTCTCCACGCCGGTTATTCTCCAATTACGGGATAATTCATGAAGGTTTCCGATTACGTCGTGAGATTCATCGCCGAGCAGGGCGTCAAGCACGTGTTCCTTGTGACGGGCGGCGGTGCAATGCACCTGAATCAGTCTCTCGGGGCCGAAACCGCCATCTCCCCCATATGCAACTCCCACGAACAGGCGAGTGCCATGTGCGCCGAGTCGTACGCCAAAGTGACGAACCATCTCGGCGTTTGCATGGTGACCACCGGTCCCGGCGGCACCAATGCCGTTACCGGAGTGGCGGGCGCGTGGCTCGATTCGACGCCCATGCTGATCGTTTCCGGCCAGGTGAAGCGCCCCGATCGCATGTTCGACTCCGCCGGGCGTCCTCTCGGCATGCGCCAGTTGGGCGTACAGGAAATCGACATCGTTTCCATCGTGAAGCCGATTACCAAGTACGCCGCGACCGTGCTTGACCCGAATGAGATTCGGTATCACATGGAGAAGGCAGTGTACCTGGCTCTTCACGGGCGTCCCGGGCCGGTATGGATCGACATTCCGCTGGATGTTCAGGCTTCGCCGATCGAGGACCCGTCGACGCTGCGGCCATTCGATCCCGCCGACCTGGAACACTCCGATCACGTGAGCGACCTGAAACGCGAGGTGGCTCAATTGATCGAACACCTCAACCAGGCAGAACGGCCGCTGCTGTTCGCAGGCAACGGCATCCGGCTGGCGTGCGCCACGGCGGAATTCGACCAACTGCGCCATCTGTTGCATATTCCTTCCGTCGCCACCTGGTGCGCCGCGGACCTCGTCCCTAGCGACGATCCTACATACGTTGGCCGTCCTGGCTCCGTCGCCGCCAGGGGCGCCAACTTTGCCTTGCAGAACTCGGACTTTCTTCTCGCCGTTGGGGTGCGGCTCGACTTCGCCATTACAGGCTATGCGCCGCAGAATCTAGCGCGTGACGCATGGAAGGTTGCAGTGGACATCGACCCGGCGGAACTCCACAAGCTCCATCCCCACATCCAACAGCCCATCTGTTCCGATGCCAGGGCCTTTCTCGCCGAATTACTCCGCCAGAAGGACGCCATCCAGGCCCCCGATCGCAGCGCCTGGGAAAGCCGCTGCGCCTGCTGGAAGACGCGCTATCCGGTAGTCACCGGCGAGCATCGCAAACCCGACGGCCTGGTTTCCATCTTCAACCTCGCCGAAGTGATCGGTACGGAGTCGAACCAGGACGATCTCCTCGTCTCCGGCAGTTCCGGCAGCGGCATCGAAATCTTTCTCCTTGCCTGCCCCACCCGCAATGGCCAGCGCATCTACCATACCGCCGGACTGGGCGCCATGGGCTACGGGCTTCCCTCCTCCATTGCCGTCTGCATCGGCGCCGGCCGCCGCCGCACCATCCTGGTCGACGGCGACGGCGGATTCATGTTCAACATCCAGGAGCTCGAAACCGCATCGCGCCTCAAGCTGCCGATAAAATTCTTTGTTCTGAACAACGATGGCTATGCCTCGATCCGTGCTTCGCAGAAAGCGTATTTCGGCAAGGCCAATATCGGCTGCGACGCGTCGACCGGACTTACCGTACCGAATCTGAGCAAGATCGCCGAATCCTACGACATTCCCTCCCTTGTCATCCCGAATCAGAGAAACCTGCGCGAGCAGGTGCGGCGGGCGTTGGCGGTTGATGGCCCTGTAATCGTGGATGTCCAGGTGATCCCGGACGAAGTGCGCGCCCCACGCCTGCAGTCCTACCAGAAGCCCGACGGTTCCTTTGTCTCCAAGCCGCTGGAAGACATGTTCCCCTTCCTGCCGCGCGAGGAGTTTCTGGCCAATATGATCGTCAAGCCGCTCGAAGAATTCTAGCCAACAGCCTGTGGCAACAGTTTGAAAGGGCCCCCGTCAGTCGTGCCGAAAATGCCAAAACGATCGCCGGCTTTAGCCGCTGAGGGATGGTTTCTAACCCGGTTCTCGACTTCAACCACAGGCTGCTAACTCCGGAGGAACGCAATGGATTCGGCTCTTGCCCCCTTGTTTCAGGAATCGGTTGATCAGGTCCTCGCGCGGGAACGCCACGCGCTCCAGGACCTGCTCGATCAGCGCGATGGCCGCGTGGTGCTCTTCGGAGCAGGAACCCTGGGCAAGCGCGCCTTTTCGCTTCTCACCGGCATCGGCGCCCCCCCGCTCGCCCTCAGCGACAACAATCCACAATCCTGGGGCAGCGAGGTTGAAGGCGTCCCCGTTTTGCCACCCGAGGAAGCGGCCCACCGTTACGGAAACTCGGCCCTGTTTCTGGTCACCATCTGGAACGACCGCCATTGGTTCCGGGAAACCTATCGCCAACTCACCGCCCTGGGCTGCACCCTGGTGTCCAGCTATGCGCCCCTGTTCTGGCGCTTTCCCGATAACTTCCTGCAACTGGTTCTTCTCAATGCGCCGCCGCACCTTGTCTACATGCAGGCCGAAGAGGTGCTGCGCGCGGAGCATATCTGGGCCGACGCCCAATCGGCCGATATCTATCGCGCCAACATTCGCTGGCGCGCTCTCGGCGACCCGCTCGACCTCCCCGGACGCCCCAGCGAGAACACTTACTTTCCCCGCGACCTTTTCCAAATCAAGCCCGGCGAGTCGTTTCTCGATTGCGGCGCGTTTGACGGCGACACCATCACCCAGTCGCTCGCGGCCGGCGGCGACTCGATTCGACACATATACGCCGTGGAGGCCGACTCAAATTCCTTCTCCCGCCTGCAGCAGTTTGCCGCCCGGCTCCCGGCGGACTTGCACCAGCGCGTCGATCTTTATTCCTGCGCGGTTGGCGCGGAGCGCGGCCTGATCCATTTCGAAAACAGCGGCACGGTTGACTCCAAGATTTCCGATCACGGCAGCGTCGTCGAGGTCTATCCCATCGACGAACTGTTTGAGAACAAGCCGGTCTCATTCATCAAAATGGATATCGAGGGTGCGGAGTTCGATGCCCTGCGGGGCGCCGCGAAAGTTATCCGGCGCGACCAGCCGATACTGGCCATCTGCGTCTACCATACCCAGTACGATATCTGGCGCATTCCGCTGCTGGTCCATGAGATGTTGCCCGGGCATCGATTGTATCTCCGCGCCTACGAGGGCGACGGCTTCCAGACGGTGATGTACGCCGTTCCGCCGCAACGGATCGGCGGCGGGCCTATCAACCAGCGATCAACATAGCTACCCCTGTCCATTTTCCAGGATTTCCGTAAGCCAGCCGCTCATCGACCGCGATGTACGGTGCCGTTCGTGGTGAAGACTCGAAGCGGGTAAGTATGCTGCACCGATCGTTCGTGATCTCAGATCATCGCGGAATGTTCCCTCAGAGGGGCTTCTTGATTTCGACCGCCGACACACTCGCAGAGCGATTCCCTCTAAAAGAACCAGTAAGTTTTGAGCCGTGCAGAATCATAGGAGAGAGCAGTAGATGATGTCCGTGATGCAGCCCCAGAATCAAACCAAGGAATACGTCCGAATACACAATGACAGACTTCTGTTTCGACAATTCGTCGAGAGCAGCGCTTCGATTGTTCTTGAAGCTCTCGAACGCAGCGTGAAGCTTTCCGGAGAAAGCGTCATAACCAAGAATATCAATAGTCATTGCGGCTGCGCTCATTTCGAAACTTCGTAGGCGGAAGACGATGAACAGAACAGCAATCAGCATAGCATGATTGGCTTTCAAAGCGTGGTGACTCTTACGGATCGACAAGTGGGAAGAGAGGATCGGTATCGTCTGCGACAACTACGCCACCCACAAGCATCCGCGGGTTAGGCGCTGGCTTGACAGGCACAGGCGCTTCCATGTGCAGTTCACGCCTACTTCGGCCTCATGGTTGAACATGATCGAGCGCTTCTTCCGCTATCTGACCGAAAACCGCATCCGGCGCAGCGCCTTCCGCGACCTCGAACAACTCATCATGGCCATCGGCAACTATATCGACCGCCACAACGAAAGACCCAAACCCTTCATCTGGACCGCCAAGGCCAGCGACATCCTGGAAAGGTTTCACGCGCCCGCGCCATCTTGCATAAAGGATGAGATTAACGGCGGACTACACTAGCGTACCCCGAATTGTGGGTTGTTTTAACTGACGGGATAACATGTTTACACGGTGACCAAGCCACTCTTCGCCGTTGCGACAAACTCGAAGACTGTTTTCGCAACAAAGTCCAGCATCGTGTACGTAAGCCCCGGGTAGACACCGATCCAGAACACATTATTCATCACATAGTCGGTATTTTTCAGATCCCCGATAACCCGATATTCCGATCCTTCATATGCGGGCTGGCGAAGCAGATTGCCTCCGAATAGAAGCCGGGTGGCGATTTTCTGTGACTCAAGAGCCCGGGTTAGACTGTTGCGATCAAACGGAGATCCTTCCCGAATCCCGATAGGAAAGCCAAACCAGGAAGGGTCAGAGCCGGGAGTCGCCTCAGGAAGCAAAAGAAATTCTTCCAGCGAGCGAAGAGCCGAATGAAGATGGCCAAAGTTCTGCCGCCGCCGTTCAATGAATTGCGGCAGCTTCGCAATTTGAGACACGCCCAGGGCCGCCTGCATGTCGGTGGCCTTCAGGTTATAGCCTATGTGGGAGTAAGTGTACTTGTGGTCGTAACCGCAGGGAAGGCTGCCGAGCTGCCAGTCAAAACGCTTGCCGCAGGTATTGTCCTTGCCCGGCTCGCACCAGCAGTCCCGCCCCCAATCGCGAAATGACTCGATCAGCACCTGAAGGTTCGGTTTGTCTGTAAGTACCGCGCCGCCCTCACCCAGCGTGATGTGATGAGCAGGATAAAAGCTTACCGTGGCAATATCGCCGAAGGTTCCGACACGCCGCCCCTTCCAGGTCGAGCCCAAGGCATCGCAGCAGTCCTCAATCAGCCAGAGGTTGTGCTTCTTTACGAAGTCAGTCACTGCGTCCAGGTCGAACACGTTGCCCAGCGTATGGGCGACGAATACTGCCTTGGTCTTCTCGCTCCGTGCCGCCTCGAGCTGGCTGACGTCGATTTCGTAAGTGGGCAGGGTGACGTCCAAAAACACCGGCACCAGCCGGTTTTGAAGAATGGGGTTGACCGTCGTCGGAAATCCCGCCGCCACGGTGATGACTTCGTCGCCGGGCTGGAGCCGCCGGTCGCCGAGCTTGGGCGATGTGAGCGCGCTGATCGCGAGAAGATTTGCCGACGATCCGGAATTGACCAGAGAAGCACAACGCACGCCGACGAAACGCGCCAGCTTGCGTTCAAATTCTTCCGCGAAACGGCCGGTGGTAAACCAGCAATCGAGCGCCGCATCCACCACCGCGCTCAAATCGCTTCCATCAATAACTTTTCCGGATACTGGTACAGCCGATTGTCCTGGCTTGAATTCGGCGCCAGGAAAAGCTTCTGCAAAGTATTCCGCAGCGAGGTCGAGGATCTTCTTGCGGAACTGGTGAGATTTTTCAGTCATAACGGGGACGCAATCTCAGAATACACGAGCGCGTGGGGCTCTGCGGCTCGTGACTCGTGGTAGTGGATCGAGGCCTGGAAGGGGTGGGCGCTGCTCCGGAATGCGGTCTTTTGATGCCTCTAAACGATTCATTTGCAGTGGCTTCTGGCCAGTGCCCACGTAGGGCGAGCCCCGTGTGCCGAGCTCGCAGACCGAAGCGGGCGGGCCGCTCGGCACCCGGACGTTTGCTGTCCTGCGCCGATTCAAAAAAGCCTGCACCCGGTTGCGGTTGGAGATCCGCCGGCTGGGCAGAAAGACGGAGAGCAGAAAGACAAAGAAGGCCTGCGGTTACGCTCAAGGAAGAGAAAACCTTTCCTGAACATCTGGACAAACCCATATCCCACTTTACCATCCAGACGGCAGCCCCAAAGAGGAGCGCAAGGCGCAGGAGTTGAATGACTCAGGAGGCGAGTCGGACGCCACCCTGGCCGCGGAAGGCAATCCCTCAGCGAATCTTCTAAACTTTGGTTACTTTGCAGGGACTAAGGGTAATCGATTCTGAGGAATTGTCGTGTCATAATCCAGCCAAAGGATTCCCAAAAATGTATAAGAAACTTTGCTTACTCGCCTTGAGTTCGTTGCTCTCGACTACATTATTGGCTCAAGTTAGACCCACCGCCGAGCGCGGTGGAAGTTCAGCCCAGATAGGAGTGGAGATCTCCTCCTTCAACCCTGACTTTGGCTGTTTGCATGCCAATCCATTTACGTGCTGGAACCATCAACTCATGGGTATCTCTCCCTACATGGACAGCGGGCGTTTTCTGAATACAAAAGCCTCCCTCGAAGTCCAGACACGATTTCTCCACTGGCGCGGTCCGGGAAGCTTGACCGAATCCAGTTATATGGCAGGCCTGCGCTGGAGCCTGTTTCGCTACCGGCAGGTATCGCTGAACGCGAAAGCTCTCATAGGGAAAGCGCACCTGACGCTTGCGAACCACGGAGCGGCCGAAGGTAGCTACCTGGCCTATGCGCCAGGCGGACTCCTCGAATATCGTTTGAATCCGCGCATGTTTCTGCGCGCCGACTATGAGTACCAGTTCTGGCCAACCTTCAGGGGCAGTCGGACTGCTACCACGGACGGAACCGGCGCCTTGACTCCAAATGGATTCAGCTTAGGCGTCAGTTACGCGCTTCCATAGTTCACGCCACATAGGCGTCGAAAGCGTCCATCTTGAGAATGCCGTCCTGCGTGATGCGTCTCCCTACCTGCTCAAACGGGCCGAAATTCGTACCCAACGGTTTCGGCCCGTCACGCGACGTGAGTTCGGCCAACCCGAATTCGCAACCCTATGCACAGATACAAATGAGATGAATCTCCTGTGGCTCTGTTCTGTGCTTTTGAACGCCTTCTAAGTCTCTGATGCATCGTAGGCCAGCGAACACAAATCATAATCAACTAAGCGCGTCAAGAGCAGTTGCGCTGCATTGCAACAGGCTGCAAGCGATTCGCCGCGGCCACTGCACATTTCAGCGCCCAATACATTCATAGGACGCGATCTGGTCAGCCGTCGCCTGTCTCGCATCGTGATGCTGCTGCCAAGCCTGGTACCAAGTGAGAGTCCATTCGAGCGCCTTCTGCATATCCAACCGTGGCCGCCACTGAAGCTGGGCACGCGCCTTGCTTGAGTCCAGCTTCAGAGAATAGGCTTCGTGGACGCTGGGCGCTTGATCGCAGATCCACGAGGCTCCGTTGCCCCACAGACCTGCCAGCTTGTTGGCGATGCACTCGACAGGCCACGCATCCTCATCACCGGGACCGAAGTTGAAGGCCGTGGCAAACGCGGCGTCTCCGCCGAGCAGCCGCTCCGCCAGCATCACGTAGCCAGACAAAGGCTCAAGCACGTGCTGCCAGGGGCGAATCGCCTTGGGGTGCCGGATCAGCGCCGGCTGTCCAGTTTGAAAACCGCGAATCAGGTCGGGAATAAGCCTGTCGGTCGACCAGTCTCCGCCGCCAATCACGTTTCCCGCCCGCGCCGTCGCGATAGCCACGCGGTGTTCGCTTAACCGCTGGACGGGGAAAAAGGAGTTGCGGTAGGCTGCGGCAACGATCTCCGCGCACGCTTTGCTGGACGAGTAGGGATCGTAGCCGCCCAGCGGATCGGATTCCCGATAAGGCCAAACCCACTCCCGGTTCTCGTAGCACTTGTCCGTGGTGACGCACACAACAGCGCGCACTGAAGGAACACTACGCACCGCCTCCAGCACGTGGGCGGTACCCATCACGTTGATGGCATACGTGCCCAGAGGATCGGTGTAGGACTGTCGCACCAGCGGCTGCGCCGCCAAATGAAACACCGCCTCAGGGCGGAACTCCGCCATCGCATCCCGCAGCCGGGAGAGATCGCGAATGTCTCCACGCACGTCATCGACTATCGCAGCGACGGACGCCGCAGTGAACAGATTGGGCTCGGTTCCCGGATCGAGAGCATATCCGCGGATCTGAGCGCCATAATGGGCCAGCCAGAATGCAAGCCACCCGCCCTTGAACCCGGTATGGCCCGTGACAAAGACCCGCCGTCCTTTCCAGGAATTGACGATGTTTTCCATTTCTCCAAATATCATCTATACGCGTTCCGGAGGCCCGTGTCGAAATCAGTGGGAGCCATCCATCCGTCTTTTCGGCATGGATCTGAGACGATTAAAAATGGAGAGCGCGGCGGAATGCCTTGCATGCGTTGCGCAGGTGTTGAAGATGCGCACCGGCTCGGTGTTCACGGGATAGACGCGGTGGTAAGCCATCGTCATGACCCCGCCGAAGCGCTTGCGCTCATCCTCGACCGGGACCCGCAATCTCCCCGCAGCCCCACCAATGGCAGCGAATCGTCCTCGTAAGAACAGACAACTCAAGATCACGTCCCGCACTCTAGCCGAAACGGCTGCGATCCCGTTGGGGTCGCCCCAGCGAGAATGGCTCGATTGCGAAGCATATTCAGTTCTTGCGCAAGATACCAATCGAGGTCGCTTCGGTCGCCCGGGACATTCAACGAAATGATAGCATATGGCAAACTTGAGAAGCCTCGGGTTATGCCATGGCATACCAGCCGGCTAACAGGTGAGCGCCATGCTCAACGAATTTCGGATACACCGCACTTGTTCCCTTGTTCCCTTGGTCCCTTGGTCCGGCTTTACTGCATCGTCACCTCTCCATGGAGCGGCGTGTTCTCGCTCGAGTCGCCCACCAGGATCACGAACTTGCCGGGATCGATGGTCCACTTGTGCGCGGCCTCGCTCCAGTAGCTGAAGGCGCGCGCATCGAGCGTCAGCAAGACATGCTTGGTTTCGCCGGGCGCCAGGCGAACTTTTTCGAAGCCTTTCAGTTCGCGCTCGGGGCGCTTCACCTTGGCCGACGGATCGGAGACATAGAGCTCGGCCACTTCCGCGCCATCGCATTTGCCCGTGTTGGTCACGTCGAAACTGACCGTCACTTGGGAGCCGGACGAAGCGGTCGCCGGCACTTTCAGATTCGCGAAGCTAAACGTCGTGTAGCTGAGCCCGTACCCGAACGGGAACAGCGGATGTTTGCCCGTGGTGGTCCAATAGCGATAGCCAACCATCAGCTTGTCTTCGTACTTCACATGGCCGATGGTCAGGTCCACCGGCGGGCGATCGCTTTCCGGCACGTGCAGCTTCGTATCGGCGCCCGCGATCGGGTAGTAGTAGGAATACGATGGATTCTCCTCCCACGCGCGATCGAAGCTCACCGGCAGCTTGCCTTCGGGATTGTGCTTGCCGAACAGCACCTCGGCGATTGCGGTCCCGCCTTCCTGGCCGGGATAGTAGTTGTGCAGCAAGGCCGGCGTCTTGTCGAACCAGCGCCGCGCGTCCACGGCGCCGCCGGCGGTCAGCGTCACGATGGTGTGCGGATTGGCCTGCTCCACCGCTTCGATCAGCGCGTCCTGGCCCCACGGCAGCCCAAAGGTGCGATCGACTCCCTCGCTCTCAGTGCCGTCATTGAATCCCGCTGCGACCACCGCAACGTCGGCCGCAGCCGCAAATTGCTTCGCCTCCGCGGAGATGAGGTCCGTCTCATTTGCCAGTCCCATGCTCAGGTGGACGCCCGCAGCGCGTGGCAGATAATCGGCGACCACGTGAACCGTCTGGCCCGGGGTGAGGTCAAGCGTATAGGAGAGCGGAGCCAGGCCCTCGGCGTGCGGCGGAATCGCCATCTCCTTGCCGTCCACCGTGAGCTTGAGCCCGTCGCCATCGGACAAAGTGACGAGCAGCAAATGCTTGCCATTCTTCGCGGCCTTATAACTGGCGGTGTATCGAACGCTGCGATGATTCTTGTCGTCCGGCATCCACCACATATTTGGCTGCCAGTCGGCCACGGTGTTCTGGGTGGTGGTCTCGGCCGCGCCGGAGAAATCCTTGTTCGCATATGTCTCCAGCTTCACCTGCCCATCCCAGTGCGTGTTCCAGAAAACGTCGTTCATCTCCGGCAGCCCGCGCGTATAGAGCACGTGCACGCCGGGCCCGACGAGATCGGCGATGCCTGTAAGGAGGCTCACCGGTGCGAACGGCGTGGCCTCGGACGAGCCGCCGGCTCCGGGCACGGCCGGCCATGCATCCGGTCCGATGATGGCGATGGTCTTGATCTTGCCGGCATCGAGAGGAAGCAGATTGTTTTCGTTCTTCAGCAGCGTGATGCTTTCGCGCGCACCCTGGAGGGCCACCGGTTTGTCGGCCACCGAGTATGTCGAGTTCGACGGATCGAACTGCGGCCGCTCGGTAAATCCGTAACGGAGCTCCGTCCGCAGCAGGCGCAGCACCTTGTCGTCGATCGTCGACTCCTTGACACGGCCATCCTTCACTGCCGGCAGGAGCGTCTTCGCATTCATGAAGCGCGGGCTGGGCATTTCCAGGTCGAGCCCGTTGTTGGCCGCCGCGACGCCGTCATAAGTCGCGTCCCAGTCCGACATCAAAATGCCCTGGAATCCCCAGTCGCCCTTGAGCACCTTCAGGTTCAGGAAATCGTTCTGCGTGGCGTGTTCGCCGTTGATGAGGTTGTAGGAATTCATCACTGCGTCGACGTGGCCCCTGGTCACGGCGGCTTCAAACGCGGGCAGATAGATTTCGCGCAACGTGCGCTCGTCCACCTCGGAGTCGGTGTCGTGACGGCTGTATTCCTGGTTATTCGCGGCGTAGTGTTTCACGGTGGCGATCACGCCCTGCGACTGCACTCCACTGATGAACGGCACCACCAGCGCTGAATTCAGGTACGGGTCTTCAGAAAGATATTCGAAATTGCGCCCGCAAATGGGCGAACGCGTGATGTTCACCCCCGGACCCAGCAGGAAATTCACGCTGCGCGCGCGGGCGTCCTTGCCCAGGCTCTCGCCAAGCTTGCGGGCAAAGTCCGTATCCCACGTCGCCGCCAGCGCCACGCCGCCCGCGTAGGCCGTGGTCGGTCCCCAGGTGCGCACGCCCAGCGACGCGTCGGACATTTTGAACCGCGGCAAATTGATGGACGGTACCGCGTTGGTGAACATCCCGTCCACGCCGCCAATGAGCTGGATCTTCTGTTCCAGGGTGAGCTTGGAAAGAAGTTCGCGCGCCCTGGCGTCGATGGCAGGAGAGGGTGGCGCGGGCGCCTGCGACCATCCGCACACCGCCAAGCCGATCCAGAACAACATGACGGCACAGGCCGTCCTCACCGGAAAAACCGGTTGAGAAGAGCATTCATATGTGTTTTTCATAACGGCCAAAGGCTAACGCATCGCCCACTTGCAAGTACAGCCAACATGGCGACAATCAGCGACCTAATGCCATGCATTGCATGAGGTCGCGGCTTCATTTGTGACACGAATCACACCCCGGGGTGAATCGGGTCACTGCCCCCCTCGGGGGCTAAAGAGGAGACTCACTTAAACATGGGCAAGAATTCGCGCCATCCGAGGGGCAAGCGGCGCGGGGAGGAATCATGAGTTTTGCCGGCGATTTGAAAACAATTGTGGTGGCAACCGACCTGGAGGGCCGCTCCGAAGCCGCCCTGGAGTATGCCCGCAAGCTGGCATCGGCCTATGGAGCCCGGATCATCCTTGCCCACGGAACCGATCCCCTGGACTATGCCAACGTGGACGGCGTGCCCGGACGGGTGTGGCAGAAGTTGTCTGAACAAGCCCGCAGGGTCCTCGACGAACTGTCCGCCGACCTGCTCAGCGAGGGCATTCACAGCCATTCGGAAATCCGCCAGGGCGCCGTGGTCGACATGCTGATCGACCTCGCCCGTCAATACCAGGCCGGCTTGATCGTCATTGGGACTCGCGGACGGCAGGGCGCGGGGCCCATCGCCGTGGGGTCCATTACCGAGGAGTTGGTTCGCAAGTCGGCTTGTCCCGTCCTGGCGGTATCGGCCGACTGGAACGCCGGTGAATTCCGGCCCATTCCCGGCGGCCCGGTGATGTTGGCCATGGAGCGCAACGACGCCGCCCACACCGCCGTGGATACGGCCCGCTCCCTGGCCCAGATCTTCAAGCGCACCCTGCTCGTGGTCCATGCGCGCGGCTCGGCCGAAGTATCGGCGATCCTGAACCCGCCTTCTACCCGGCTGGAGGAATTCGGGCTGACGCCGTCCGCCGATTGCCCGATGCGCATGATCGTCAAGGACGGAAGCCCGGCCGACGCCGTCACCCAGGCCATCGCGCAATACAAGCCCAGCATCCTGGTGGCCGGAGTCAAACGCCGGAGCCATTCGCCGGAACTGCACGGGACGGTGTTCGGACTCCTCGCCGGCTCGCGCTGCCCGGTACTTTGCGTTCCCGCGGAAGCTCCGGCCGCCACCGGGGAGCCCGCAGATCGCGTCACTGTCGTTGCCGGTTAACCAGAACGGGGTCCCAGGCCGGATTGCCACGCAAGCACCCGGCCCGATTAGAAACTGCTGAATCTTTTTCAGTGCCACGGGGGACAATGCCGGTGGCCACGTTGGCCCGTTGGCCACATTGAGTTCGTCAGGGGTTCGGCCGGCAGGCAACCGGGAATTTCGGGGTGCCGCTGGACCGATCCCCTGGCGTTTCCGAATTCCACCAGGAGCGCGCCATGGCAACCCGGCCACTCGCGGTCGATGATTTTGACCAGGGCGCAAAGCGCAGTGGTCCTGGATTCACCAGGACCGTGGGAGAGAGGGCAATGCATTCTGAAGCAAGACAAAAGCGTTTGGAAGAGGTTTCGACGCATCCGCTTGCGGAACTTCTTGCCTGCCCTCCCGGCACCACCAGCTTGCTCACTGCTTCTGCCCAGACCATCTCCTTCGCCGCAGGGGACACGGTCTTCAACCAGGCGCGTCCGTGCGATGGCTTGTACCTGATCGTCTCCGGCCAGTTCCTCCGCCGGGCCGAACGGCTCTCCATGCGCGTGACGCTGGGCATGGCGCGCCCGGGCGACCTGGTTGAACTGGCCGCCTCCCTGGGCGACCGCATCCACACCTACACGCTCATCGCCCAGACCGCCGGATCGGTTCTTGTGCTCCCCATCCATGCCCTGCACCAGGCCTTCCAGACCTATCCGCCGTTGCGCATGCACCTGCTGGAAGAGCTGGCCCGCGAAGTCTCGCGGGCCTACCACTTGTGCACTATGACTCACCTGACGCGTGCCCACCGCCGCGGACCCGCCTCCGCCTCGGCCTGACAGAACGAAGCAGGGGAAAAATCCACCCGATGGGACATCTGGAATTGCGCTATACTTGAATCTAAAGCTTCAGACGACAAGTATGGCCTCGTTCCACTCTCATCACCCTCCGGAAGATTGTTTAAACTGCGAGCACCGCCATCTCCGGATGTTCTGCAATCTCACCGCCGAGGCTTTGCAGGATTTTGACGCGATTGGAATCATGATGAGCCATGCCCGTGGCGCCAAGCTGTTCAACGAAGGCGACCCGGCCCGCAACGTTTTCATCATCTGCTTCGGCCAGGTGAAAATCTCCTCCACGTCGCGCGACGGCAAGACCATGATCCTCAAGATCGCGGGCCCCGGCGACGTGATGGGCCTCAGCGCGGTGCTGGCCAACGTTCCCCACGAAGTGACCGCCGAAGCGATCGAGCCCTGCCAGGTGAAAACCATCCGCAAGCAGGAGTTCGTCGAGTTCCTGGGCCGCCACGGCATCGCCAGCATGCACGCCGCGCAGTCGCTCTCGGGCGAATACCTCACCGTCTTTCACGACGCCAAGCGCCTAGCCCTTTCCGGCTCTGCCGCGGGCCGGCTGGCGCGACTGCTGCTCGACTGGGGCCGTTCGGCGTCGAACGGCAAGCCGGAGATCCGCTTCACCATGGCGCTCACCCACGAGGAGATCGCCAACATGGCCGGCACCTCGCGCGAAACCGTCACCCGCCTGCTCAACCAGTTCCGCCGCGACCAGTGGATCTCGATCAAGGGCGCCAGCCTGATCATCGTCCAGCCCGAACAACTCGAGCGCCTGACGGCCTGATCATCCCTTCCAAACAATCGTCTCCCCCACGGCCCAGGATGCAGGAATTTCAAACCGCCATGGCTGCAGCGCTGGCCGCGGTTTTCTTCACGCGCCAGCCCTCTGTCGATTCCGTCGGTGACAAACCAGAACCGCCTTCAGGGTGCAACGACCTGTCTCCGCCGCTGCTCGCTTGCCTTGATGATTTCGCTCATGTCCCCGGCAGGCCGAATCTCGAAAATGTTGCCATACGTCAGAGCCGGATGCTGGCCGATGAGCTGTATAGCATGATTCATGTCTCGCGCCTCAAGGACGAGAATGCCACCGAGTTGTTCTTTGGTTTCGGCATAGGGGCCGTCGGTCGTTGCCACCTTGCCATTCTTCCAGGACAGAGTTAAGGCGGTCTCCGGCCCCTGAAGCGCTTCTCCACCGGCCCAGTGGCCGTTGCCCCGAAGATGGTCGTCGTATTCAAAGCATGCATCGAACATGGCATTTCGCTCGCTCTCCGTCATGCCATCGAATTTGCTTTTGTCGTAGTAGCCAAAACAGATGTATTTCACTGTTCTTCTCCTTTCTCCGGATCCGGATAGAAAAGAAGCTCGCGCACCTCGCCGGCCACATCGCAGACGATGGCGCCCTTCTTCGCCCATGCCAGCGCCTCGTCGATATCGGCGCATTCCAGTATCCAAAATCCGCCCATGTGCTCCTTGGTCTCGGTGTACGGCCCGTCGGTGACGAGTACCTTGCCGTCGGGCTGGGCGCGCAGCGTCTTTGCGTTGGCGGGCGGGGCAATGCCGCAAGCGAACTTCCTCACGCCGGCAGCAATCATTTCGCGGTTGAGAGCGTGGATCTCTTCGATCATCGCTTCGGTTACGACGGACGGGTCGAAGTCGTCGGGCATGTAGTTACAAACCAGATACTGTGGCATGACTTTTTCTCCTTGGTTCCTTTGGCTTGTTTTCGATGGCTCGTCTCCTGTTCACTCAGGGGCTCATCGTTCTCTTGTCCTATAGTCGTTGGGGAGACGGAAAATCGACAGGCACTCTGATTTTTTATTTAATCTGCTAGTTGTTTTCTATTTCAGGCGGGTGGCCCGGGTCTTGGGATGCGTCTGACCCACCGTTGAGTGGGTGCCCCAGGTCCCTCGCCTTTGGGGACCTGGCGACAGCGAAGCGATAGCGTCGGCGGATGCGTTCCGGCGCGGACTCGAAAAGTTCACGGGCCGCCGCCGGATCCAGGTACGCAAGCCTCCGGTAACAACTGAAAGTGAGGAAATGAAAGTCACCGGTCAGCTGGTATCGAACGAGTCCACGCGGCATCTGCGGTTGGGATACATCGCCTTGTGGACTGTCTTGCTATCCCAGGTCCCCAAAGGCGAGGGACCTGGGGCACCCATCTTTTATGGGAGGTGAGCATCCCTAAGACCCGGGCCACCCGCCCATACTGCCGAAGTAGCGCCGGCCTCCCGGCCGGCTGTAGCGCGGACGTCCTCGTCCGCGCTCTGCGCATCCGGAGTAAAATCACGCCATGGCGCAAGAATCTCCGTCCGCGAGCCTCCACGGCGCCGCGCCACCCCGTTTCGGCGAAGTCCACATTCGCAATCGCGGCCACCTTCCCCATTGGGAAAAAGAAGAAGGCCTTTACTTCATCACCTTCCATCTCGCTGATTCGCTCCCCCATTCCGTGCTTGCGAAAATCGCCGAACGCCACCACATCCTCGCAATCGCCAAACAAAACAATGCCAATTTGCTTCCCGAGCAGAAAGCATTGCTCGCCGGCTATAGCCACGCCCGTATCGAAGAGTACTTTGACAGCGGCGCTGGCTCGTGCCCGTTCCTCGACATGCGCATCGCCGGTGCCATGGCTGCGGCCTTGCGCTTCAGGGAGGGAGTGCACTACAGGCTTCTCGCCTGGTGCGTCATGCCCAACCATGTTCATGTTGTGGCGAGACTCTTCCCAGGGCAAGAGCTTGCGAAGGTCGTCAAAGCCTGGAAGAACTTTTCTGCAAAAGCCGCAAACCAGGCGCTCGGACGAAAGGGGCGATTCTGGCAACGAGAGTACTACGACCGCCTGATCCGCAATGGAGATGAACTCGACCGCGCCATCCGGTACGTCGTCGAAAACCCCGCCAAAGCTGGCTTGAAAAACTGGACTTGGGTTTGGAGCGCGGGCTGGGAAGCCCGCGCCACAGCCGGCCAGGAGGCCGGCGCTACAACTCCGTAACCTCTCGGCGGCTGGCAACTGCCCGAATGGATGCGCGACAGGCAGTTCGATTCCCCCTCCCCGGTCGGCAAAGGCGAGGGACCGGGGATGGATGCGCCCCCGGACATTCTTTATTTCAGCTGCCGAATCCGCTCCTGGAGGAATTGCCGCTCCGGTTGCTGTTGGGTCAGCGCCAGGGCTTTCTCATAAGAGGATCGGGCCTCAGCGGTCCTGCCGAGCCTGCGGTACATATCGGCGCGGGCTGCATGCGCCAGGTAGTAATTTGCCAATTCGCCCTGTGCCAGGACCGCGTCGATATGCGCCAGACCGGCCTCTGGGCCATCGCGCATGGCGATGGCTACGGCACGATTCAGATGGGCTACCGGCGAAGGGTGAATTCGTACCAATTGGTTGTAAAGCGCAACAATCTGCCGCCAGTCGGTTGCAGCGGTTGATTCCGCCTCCGCATGAACGGCCGCGATCGCGGCTTGCAGTGTGTAAGCGCCGAAGCGGCGGGAGTTCAGGGCTTTCTCCACCAATGCCACTCCCTCCGCAATCTGCTCCCGGTTCCAGAGCGAGCGATCTTGATTTTCCAGCAAAATCAGCTCTCCAGCCGGAGAGGTTCTCGCGGCGCGACGGGATTCCTGCAGCAACATCAGGGCAAGCAGTCCGATGACTTGCGGCTCTGGCTGGAGTTCGGTCAGCAGTCGTCCCAATCGAATCGCCTCGCCGGTTAGCTCGGCCCGCGTTACCTCCGCTCCCGCCCGAGCCGAGTAACCCTCGTTAAAGACGAGATAGATGACCTGAAGCACCGCGTCCAGCCGCTCCGGCAACTCCTCGGGCGCCGGCACCTCGTAGGGAATCGGCGTCTCTCGAATCTTTGCCTTGGCGCGCACGATGCGTTGGGCGAGCGTTGCCGGCCCAACCAGAAATGCCCGGGCAATCTCCTCCGTTGTCAGGCCGCAGATTTCGCGAAGTGTCAGCGCAACCTGTGCTTCCGGAGGCAGAGCGGGATGGCAGCAGGTGAAAATCAGACGGAGGCGATCGTCCTCAATCTCTCCATCCCAGCGCTCTTCATCTCCAATCTCTCCCCTCCCGCCGAGAGATTCCATATGGGCAACAAGATCTCTCTCGACTCCATCGAAGCGCGCGCGCCGGCGCATCGCGTCTATGGCCTTGAAGCGGGCCGTTGAAATCAGCCAGGGGCGTGGCTTTTCCGGAATGCCAGCCAGGGTCCAGGACTCCAGAGCGGCAGCGAATGCCTCGTGCATCGACTCTTCGGCCAGGTCCAGGTCTCCCAAGAGGCGCACGAGCGTCGCCAGAACCCGGCCGGATTCCGACCGGTAGAGAGTCTCAATGGTCCTGCTTAGCGGTTCGGGCACAGGCGGCGGCGACATCGGCATCTAGGCCAAACTAGCAAACGGCGTGGCTCGACACAACTGCGTTCGGGCTTCCCCTACCCACAAGTCAGCGGCCCGCCGCTGCGCTGAATGAGCGGCAGGTTACTATTCCAGTAGTCTCTGGGATCTTTGATTTACCATCACAGCCAGACGGAAGCCGGCACCACATTGGTAGCCACAAGGAGAACGGTTATGAGCTTGACCATGCGTACGCGAGAGGTGAACGGAGTCAGCATCATCGACCTGAGCGGACGGCTCACCATGGGTGAGGCCAGTGCGGCGATTCGCGACGAGGTCCATGACGAGGTCGACCATGGAGTCCGCAAAATCCTGCTCAACCTGGCCGACGTCAGCTACATCGACAGCGCCGGCCTGGGCGAATTGACCGCCGCCTTCACGTCGGTCAAGAACCGCGACGGCGCCCTGAAGCTCCTGAATCTGACCAAGCGCGTTCACGACCTGATGCAGATCACCAAGCTGTACACGGTCTTTGATGTGTACGACGACGAAAAGACGGCGGTTGCTTCGTTCAGCTCGTAGCTGCGATCGATCGTGGCGAGCATTGTTCCCAGGTCCCAACATCAGGGACCTGGGCACCCACGCTGGGTACAAAATCGCGCACCCAGAAACCTAGAGTTGCGTAGCCAGCCGCGCCAGCACGGCTTGCTCGGGTTCGGCTTTGGGCTCGCGCAGGGTGAGCACCGGGCAGCGGGCATGGGCCAGCACCTTGTATATGGTGCGGTCGCGGGTCAGGTTCTGGAAGGCGTTGCGCTGCGTGGCGCCCAGCACGATGACGCACGCCGGCCGCTCCGCGGATTCGGCCAGGATTTCGATGGCCGGATTGCCGTGCACCACTTTGGGCTCAATGGGAATCGAGCAGCCGCGTGCCGTCTCCTGGGCGATGATGCGCAATTCGCGCAGGGCCAGCGAGTCAACGCCGGTAGGCAGCCCCTTGCGCTCCATCTCGATTTTGGGCGGCAGCACGTGGAGCAGGACCAGGTTGCGGTTGAGTGCCGAAGCCAACTGGCAGGCAAGCACTGCGCTCGGACGAGAGGCCTCTCGTAAAGTGGTGGCGTGCAGAACGACACCGGATTCCGGTTGGGCGTGATCTGCGGCGTCCACCGGGAGATGAGCCTCGGGTCCCACGGTTATGACCGGGATATGGGCCGAGCGCAGCACTTGTTCTGCCACGGAGCCGAGCAGGAGCTTGCTCATCTTGCCGCGGCTCCGGGTCCCGAGTAGAATGCGATCCGCCTTGAACTGCCGGGCCGTGGCAATCACCTGCTGGGCCGCATTTCCCTCCCGCACCAGGCCCTCGCAGGAAATGCCCCTGGTCCGCGCCACCGCGGACCAGGTACGCAGCAGATTGCCGGCAGTCTCGACCGCCCCCGCCGGATCGTAGTACGGCATGCCCACCGCGTCGACGGCCATCGACTCGCTGGCTGCCAGAACGTGCAAGAGTAGCAGACGCGCACCCGTGCTTTCTGCCTGCTGCACAGCAAAAGGCATCAACCTTTCCATGTCGCTTAAATCCGTGGCGACCAGAATTAAATCCGGGTGGGTCCAGCCCACCGTGCCCTGATCCCCCATCTGCCACCTCGCAACACGACAGGGTGTCACCAAAATGGGGGCCGGGATGTGCTTTAGCGCACCCAGAAATGTGACGCAAATCACAAACGCAGTGGTCAGTGATCAGTGGTCAGTGAAACCGTGGCGGTGGACCAGGATCGTTTCATGGAACAAAAGAGAAGCCGGCGCTCAAGGAAGAACGCCGGCATTCCGGTCTGATCACTGACCACTGACCACTGTCGTTACGACATGTGCGTCCACGGCCGCTCGGCAAGCCGGCCGGGGAGCCTGGGTGGAACCAGGCCGGCCGTTGAACCGGACATCACCTCGGTGAAAGCCTTCTGGAAGGCCAACATCTCGTCGTGCGTACCGACGGTGATGCGCAGGGAATTAGGCCAGGCGGGCCAGATGCGCCCGACGTACATCTCTTTCTTCGCCAGTGCAGCCTGCACTTCCGCCCCGGGCCGGCGCACGTCAAGCATGAAGCAGTTGCTCTCCGACGGGGTAACCGCGTAGCCCTGGCTCTTGAGCCAGGCGTGGTTTTCGGCGCGGATCGCGGCAATCTTCTGCTTGCGCGTCGATACCAGGTCGGGATCCAGAAGGCTGGCTTTGGCTGCGGCAACGGCGGTGATGGGCAGTGCGGTCATGCCGCCAAACGCCGCCATCTTCTGGAGCAGGTCCGGCCGGCCGATGGCGAACCCCATGCGGATGCCCGCCATGCCGTACAGCTTGGAGAAGGTGCGCAACACGATCACGTTCCGGCCTTCCTTCACAAAGTCGAGCGAGCGCGGCTCATCGCAGAGGTGGATATAGGCTTCATCGATCAGCAGGACCGTGTCCTTCGGGGCATGCGCCACCGCGTACTCCAGATCCTTGCGTGGGGTGCAGGTGCCCGTGGGATTGTTGGGATTGCAAATGTAGATCACGCCGGGATTCGAAGCGGCGGCGAGCATACCCTTGATGTCGTGCGTGGCGGCGCCCTTGGGATCGCACAGCGGCACCTTGATGACCGGAGCGCCATTGCTTTGCGCGGCCCACATCGGCGCCTCGTAGCCGGGATCGGCGACCACCACCGGCCGGTCCTTGGCGGTGAATGCCAGCACGGTGTAGTGCAGGGGGTCGCTCGACCCGGGAAACGCCATCACGTAATCGTGGTTCAGCCCTTCCTGCTTCGCGAAAATTTCGACCAGGTCGCTCTCGAACGGCATCAAGTAGCGCCCGCCGCGGGGAACGATGTCGATCATGGCCTGGCGGGCGGCTTCGCACGGGCCCATGGGGTTCTCGTTGGCGTCAATGTGAATGCCCTTGTTGGGATCGGCGAATGCGGGCCGCGTTGCCCAAGCGAGGTGCGCCTCGGTGAGGATGGGCACGGTGGCCAGCGCCGATGCGCCAGCCGCGAAACGGAAAAACGAGCGGCGGGAGATGGCACTGGAGACGGTGGGATCCATGGTCGATGGCATATGCGGAAACTCCTTCAAAAACGGGTGCGGACTCGAACGCGTTCCGGTAAATGCGGATGAAGTCGTTACGACTGTTTGCGCATCGGGAGAAAGGGGCTCCCTATGTCAAGTTATCGTTGCGAGGCGCTGAAAACAAGAGAAAAGGCAGGGAACGAGGGACCGAGGGACCAAGGGATCAAGGCCCGTTCCGCCGCCCCTATGAGTCTGGTAGGATTCAGGGCAAGCGTGAGGGACGCAGCCGGTCCGCGGAAAGGGCTCCAAGCCCAGCCTTGCCTCTCGAATCTGTGCACCTTCTTTCGGCCCGACAGGAGCGGACACCGGGCAGCCAACGAAAGGAGGCCGCCGTGCCCAACCAATTCCCATCCGATCCCCGCCCGCTCCCGGATCGCCCCAACCTTCGCCATCTGAGAGACCAGGCAAAGGAAATGGTCCGTTCCGGACAGGCGCCCACGCACGCCGACGCGCTGTTCCGGATTGCGCGTTTGTATGGATTCGCCAGCTGGCCGAGGCTTCGCGCCCAAGTCGAATCGCTTGAGGAGTCCGGACGCCTGAAGCAGGCCATCGACGCCAACGACCTCGACACCGTGCAGGCCATGATGACCCGCAATCCATCTCTG
This sequence comes from uncultured Acidobacteriota bacterium, assembly GCA_963720105.1. GTDB lineage: Bacteria > Acidobacteriota > Terriglobia > Terriglobales > Acidobacteriaceae > Telmatobacter. Next base: position 33,610 of record CAVREL010000067.1, on the reverse strand, counting down.
CACGGCGCCCCACTCGGCTACGGAAAGAACGGGCCGCTGACCTGGGTGGCAGAGTGCCGGATACCCTGGGAGCCTCCCGGTCCCACCCGCCTGGCCATGGCGCAATGGATGATCGACCACGGCTCCGACGTCCACCAGGGCGGCGACGGCCCGCTGATGCGCGCGGCGCTCAGGGGCGATCGCATTCCGATGATGGAGTTGCTCGTGGCCAACGACGCCGACGTCAACGCGCGGTGGAGCGGACATTTCCCCATCATCTTTGCGCCCTGCGAGTCGGTGGATGCGCAAGCCCTGCGCTGGCTGCTCGATCACGGCGCCGATCACACTCCATTTGGGAATGACAGCGCGCGCCCCGAAAGCCAGACGGCGCTCGATTACGTGATCGGAACGTACTCCCGCTCGGAGGACTTGAGCCAGTGCATCGCCATGCTGCTGGCCGCCGGATGCACCACCCGGCGCAGCACACCGGCAGTGCTGGAGATCCTGCGCGGACAGAGCGACCGGCTCGCGCAACTCCTGGCTTCCAATCCCGGCTTGGTGCGGCGGCGCTTTCCGGAGCTGGATTTCGGCTCTACCGCCTACCGGCGCCTGACGCTGCGCGGCGCAACCCTCTTGCACGTGGCGGCGGAATACGGAAACCTCGACGCGGCCCGCCTTCTGCTCGACTCGGGCGCCAATGTGAATGCCCGCGCCGATCTTGATGAGGCGGGAATCGGCGGCCAGACGCCCGTTTTCCATGCTGTCTCGCAGTTCCGGGACTGGGGTCTGCCGGTGGCTCGGCTGCTGGTGGAGCGCGGAGCCGATCTCTCGGTACGAGCCATCCTGCCGGGGCATTACGAGCGGCCCGATGAATTCGTCGAGTGCACGCCGCTGGGGTATGCGCTGCGGTTCCCGACAGACTACACCGAATATCGGACGATCGAGTTTCTCCAGTCCTGCGGGTCTCCGGAAGTCTTCGAACCGGCGCAGATACGGCCCTGACCCGTCTTAGGCCTGGCGTGCAGGAAGCGTGGTACACTTTCGCAGAAAACGCTTTCTGGCAGAAACCACGTCTGTATTCCGGCGCCGCTTGCGGGCGGTCAATGTTCCGTCTGCGTGCTCCGGCGGGCGCCGGTTTCCAGCTTGACAAACTCAGGAGTAAAGCCATTTACTTGTGGCGAACGTCCATCAGCATCCCGGGCGCCATCAGCCACTTCAGGTGACTCATGTTCGAATTGGTCCCATCGGCTCTCGACAGCACTCTTCCGGCTTCATTGCTCACCCTTCTCGCCGCCGGTGTTTCGCCGCTGGCGCGGCTCGGGCCGCTGGATATCGCGGTCATCGTTATTTACTTCGGGATGGTGCTCTGGATCGGCTTTTATCTGAAAGGGAAGTCGAACACCAGCGAAGAGTTTTTCATGGCGGGCCGCGAGATGACCGCCTGGATCGCCGGCCTGAGCTTTGTTTCCGCCAACCTGGGCTCGCTGGAGCTGATGGGCTGGGCAGGTTCGGCTTACCAGTACGGCATCCTGGCCACCCACTGGTACTGGATCGGCGCCATCCCCGCCATGCTCTTCCTGGGCCTGGTGATGATGCCGTTCTATTACGTTTGCAAGACCCATTCCGTGCCCGGGTATCTCGATCTGCGCTACGACGGCCGGGCCCGCAGCGTGGCTGCCGTTGCCTTCGCTCTCGAAATGATCCTCATGAGCGGCGTGAACATGTTCGCCATGGCGGTGGTGATGAAGGTCGTCCTGGGATGGGACATCAACTTCAGCATCCTGGTTTCCTCCATCGCCGTCGCGCTCTACGTGGGTCTCGGCGGTCTCCGCTCCGCGATTTTCAACGAGGTGCTGCAGTTTGTTTTGATCTGGGGAGGCGCGCTGCTGGTCCCGATCCTCGGGCTCTGCCAGACGGGAGGATTCAGCGGATTGAAATCCAGGATCATTGTCAACCTGCAATCCACGTTCCCCGATCCCACCAGCTACTTCCACCTGTGGCGCGACACCGGGCACTTCGCCGCCAATCCCATGGGCGTCCACTGGACTGGAATCGTGTTCGGCCTGGGATTCGTAATCAGCTTTGGGTACTGGACGACGGACTTCCTGGTGGTTCAGCGCGTGCTCGCCGCGCATAATCTGCGCGCGGCGCGCATGGCCCCGATCATCGGTTCCTTCTTCAAGATGGCCGTGCCCTTTATCGTGATCCTGCCCGGCCTGCTGGGCCTGGTTCTGCTGCAGAATCCGGACGGCTCGCGACGTGAGTTAGTGGGTGAAGACGTCACGGCAGCCTGCTCTCTGAATGGCGCCGGACAGGTGCAGCATCCGGAAGCTTGCTCGGCGGCCATGGCCCGGGCCAGCGTGACTCCGGAAGCACAGCAAAAGGTTCTGGCCGGTGGTCCGGGTTCCGAACTCCGTACCTACAACCAGGTTCTGCCGCTGATGATGGTGCGCTACCTTGGGCCCGGACTCCTGGGCCTGGGCATCACCGCGCTGATCGCCGGCTTCATGAGCGGCATGGCCGGCAACGTGAGCGCGTTCTCCACGGTGTGGACCTATGACATCTACAAGCCGTTGATCCATCAGAAGGCCAGCGACAGCCACCTGGTTATGATTGGCCGGCTCTCCATCATCGTGGGCGTGATTGTTTCCATTGGCGCCGCGTACCTGGTGCAGCAGTTCCACGGCATCATGGATTACGTGCAGGCGTTGTTCAGCATCTTTGTGGCGCCACTGCTGGCGGCAATTCTGTGGGGTATGTTCTGGAAACGAGCCACGGCTCTAGCAGGCTTCCTTGGCTTGTTGTTGGGCATTCTTTTTTCGGGAAGCCTGTTCGTCTGGGTCAAGATGAATCCTGCGAAGCTGGCCGTGGTGGCCCTGTCTGACGCAGCCAAGCCGATGGCCGAGAATGTCTTTCGCGCGCTGTGGGCATTCCTGTTTGCCTCCATCATCATCGTCGTGGTGAGCATGTTCACCAAGCCCAAGACGGTGGCGGAATTGAACGGGCTGAACTATGGCGCCACGGTTCTGCCCAAGGAAGAAGCGGTGCCGTTCTATCAACGCGAGTGGATGTGGGCGACCATCGTGGTGGTGATCTTTGCCGCCCTCAATATCATGTTCTGGTAGCGGGACAGTGGTCAGTGGTCAGTGGCCGGGCCTGAAGAAGAAAGAGGTATCAAGGTTATGCACGGTTCCGGAATTCCGATCTGGTTCTTCATCGGGGTGTTGCTGGTGATTTATGGCGCAATGATCTTTGCCTACGGCCTGTACGAGGTGGCGAGCGGAAACCTCGCCAACGTACAACTGGCGAACCTGCACACGCCGCTATGGTGGGGCGGGCTGCTTCTGCTGCTGGGCATTTTCTATTGCGTTAAGTTCCGGCCCCGGCGCAGCGCGAAATAAACCGGTCCTCGTTCTTCAACCGGCGTGACTTTAAGCGCGCCGCCATGGCAGGTGAAAGAAGTGCCGCTTAAACCTGGAAGAAAAGTTCAAACAACCAAGCGTCTGCAGAGAGCCGACGCCTGAAGGAGTACGAACATGGCAGCGCAACGAAAGATGACATTCGGGATCGTGGTGGGCAACCGCGGATTTTTCCCTGATCACTTGGCCAAAACCGGACGCGAAGAAATCATTCAGGTGCTCGAAGCCGCGGGCGCGACGGCGATCGTGCTCGGCCCGGAAGAATCGAAGTACGGCGCGGTGGAGACGTACGCGGAATCGCTGCGCTGCGCCGAGCTGTTCAAGAAGCACGCCGAAGAGATCGACGGCATCATTGTCACGCTGCCCAACTTCGGCGAAGAGCGCGGCATTGTGGACGCGATCCGCCTCTCGGGGCTGCAAGGTGCCGGTGCTGGTGCAGGCCACGCCCGACCGCTCCGACAACATGACCATCGCCGTGCGCCGCGACAGCTTCTGCGGAAAGATGAGCTGCTGCAACAACATGATGCAGTACGGCATCAAGTACTCGCTCACCACGCTGCACACCGAGACGGTGCAGTCGCCCGAATTCAAGGCCGACCTCGAATGGTTCTCCGCCGTGTGCCGGATCGTGAAGGGCCTGAAGAACCTGAAGATCGGCTCGATCGGCGCGCGGCCGGCGGCATTCAACACCGTGCGCTACTCCGAGCGCATCCTTGAGACGCAGCGGGCATCTCCATCGATCCCATCGATCTGTCGGAGATCTTCGGGCGCATCAACCGCATGGACGACAACGACGACGCCGCTCAGGCCAAGCTGGCCGCCATCAAGGGATACGTGACTACCGCCGGCATTCCCGATGCGGCGCTGATGAAGATGGCCAAGCTGGGCGCGGTGATCGACGCCTGGATGAAGCAGACCAACTGCACCATCAGCGCCGTGCAGTGCTGGACCTCGATGGAAGAATTCTTCGGCGTGGTTCCCTGCACCATCATGAGCATGATGTCGAACAACCTGATTCCGTCGGCCTGCGAAGTGGATGTGCCCGGCGTGCTGAGCATGTACATGCTGGCGCTGGCGTCGCGGCACGCCCTCGGCGCTGCTGGACTGGAACAACAACTACGGCAGCCGATCCCAACAAGTGCGTGTGCTTCCACTGCTCCAACCTGCCCAAGCACTTCTTCAAGGATGTGAAGATGGACTTCCAGGAAATCATCGCCGGCACGGTGGGCAAGGAGAACACCTTCGGCACCTGCGTGGGCAAGGTGAAGGCCGGCGCGATGAGCTACGCGCGCTACTCCACCGACGACCGCCGCGGCATCATTCGCGGCTACACCGGTCCGGGCCGGTTCACCGACGATCCGCTGGAGACCTTCGGCGGCGCCGGCGTGGCGGAGATTCCGCAACTGCAGAAGCTGCTGAAGTACATCTGCCACGAAGGCTTCGAGCATCACGTGGCCGCCAACTTCAGCGAAGTATCGAAGGCCATCCACGAAGCGGCGGTGCGGTACCTCGGATGGGAAAGCCACTACCATCCCGAGCTGGAGGACTGAGGAAAGGACAGGATCAGAGATCACGGGGCGTTGACGAATTGTCAGACGCCCTTCGCATATGGGGAGATGACATGGGAAGCGCAACTGTGAGCCAAGCGAATCAGCAAGGCTCTGGTAGTTAACGGGGAAACTATCGTTTCGGAAGCGGCGTGGAACGAGGAACTCGAAGCCAAGCATCAGAAGCTGGTCGAATGGCTGCAATGCGAACAATCTGGAAGGCGTGCTCATTCGCCGCCACGAGAATATCGCCTGGCTGACCGGCGGCGCCGTCGAGGTTCGCGTGCTTACACCCGGCGAAACCGGCGTGGCTTCGCTTCTGGTGACCGCCAAAGGCAAGCGCTACTACTTCACCACCGAAAACGAAGCTCCGCGCCTGCACGACGAGGAATTCGGCGCGCTCGATTTCGAGCCGGTGCTGTTTCCCTGGTATGCCGACGATACGAAAGAGGCGGCGCAGCGATTGGCCGGGGTCGAACTCGGCTCAGATACGCCCATTCCGGGGCTGATTCCTGTCAATCTCTACCCGCTGCGCGCATCGCTCAGCGAGGCGGAGATCGCGCGCTACCGCTGGCTGGGCGCGGAGACCGCCGATGCCACCGTCGAATCACTGCACCAGGTCGAGCCCGGCCTGAGCGAGTACGATCTCGAGGCCATCACCGCCGCCAACCTGCTGCGGCGGGGCATTCTGCCGTCGGTGTATCTGTTTGCCGTGGACGATCGCATCTTCAAATACAAGCACGCCGCCGCGCGAGGCAAGCGCCTGAAGAACTACGCCATGCTCAATCTCTGCTCGCGCAAGTGGGGCCTGGCGATCTCGATCACGCGTTTCGTGCACTTCGGCGCTCTGCCGGACGGATCTGGCCGCACGATTCACAGTCGGCAGCCGCAGTCAACGCCGCGCTCGCTGGATGCAACGCAAATCGGCGCGACTTCGGCGCAGTTGTTCCGGGTGGCCCAGGCACGCCTACGCCGCCGAAGGATTTCCGGGCGAAGAGCAATACCATCACCAGGGCGGTCCCACCGGGTACGGCGAGCGCGAATGGGTCGCTACGCCCGAAGGCACGCAGACCGTCGTCAATCATCAGGCATTTGCATGGAACCCCAGCATCCGCGGCGGCAAGGCCGAAGACACGGTGATTCTGCGCGACGGCCAGATCGAGTGGCTCACCTCGACGCCGGGGCTGCCCGTCATCGAAGCGCGCGTGAATGGAAAAGTGTATCCGGCGGCGGGAGTGCTGGTGAAGTAAAGCCGGGATTAGGGGTTAGGGGTTAGGGGTTAGGCATAAGGCTTTCAAGCGCCGGTTATCGTGTTTTCTAATCCCTAATCCCCATTCCCTGTTTTTATCGGTTCTACCGTAACCCTCGCAGCCAGCACCACCAGTGCTGCCCACAGCACATCGGCACCCAGCAGATGAACGATCTGCAGCCACACCGGGGCCAGCAGCACCACGTCCAGGACGCCCAGCAGATATTGCGCGGCCAGCAGGATCAGAACCAGCGCGGCCAGCTGGCGATTGTCACAGTGCTCTGAGCGGCGCGTGGCGCGAACCAGCAGCCAGATCAGGAACACGCAGGCAATGAACGCGACGGTGGGATGCGTCCAGCGCCAGCGCACCAGCCATCCGCTGGTCGCGGAGAAATCCTGTGCCAGCGCCGCGGCGATCGAGCGTGCGGGAAACAGCGTGTCGCCGAGCGCGGCCAGCGACCCGGTCACCCCGACCACCAGCACCGTAACGATCGCAGCAGTCGCTCCGGCCGGCGCGACCACGCGTACCGTCTGGCGTGTGTATCCGCGCGTGCGGCTTAGGAAGTGCGCCGTTAGTGTGAGTGCGGCCAAAAGCAGCAGAGTGTTAGTCAAGTGGAGCGCAAGGTAAGGAGCGCGCAAGGGCGACTGGCTCTGTGCCGTCAGACCCAGCTTCACCAGGAAAGCGCCCAGGATCGCCTCGATCAGCGTAAATGCGACCGCCGCGATCGAGGCGGCGCGGGCCAGATGGCCACGGGCGGTCCGCGCAAGCGTCCACACCATCAAGACCACGGCCGAGAAGAAGGATATGCCGCTGGTAAAGCGATGGGTGAACTCGATGATGGTGTCCACGCGTGGCGAGTGCTGAATCAGGGTGCCGTTGCACAGGGGCCAGTGGTCGCCGCATCCCGCGCCGGAGCCGGTAGCGCGCACCAGCGCTCCCCACAGAATCACGGCAATGAAATAAAGCAGCACCGCCCAGGCAAACCGGCGCAAGGCCGACGAAGGCAGCTTCTGCGTTCCCACTGACGCCGCTGTAAGAGACATAGGAAACCCGTAGCGTACCTTTCAGTGTAGAACAGTAGCTGAAAGTCACTCACCGAGCAGCCGCACCACGTGATTGACGATCATCAGGTCTTCGAGGGGTGGGATCACGCGCACGATTACCCGGGAGTTGGGTGCTGAAATCACCGCCTCGCCGCGCAAATTATTCTGCGCCGAATCGAGCGTGATGCCGAGCGCCTCCAGCCCCGTGCAGATCTCGGCACGCGAGGCAATATCGTTTACGCCAATGCCACCGGTGAATACCAGCATGTCCAGCCCGTTCAGTTCCGCGAAGAAGCTGCCGATCCAATTCTGAATCGTCCACACGAATTTATCCACCGCCAGCCGGGCCTTGGCGTTGCCGGCGTTGATCGCTTCGCGCAGGTCGCGCATGTCGCTCGACAATTCGCTCACGCCCAGCAGGCCGGCCTTCTTGGCGACCGCGACTTCGAGTTGATCCGCCGCGGCGTCCGCGCTCGGGGTCTTTTCCGCGATCTTGCGGAGGATGAACAGCAGCACGCCGGGATCGATGTCGCCGGTGCGGGTAGCGCTGACGATGCCGCCCGTGGGCGTCAGGCCCATCGATGTATCGATGGATTGACCGTTGCGAATGGCGGTGATCGATGCTCCGTTGCCGAGATGCGCAACGATGAGCTTTTCCGGCACATTGGGCTGCAACTGGTACACGATGGATTCGTAGGAAATGCCGTGGTACCCGTAGCGCCGCACGCCCATGGCGGAATACTCCGCCGGAATCGGCATCTGCTTCGCCAAATCCGGCATGGTGCGATGGAACCACGTATCGAGGACCGCAAAGTTGGGCACGCCGGGAAACAGCCGCAGGGCCTCGCGCATGATGTACACGGCGATGGGGGTGTGCAGCGGGGCAAACGCTGTGTGGCTCTCAATCTCGTCGATCAGCTCCGGCGTGATGCGTTGATTCTCCTGGATGGTCGGGCCTCCCGAAACGATGCGATGCCCGATCGCTTTGGGGGCCGGGAAATCCGAATTCAGCGCGTCGGCCACCAGCTTGAACGCTACAGACCGATGCGGCAAATGCGGGGTTTGATCCACGAGTCTCTTGCCGCTTGCGTCCTTGATCCAGAATTTCCCCTGGTCGGTTCCGATGCCGTCCACTGCGCCTTCGTGCAGGCGTTCGCGCCGGCCATCACCAGCCTCGTAGATAGAGAACTTGATCGAGGATGAGCCGCTATTCAGGACGAGGACCGGCAGAGAAGACATGAAGGATATGCCTCTTTTTTCGCGCTTGAACCGCAGATCCTTCGACTACGCGGGTCGCGCTATGCGCGACCGGCTTCGCTCAGGATGACAACAATGTGAGAGGCCCGCTCAGGGCGTTCATGCGACATCGGCATTCGCCGCCCAGCGCCATTGCCGGATTTCGGGCAGATCTTCGCCATGCTCGGAGACGTAGAGCTTGTGCCGCTGGATCTGTTCCGAGTACCACTGGCGCGCGTGATCGGCCTGCGCCTTCAGTCGCGGCACGCGCGAAATGGCATCCATCGTCAACTGGAAGCGATCGATGTTGTTCAGCACGCACATGTCGAACGGCGTGGTCGTCGTGCCTTCTTCCTTGTAGCCGCGCACGTGAATGTTGTCGTGGTTGTGCCGGCGGTACGTCAGGCGGTGAATGAGCCACGGATATCCATGAAACGCGAAGATGACCGGCTTGTCCTTGGTGAACATATTGTCGAAATCGTCATCCGGCAGACCGTGCGGGTGCTCCGATTGCGGCTGCAGCGCCATCAGGTCCACCACGTTCACTACCCGGATCTTCAGGTCCGGAACCTGCGCGCGCAGCAGCATCACAGCCGCCAGCGTCTCAATGGTCGGGATATCGCCGCAGCAGGCCATCACCACGTCCGGATCGCCGTTGTCGTTCGAGGCCCATTTCCAAATGCCCGCTCCGGTCGTGCAGTGCGAGACCGCTTCGTCCATCGAGAGCCACTGCGCCTGGGGCTGCTTGCCGGCCACGATCAAATTGATGTAGTGGCGGCTGCGCAGGCAATGGTCGGCCACCGAAAGCAGCGTGTTGGCATCCGGGGGCAGGTAGATGCGCACGATGTCGGCTTTCTTATTCAACAGGTGATCGATAAAGCCCGGATCCTGGTGGCTGAAGCCGTTGTGATCCTGCCGCCAGACCAGCGACGTGAGCAGGTAATTGAGCGATGCGATGGGTTTCCGCCATGGAATGGTGCGCGTGACCTTCAACCACTTGGCATGCTGGTTCACCATCGAATCCACGATGTGGATAAAGGACTCGTAGCACGAAAAGAAGCCGTGCCGGCCAGTGAGCAAATAGCCCTCCAGCCAACCCTGGCACATGTGCTCGCTCAGCACCTCCATCACTCGGCCGGTGGGCGAAAGATCTTCATCCACGGGGAGCGTTTCGGCCATCCATCGTTTCCCCACTCCGGGGATCACGTCCTGCAGGCGATTCGACGCGGTCTCATCGGGACCGAAGACGCGGAAGTTGCGTTCCTGGCGATTGGCCTCCATGACCTGGTGAAGCATGCGCCCCAGCCGGCGGATCGATTCGTCCATGGTCGCCCCACGGCCGTCGATCTTCAGCCCATAATCACGCCAGTTGGGCACGCGAAGCGGTTGCATCAGCAGTCCGCCGTTGGCATGCGGATTCATGCCCATGCGCCGCCGGCCCTTGGGCGCAAGGTCGGAGAGGTCGTCGCGGAACGTGCCCTTGGCGTCGAACAGTTCTTCCGGCTTGTAGCTGCGCATCCAGTCTTCCAGCAGCTTGAGGTGATCGGGTTTCTCGCGCAGTTCGCTGAATGGAACCTGGTGCGCGCGCCACGTATTCTCCACCGGCTTGCCATCCACGAACTTCGGCCCGGTCCAGCCCTTCGGGGTGCGCATGATCAGCATCGGCCAGCGCGGGCGATCGGACTTGCCCTCAATGCGCGCGGCAGTCTGGATCATGGCAATGCGGTCGAAAATCTGATCGAATACCGCCGCGGCCTTCTGATGCATCACTGCAGGATCGTCGCCCTCCAGCGTAAATGGCTCGTATCCGTAGCCGCGCATCAGGTCTTCAAGCTCCTCGTGCGGAATGCGCGCCAGGATCGTGGGGTTGGCGATCTTGTATCCGTTGAGGTGCAGGATGGGCAGCACCGCGCCGTCGGTCACCGGGTTCAGGAACTTGTTCGAGTGCCAGCTCGTAGCCAGCGGACCGGTCTCGGCCTCGCCGTCGCCTACCACGCAAGCCACCAGCAGGTCGGGATTGTCGAACGCCGCGCCATACGCATGCACCAGCGCGTAACCCAGTTCCCCGCCCTCGTGAATCGACCCCGGCGTCTCCGGCGCTACGTGGCTGGGAATGCCATACGGCCAGCTGAATTGCCGGAACAGGCGCTTGATCCCATCGCTGTTTCGCTCGATGTGCGGATACATTTCACTGTATGAACCTTCCAGGTAGGTGTTGGCCACCAAGCCCGGTCCGCCGTGGCCTGGACCGATGATGAAGATCATGTTCAGGTCGCGCTCGCGGATGATCCGGTTCCAATGGACATAAAGAAAATTCAATCCGGGCGTTGTGCCCCAGTGGCCCAGCAGGCGCGGCTTCACGTCATCCAGCGTCAGCGGGCGGTCGAGAAGCGGATTGTCCTTGAGATAAATCTGGCCGACAGAAAGATAGTTGGCCGCACGCCAATAGGCGTTCATGCGGTCAAGCTCTTGGCGACTCAGCGGGCCTTCGGCGGCCTTCGCCGTAAATTCCATTGCGGTGGTTTCGCTCATGATGTACCTCGCATGGGAAAACTGCGTGATGTTCAGCCTAACGCATCTGAGGAGATGATTGCGGAAAGCTGCCGAAGTTGCGGGCAGCCGCCCAAAGGTGACTCTTCATTGAATCACAACTTCATTGTCAGTTCGTAAACCGCTGGCCCAGGTGCTCCCCACCCTTCGTGGTGATTGATGTCAGCAATTCGTCCCGGTTGCAGCGCGCTTTCATTTCTCCTCAGTTAAAACTGGAGATCAACTTGCGATGAATCCATTGCGGGCTTGACAGCAGGGCGTATACGGAGATTGAATCAAGCCCTGCATTTGGACCACTTTGCTGGCAATCTGTGCGGGGGATTTGTCGCAAGATGAACAATCTACTTTGGGGCGTGCAGATTCTGCTCGCGGGAATCTTTCTGTTTACCGCAGGCGGCAAGCTGTTTGACTGCCACCAACTGGCGCGTCTGATCGAGGGTCGCTCCAAGGGACAGCCGATCGGAGTCTCGCGCTGGCAGGCAGTCCTGCTCGGCCTGGCGGAAGTCGCAGGAGCGATCGGGTTGCTGATTCCGAGTCAGGTCAATCCGTCTCACCTGGTGGTGGTGTGCGCGGCGGGCTGGCTGGCGCTGCTCATGATCGCCACCTGGATCTACCATCTGCGCCGCCGCGATCCGGCCACTCCCACCATCGTCCTGTGCCTGCTGGCGCTGTTCATCATCGTGGGCCGCTGGCCGCGATGAGCGATCCCTGGCGTCGGGTGGCCCACCTTCGCGGACGTCTTGTCTTTCGTCCGCTAAGGTGGGAAACCACGAACCTCCCTGCCGTTTCAGGCAAACAGCTTCTTCAGCTTCAGTATCCGCGACTCAAATCCGTACCACAGCGCGGTAGCGACCGCGGTTGAAGCCGCCAGCCGGAAACCCACCACGGCAAGATTGCCAATCATGCCGTGTGCATCCATCTTCCGGTCGAACCAGCCAAAGTAGATGAAGACCATGATGTGGGTCATGTACATCCCGTAGCTCACGCGCCCGTAGAAGGCCAGCGGCCCGCGGCGAAGCACGGCGTTCAGCGGATTGCCCGCCCCGGTGGACGCGATCGAGGCCAGCACGGCGCCGCCAAATCCGGTGGTCAGCGCCGTGTCGAGAAAGGCGGTGCCTCCGGCGAGGGTGGCAGCGGCGGGGAAGCCGATGACCATCCCGGCCAGGCCGAGACCCAGCCATACCCGCCGGCTCCACGGGAGCGTGTGCAGCCCGATCGCGAGCAGGCTGCCCATCGCGATTCCGTCGATGTGGGTCAGCGTGTGCGTGGGCGTGATCGATGTGAAATGGCTCATCCGGAACAGCGGCGCGGCGATCAGCGCCGCACCGAGAAAGATTGCCAGCGCCCAGGGCCGGGCAAGAACCCGCACGATCGGCGCCCAGAGCACGTAGTACTGCTCCTCGATGGCCAAGGACCAGGTCGGGCCGATGGCCGGCGGCAGCGCAAGGTGGAACAGATTTTGCAGGAAGAGCACGTAGGCCCACCACGGCGCAGTCTTGACGGCTTCAAGCACCGTCGGCCCGATGAACCATGGCGCGTTGAGGTAGCAGACGACGAGCACCAGTACATAGACCGGCCAGATGCGCAGCACGCGCCGCGCGTAGAAGTTGCGGAAGTAATGCGGCTTTTCGCGCGACTCGAGCAGAATAGAGGTAATCAGGAATCCTGACAGCACAAAGAAGAGATTGACGCCCGCCCAGCCCCACAGCGAGGCGCCGTAGAACCACGTGCCCGCAAGCCGCGGATGGCAGTGGTAGATCACCACTCCGAGAACGGCGATCCCGCGGAGCCCCAGCAGTTCCGGGATGTAGGAAGGGAGCCAGTTCGGGCGTTCAACAGACCTGGGTGCCCCAGGTCTCGATTCTGAGACCTGGGATGGCATCATCCTGCTGCCAACGCTCTGGCCCTCTCCGTCGCCCGCATCACGGCCTTGATCAGGGTGACGCGCAGGCCGCCCTCTTCAAGTTCGAGAATGCCATCGATGGTGCAGCCCGCCGGCGTCGTCACCGCATCCTTTAACAGCGCGGGATGATAGCCGGTTTCCAGCACCATCTTGGCGGCGCCGAAGGTGGTCTGGGCGGCCAGTTGAGTCGCGGTATCACGCGGCAGACCGACTTTGACGCCCGCCTCGGCCAACGCCTCGATGATGATGTAAATGTACGCCGGTCCCGACGCCGACAATCCCGTTACGGCATCCATGTGCTTCTCGTCGACGACCACGGTACGGCCCACGGTCTCAAAGATGCGCTCCGCCAGTTCCATCTGCTTCGGACTCACAAACCGGCCCCGGCACAGGCCCGCCGCGCCCGCGCCCAGCGCCGAAGGCGTGTTGGGCATGGCCCGGATCACCGCGATTTCCATCCCCGCCGCGTCCTCGATGGCGCGCGTCTTCACCGATGCGGCGAACGATACGATGGTCTTTGCGGGCGTCAGCGCGGGTTTGATCTCCGCGATCAGGTCGGGCACCTGGAATGGTTTCACGCCCACCAGGATCAGGTCCGCCTGTCGAGCCTGCTCCAGGTTATCGGTGCTCACGTCCACGCCCCATTGGGAGCTCAGCGCGATGGCCCGCTCGGGGTGCGCCACGGTGGCGTGAATCTGGTCGGCGGCAAACAGGTTCTGCTTGAGAAACGCCTGCAAAAGGATGCCGCCCATTTTGCCCGCGCCCAGCACGGCCACGTGAAGATTCGGCAACTGCGCGGGTGTGGTGTTGGCCTCGACAGCGATGTCCGTCATCTTTTTCCTTGTTTTGGACGAGTTTTGTGGTTCAACAACAGGATACTCGCCCGGCACAGACACCGCGTTCGCAATTTCCAACAACTGTCATCCAGAGCGGAGGTCGCCGCGGAGGATTCGCCGGTTTCAAACTCCCTCATCGCGCTGTCATGCTGAGCGGAGCGAAGCATCTGCGGTTGCCTTTCGTAATTTCCGAATCAACGGTGATGCCTTCACCTTAGCCCTTTCATACGCTGTCATCCTGAGCGCAGCGCAGCGGAGTCGAAGGATCTGCCGTTGCCGTTCGATAGGTCCGAATCGCTGGTGGATTCGTCCGTAATCGCTTCTGGTACTCTTGCAGCCGTGAACTGGCGGCGAGGACTTCTGTTGGCTGGGTAATGCGGAAATTACCGCAGCGACGCGCGATCCACGTCCGAACCGCAGATCCTTCGCCTGCGCCGGTCGCGCTTCGCGACCGGCTTGGCTCAGGATGACAAGCAGAAGAAGCAGGCCCTTCGTAGCCCGCACTACTTCTTCGTCGCCCCGCCCTGCGCGGCGATCCACGTATTGATCCGATCATCGAGGACGTCCAGCGGCAGCGCGCCGGAATCGATCACCTGGTCGTGGAAGGCGCGGATGTCGAACTTGTCGCCCAGGGCCTTCTTCGCCCGGTCACGCAGTTCCAGGATTTTTAATTGCCCGATCTTGTAGGCCAGCGCCTGGCTGGGCCACGCGATATAGCGGTCCACCTCCGCCTGGATGCTGGTCTCGTCGATTGCCGAGTGGTCATGGAAGAAATCCACCATCTGCTCTCGGCTCCAGCCTCCGGCATGAACTCCGGTATCGACAACCAGGCGGATGGCGCGCCAGATGTCGCCCTCCAGCCGCCCGTAATCCGAGTACGGATCCTGATAAAATCCCAGATCTTTGCCCAATCTCTCGGCGTACAATCCCCACCCTTCGGCAAACGCGGTGTAGCCGCCGAACTTTCGGAATGCCGGCACTCCCGTCTGTTCGCGGGCAATGGAAATCTGCATATGGTGGCCCGGCAATCCCTCGTGATAGCTAAGGTCCTCTACCTGGTAAAGGTTCCGGGTGGGCGCGTTATAGGTGTCGATGCGCAGCCGTCCCGGGCGGCTGCCGTCGGGAGAGCCCGGTTCGTAATAGGCCGGCGCCGAGGTCTTTTCGAGATAGTCCGGCACGGCCGCTACTTCAAACGGGGTCTTCGGCAGGCGTCCGAACAACTCGGGCAGCTTGGACTGCATGGGGCCGAGGTACCCGCGCGCGGCCTCCAGCAACTGTTCGCCCGAAGTGGGGTGAAGCTTGGGATTGGTCTTCAGGCTGGCATTGAAACTCTTCAGGTCCTGGAAGCCGAGCTTCTTGGCGATGGCCAGCATTTCCGCCTCGTCCTTTTTCACTTCGTCGAGGCCGATCTGGTGAATCTGCTCGGGGGTCAGGTCGGTATTCGTGGTGCGGTGAATCAGGAACCTGTAATACTTCGGGCCATCGGGGAGCGCCGAAATGCCGGGCTCCGTTCGCCCCGCGGGAATGTAGCTCACCTCAAGGAAGCGGGCAAAGCGCTGATAGGCGGGCAGCACCTGCTTGGCGATCACGGTGAGCATTTCCGTCTTGATACGCTCCTGTTCGGGGGCGGGAATCGATGCGGGAAACTTCTTCAGAGGCAGGGAAAGCGGCGAGTCTTCCGGCTTCTGATTGGCTAACTGCTTCACCTGATCGAGCGCTTTTTCCAAAAGGAACTTCGGTGGCACGCGACGATCGTCCATTCCTATGGACATGTTGGTGGTCACCAGGTCGAAGGCGTTGGGAATGGCCTTCAGACGCGCAATCCAGTCATCGTAATCCTTCACTTCGTTGAAGCTGAGCTGGGCCACCAGTTGCGGGAAGCTGGCGTAGATGCCGCCCATCTGGTTCACGGGCATCTCCCACTCCTTGAAGTCGGCGGCTTCGAGGTCCTCGGAGAAGCGGCGCAAGAGCAGGTCGCGGCTGGTCTTCTCGGCGTCGGTGAACCCGGCGGGGTCGATGGCGGCGAGCTTTATCATCAGCGTCTGCTCGCGCTCCAGCCATTGATTCTCAGCCTTGACGGAGTGGTCAGTGAGCTTATCGTTCCAGCGCCTGTCGCCGAGGGTGGATGCAAACTCGGGGTTGCGTTCGAGCCGCTCATCCCAGTACTGCTGGAATAGCCCATTGAGCGCCTTGCGGCGATCATCCACCGATGCCGGAGTCGCTTGTTGCGCCGGTCCAGGAACTGCAAAGGTGAGCAGAACGATAGCGGCGGAAATCGCAGGCAGGAATTGTCGGGCCACAGGAGGGTCCTTTCGGATGGAGATCGCCTTCCCGTCGAGTGTAGAGCAGCGGGCGCTGATTCCCGGTCTCAGTCGCCGATCCCTGACCCCTGATCCCTGACCCCTGCTTTAAACCACGCTCTGGTTGCCGAGAATGCGATAGAGCGTGGAGCGCGAGATGCGCAGTTGCCGGGCCGCCCGCAGCTTGTTTCCGTGGTTCAGGTCAAGGACGTATTGCACGTGGCGATGAATCACGTCGTCCAGGGTGAGTCCTCCGGAGCGGAACGGCATGGGAAAGTCCGGGACCGGCTCCCCGCCGATGTTCAAGGCAAGATCTTCGGGGCGGATGACGTCGCCCGCGGCCTCCAGCAGCGCGGCTTCCAGGACACTGGCCAGTTCGCGCACGTTGCCTGGCCAGGGATGCTGCAGCAGGCGCCCCAGGGCGGACGTGCTTAGTGTCACGGGCCGGTGCTGGTAGCGCGCACACAGGCGCTCGACCAGTGCCTGAGCGATGGGAGCGATGTCCTCCCGGCGCATGCGCAACGGGGGAATGGCAAGCCGCACCGCGGTCAGCCGAAACGCCAGATCGGGCAACAACTGCCCCTGGCCCGCCAACTGCCTCAGCGAATTCTGCGAGGACGCCACCAGCATGATCCGGCCGGGCGCACGGTCCTGGAGATTCTTGAGCACCCCCAGCAGCAGCCCTTGTCCCGGGGGCGCCAGCAAGTCGACGCGGTCCAGGTAATTGAAACCGGTGACGGTCGCAGGATCGCCTTCGGCCAGCAGCCACTCGCGCGCGTCCCGCCGGTGAAAGCCAGAACCCGATAACGGCGAGCGGCTGAGCAGGTACCGCGCCAGGGTCTGCTTGCCCGCCCCGCTCTCGCCTTCAATCGAGGCTACCTGCACATGCGGGGCCGCCATGTCGGCCTGCAGCAGCAACTTGCGCCAGGCTGCGCTGACCCCCGCCACCTGCAGAGCACATTGCGTGCCCGTGAAGGGCGGTTCCATCTCGATGAGGTTGGCGCCCGAGATGATGCGTGGCGGCTGAATCGGCGCATGGATGGGTGACGGCGCCGGCGCGGCGCCCTGCGAATGGAACTGTCCCGAGCTCTGCATGGTCCTCAACCGCCACCTCGCATCCCTGGCCAGATCGATCCAAAGTGGCCAACAGGGTCTTCATCGGCGGAGGGGCGTTAAACATGAACGGTGAAAAAGGCTGTGGCCAGGGGTTAGGGGTTAGGGGTTAGGGGTTAGGCTTTCTGGGGCTAGTAAAGATAAGAGCCGGAGAGATCCACGATCCCTCCGGCCCTAATCCCTAATCCCTATTCCCTATTCCCTGCTTTTAAACCTCTTCGACGGCTCATCGGAGAATATCTGTCCGTCGCGGATATGCACCACCCGGTGAGCATGATCGGCGATGTCCGGCTCGTGGGTCACGAGCACAATGGTATTGCCGCCGCCGTGCAGGGTATCGAACAGCGCCATGATCTCGACGCCGGTTTTGGAGTCCAGGTTCCCGGTCGGCTCGTCGGCCAGGATGATGGAGGGATGGTTGACCAGCGCCCGCGCGATAGCCACGCGCTGCCGCTGCCCGCCGGAAAGCTCGTTCGGCTTGTGGTGCATGCGGCTCTCCAGGCCCACGCTGGTCAGCGCCTCCTTGGCTCGCTCGATGCGTGCCACGGCGGGCGTGCCGTTGTAAATCAGCGGCAGTTCGACATTGTGCAGCGATGTGGCCCGCGCCAGCAGGTTGAATGTCTGGAAAACGAAACCGATCTCCTTGTTGCGGATGCGCGCCAACTGGTCGTCGTCCAGCTCGCTCACCAGTTGCCCGTTCAGCCAGTATTTTCCTTTAGAAGGGGTATCAAGGCAGCCGATCAGGTTCATGAGGGTCGATTTGCCCGACCCCGAAGGCCCCATGATGGCCACATACTCGTTGTGCCGGATGCGCAAGTTCACGCCGCGGAGCGCCTGTACCTGCTGCTCCGAGCCCATGTCGTAGGTGCGCCACAAATCCTCGACGACAATCACGTCGCTCGAGGGCGCCGTCTGGGGTAGGGTTGCGTCCTCAGTAATGATGCTGTCCAAAGCCATACCCATATGTTCCTCTGTCGTTCTGCAGGCAAGATGATTTTCCGGCCATTCGCGTCGCATCTTTCACGGCGCGCTCGTCTCGCGTGCTTTTCAACACAATTGGACTCCCGCCATGCGCCTTGATTTGCATCGGGGCACCGTTTACTGCCTGGCTACGAATTGCTCTGCGTTGTGGTCACCGGCTTGGCCGTATCGCGCTTGACCAGTGAACCGTCCTTGAGACCGCGCAATGTCTTGTACGGCCCGGTCACCACCTCGGACCCTTCAGTCAATCCCGAAAGCACCTCGATATCGGTGGCCCCCGTAATCCCGGTGGTCACCGGAATGAACTTCGCCCGCAGCTTGCCATGCTCATCCTTTTGCACCACGAACACGCCCTGTTGTTCCGGAGCCGGCTTTGCGCCGGGCGCCGGAGTGGACGCCGCCTCGACCTTGCCGGAGTTGGAAGCCGGTTCAGGGGCGTGCATGGTCAGCGCCTGGATGGGCAGGGACACCACGCGGTCCTTGTGGGCGGTCGTAATCTTGGCGGTGGTCGAAAGCCCGGGACGCAGTTCGTCCGAGGGCTGATCGAGGGTGACCACCACCTTGAAATCCTTGGCCTCTTCGGTGCCGGTGGTTGATTGCGATGTGGCCACGCCGCTGGAGCGCAGCAGCGCCTGGTCGCCCACGAGGGTGACATGGCCCTTGAAGACCTTATTAGGAATGGCGTCGACGGTGACATCGGCCGGCTGGCCGATTTTCACATTCACAATATCGGTTTCGTCTACCTTCACTTCCGCGGTGATTACGCTCATGTCCGCCAGGGTCATCAGGGTCGAGCCGGCCGTGTTCTGAATGCCGGTGACCACAGTCTCGCCTTCTTTGACCGGCATGTTCGTGACGATGCCGTTGAAAGGCGCGATCGCGATGGTTTTATCAAGCATGTCCTGATTGGCGCGGAGTGTGGCAATCTGCGTTTGCAGATGGCCGCGCGCGGATTCAGTCTGCGCTTTGGCCTGGTTAAGCTGGGCCGCCATTTGCGCGACTGTCGCTACGTCGGTGTCGTAGGCGGCTTTCTTGCTGTCGAAGTCCTGCTTGGCCATGATGCCGGCCTTGTACAGATTCTGAGCGCGGTCCCAATCGAGCTTTTTCTGTTCCAGGTCCGCCTTGGCGCGCTCCATGTTCGCCTCGGCGGTCTTCTCGGCGGCGATGTAGGAATTGATGTCGGTCCTGGCTGCCGCGATTGCAGCTTCCTGACCGGCCACATTCGCCGTTTGCTGGACATTTTCGATCGTAGCTACAATCTGGCCCTTCTTGACCGCGTCCCCCTCCTTCACATAGAAGTGGGTAACCCGGCCCATGACGTTCGCGCCGACGTTAACGTAGGTCGTTGGCTTGATCTGTCCGGTTCCGCTGACGACGGTGGACAGATCCTGTTTGACAAGCTTGGCTGTCAGGACCTTGGTGTACCCCGACTGCTGCTTGACGACAAACAGGGTCACAAGCCCCGCAACCACGACAATGCCCGCAATGATCAAAAGAATCTTTTTCATGTGCTGTGCTTGCTCCCCAGCTATCTGAAAATCAGTTTACGCAAACCCCGGCGGTAAGGTTCCCGTCCCTGTCGCCGGGCATTCCTATTACGAATGACGAACCGCAACGAGGTTTGTTAAGGCGCGGCTGCTCTCCCGGCCGAATCCGGCTAGCCCTGATGGGCCGTCCACCGGCGATTCGTTATACCTCAGGCGCACACCCATCCCCTGACCTGAAAACGTAACCATACGCTGTTTGTGACGTGCAGATCCCGGGAGGCGGACGGTTTGCGTTAGTTCTATCTACGATTGTATTGCGTCCGCAGTTTCAAAATATGTCCCGCCATCATTAAATCTTTCGGCTGTTCCGGTTAACCCGCCTGATCCCCTGTTCTCTCGTTTCCTGCTTACATCGCCCCCCTCGCCCCGTCTAATCTGCGAGCCAACTCCCGCGCGTCTTGCCCGCCGATGTACAAGACCCGTAGAATAAGGCATCCAGGAGTTGTTCCAGTGACGATGTCCACCCGCCAACCGTTTCTCGCCGCCGCCTTGGGTTTCAGTCTCTATCTTGTTCCCGCAGCCAGAGTTCACGCCCAGCAGTCGCCCAGCCCGGCGCCCCAGGCCCAACCCGCCACCAGCCAGCCCCAGGAATCGGACCCGCTCAAGCGGCAGCGCTCCGACAAGGAAAGATTCCAGGCCCAGAAAGCCTACCGAGGGGAGCTGAAAAGCGGCTACAAGACCTGGCTCGAGCAGGATGTGGCTTACATCATCAGCGACGAGGAACGGAAGGCCTTCAAAAACCTGAGTAACGACGAGGAGCGGGAGGCCTTCATCGAGCAGTTCTGGCTGCGCCGCAATCCCAACCCCGACTCCCCGGAAAACGAGTTTCGCGAAGAGCACTATCGCCGCATCGCCTACGCCAACGAGCACTTCGCGGCCGGCAAGCCGGGCTGGAAGACGGATCGGGGCCACGTGTATATCGCCTTCGGCAAGCCCGATTCCATCGATTCCCACCCCTCCGGCGGTTCCTACCAACGGCCCATGGATGAGGGCGGCGGCGAAACCTCCACCTTTCCTTTCGAGGTCTGGCACTATCGCTATCTTGAGAGTATCGGCGAGAATATCGACCTGGAATTCGTCGACACCTGCATGTGCGGCGACTACCACTTCACCATCGACCGCGGCGAGAAAGACGCTCTGCAGCACGTGCCCGGCATGGGCCTGACACAGTGGGAAGAGATGGGTCAGGCCAAGAAGGCCGATCGCTTCAAGGGCGGATTCGAGAATCTGGGAACCGGTCCGCTGGGTTCCTCGCAGCAATCCAAGCAATTTGACCGCATCGAGCTGGCCGCCAAGATCTTCGCGCCCCCGCCAGTGAAGTTTAAGGATCTGGATGCCTTCGTGACCGAGCACAAGGTCATCTCCGGCCCCATCTTCCCCTTCGACGTGCGCACCGATTTCATCAAGGTCACAGATAACACGGTCCTGGTGCCCATCACCATCCAGATGAGGAACCGCGACATCACGTTTGTGACCAAGAACGGCGTGGCCACCGGCGTAGTCAACATACTGGGCAAGGTCACCACCATTATGCACAAGACGGTGCAGACCTTTGAGGACACCGTCTCCATCGACCAGCCCGCCGAGTTGCTCGAAAAGAGCCTCGATTACAGAAGAATCTACTGGAAGGCCGTTCCCCTGCCGCCCGGGCTCTATCGCCTCGACATCGCCATCAAGGACGTGAATAACCCCGATCACATCGGAATTTACGGCAAGGGCATCGAGGTGCCGAAGTTCTTTGACGAAAAGCTGGCCACCTCGACGTTGATCCTGGCCGACTCGATCACCCCGGTCGACTCCCATTCCATCGGCGCCGGCAACTGCGTGATCGGCAACACCAAGATCTGCCCACGGGTTACGCCCAACGCCGCCACCCCGGTCAATTACAAGCGCAACCAGAGCCTGAACTTCTGGATGCAGGTCTATAACCTGGGAATCGACGAGAACAGTAAGAGTAACCTGGCGACGGTTACGTACCAGATCATTGACTCCGCCACCAACGCAGTGGTATTCGAGAAGCAGTTGGATTCAAAGGAGTTGGGAGCGCACAGCGACCAGTTGACGGTGGAAAGGACCCTTCCCATTGCCGGACTGCAGCCCGGGAAGTACAAGGTCACCATCAAAGTAAATGACGAAATCTCAAAACAAGAGATTGCGCAATCGGCACCTTTTGTCGTGGAATAGTATGCATCGTCCCGCGGAGTCGGGTAACCGGGCATCAGACCACGGAGAACCTGGCGGGACTGGTTGAAGGAACTTTCGCCAGGGACGCCTCCGGGTCACCAAGCTGAGTGATTATGCGCAGGCTCCATTTCGCGTTGTTTGCCGCCCTGATCGGCTTGGGGTGTGCTCCGTCGTTTGCCGCCAGCCAGCTCACCATCAGCGGACTGGTCTCCGACTCTGCCGGGGTGCCGCAGATCGGCGCGGTGGTCGAGCTTCTGCGTCCCGACATGTCGGTGATAGCCACGGCGTACACCAGCTCCAAGGGCCGCTTCTCGTTCGCTTCGGTTCTTCCCGGAAAATACGCCGTCAAGGCCATGGGCTCGTCGTTCCTTCCGTCGCTGAGGGAAAACCTCCGCGTCCGCACCAGCACGGTCGTCAATCTCACCCTGAATACTCTGTACGAAGTGATGCAGTGGCTCCCGGTGGAGCCGCGCGACGGCACCTCCCAAAAAGACGACTGGCTGTGGACCCTGCGTTCGGCCGCCAACCGGCCGCTGCTGCGCTGGCTTGAAGATGGCCCCCTGGTGGTGGTCTCCGACAAGTCCGGCGCGCATCCCAGGCTGAAGGCGCGCCTGATGGCCACCGGCAACGAGGGAACGTTCGGTGAGAACGGCGAGCGCATCACTGCCGATATCCAGACCACACCCGCCAACAGCCGTGAGCTGCTGGCCCGGGTTGAGTTCGAGCCCGGCTCCAATGCCGGCATCGAATCCATGCTCGGCTTCCGCCAGGAGTTGGGCTACTCGGGTTCGGTGCAATCGGTGGCCGCCATCGCCATCCACCCCGAGATCGAGGGCGCGGGCGCCGAAGGCCTTGACGAGGCTGCGATCCGCACCTCGCAGACCATCCGGATGGGTGACGAGTTCGAGGCCGAGGCCGGCGCCGAGCAGGTGGTGGCGCGCGGCGGGCAGCAGTCGCCTAATACCGTGATCGCCGCGCTGCCCTTTGTCAGCGCGGGATGGCGGCAGGGCGATTCGACCTTCCGCTATCGCATGACAACGTTGGTTCCGGCCATGCAGTCCGGCTACTCGGCCAACGCCGCTGCTTTGCTTCCCGGCATTTCGGTACGCAAGGGCAATCTGGCTCTGGAGCGCGGCCTGCACCAGGAGATCGGCTGGGAACACATCACGGACGCCTCCAGACTTGCGGTCCTGTTCTACGCCGACCAGCTGGAGAACCCGGTGCTCGAGGCGATGGCTCATTTCGCCGCCGATGACACCGAGATCTCCTCGGACGCGCTGGTCGATCGCTCCAGCGGAGTGCTGCGGGCCGCCGGCCCCGGATACTCGACGACCGGCTTCATGGCCAGCGCCGAGCATCGCCTGCCCGGCGACAACCGCATCCGTATCAGCTTCGCCAATGGCAGCGCGCTGGTGATGCCGGCTTCGCGGAGGCCCATGTCCTTCGCCGCCGTGCTGGCCTCGGCCCGCCCGCGCCGCACGCCGATGTACTCGATCTCGCTGTCCGGCATCCTGGACGGCACCGGCACGCGATGGCATGCGAGCTATCGCTGGCAGCCCGATGACACGGTGACTCAGGTCGCCCGCTTCTCCACCGACGCCGCCGAGCCCTTCTTCAACGTCCATCTGCGCCAGCCGGTGAATTCCCGCCGCGAGGGCGCAAGAAGCCTCGACGTTCTGCTCGACATGCACAACCTGCTGGCGCAGGGTTTCCGCCCCTTCGTCCTCTCGGATGGCTCGCTGCTGATGTTCGCCCAGGATCAGCGCAGCGTCTCTGGCGGTTTGGCGTTCACGTTCTGAGCGCTTCCCTACGATTTACATTCGACATCACTGAGGAACTGCGGCCGGCGATGACCGGCTTTGGAGTTTCAAGTCGGTGATTTTCCTCCGGCAGGCGATCAGGGCGAACTGTCAAGATCGAAACTGTCTCACCCGAAGGGTTCACCCCCAAGCCCGGTTAAGCCCCTTCACCAACCGGGACCAGGTATCTGTTGCAAGATGCCGCAACAGGTACATAGTCCCGATTCGGAAACAACCGCGCCTCAAGACAACTGGAACAAGGCTTGGAAGAAAATAGACTACCCCCGAGAGACTGCTGTCAGCCACGGGCCTGTTTGCCACTTCCGCCCGCCAGCCGATGCGCCTCCGCCATCCATTCGATGGCGGCGTGGAGGTCCGTTCCATCACGCACCAGGAAGATACGCCAGCGGTAGCCTTCCCCGCGGGTCTTGCGTGCCGTCGTCCTGCGCTGCTCCATGCTGCCGGCAGCAAAGCGCGGTTCAGCCGAGATGCGCGCCGCCAGCCCCGCAGGCTCGCGATTGAACTTCAACAGGATCGCATCTTCCTCGTAGAGCGCCCGCGTGCGCGGTAAGGCCGCAAACACGACCCCCTTGCGGTACACCAGCGTCATGCCGAACGCGCTCTTCAGGGTCACGCCCGGCCAGTCCTGCGCCTCGGCGGCCAGGCCGGCGGCCCATCCCCGCGCGGCCTCGCTGACCGCCTTCATCTTGCTCCGCTGTCGCTTCTCTTCCACCCTTCCCTCCCCCTCTGCATCAGCCCTGGTCCCTTAGTCCCTTAGTCCCTTGGTCCCTCGTTCTGTCCCTAGTAAACTGGAAATGAGGTCCATATGCCTGAAATTCAGCGCAGGAAGACTCCCACGGTCCGGATCGGCCAGGTCCGCGTGGGGTGGGAAGTCCCGGTCGTGGTGCAATCGATGACCAACACTGATACCGCCGACGCGGCGTCGACCATCGAACAGGTCGAAGCGCTGGCCCTGGCGGGTTCGGAGATCGTCCGCGTGACGGTGAACAACGAGGAAGCCGCCGCGGCGATGCCGGCCATCGTCGAAGGCCTGGACAAGCGCGGCATCCGCGTGCCCATCGTGGGCGATTTCCACTACAACGGCCACCTGCTGCTGAAGAAGTTCCCCGCTGCCGCCAAGGCGCTGGCGAAATACCGCATCAATCCCGGCAATGTCTCCATCGGCCGCAAGGACGACGACAACTTCCGCACCATGGTGGAGTGCGCGGCCGAAAACCAGAAGCCGGTGCGCATCGGGGTGAACTGGGGCTCGCTGGACCAGGCGCTGCTGACGCGCATGATGGACGAGAACAGCAAAAAAGCCGAGCCGCAGCCGGCGCGCGAAGTGATGATCGAGGCCATGATCGCCAGCGCGCTCAACTCCGCCGCGGCAGCCGAACGCTATGGGCTGGGCCACGACATGATCATCCTTTCGGCCAAGGTGAGCGGCGTTCGCGATCTCATGGACGTGTACACCCGGCTCGCCGAACGCTGCGATTATGTCCTGCACCTGGGACTGACGGAAGCGGGGATGGGGGCCAAGGGCCTGATCGCCTCTACCGCGGGGCTGGCCCCGCTGCTGCTGGCCGGCATCGGCGACACCATTCGCGTGAGCCTGACGCCGAAGCCGGGCGGCGACCGGACCGAAGAGGTGCAAGCCGCGCAGCAGATCCTGCAGTCGCTGGGGATTCGCAGCTTCATGCCCCAGGTGACGAGCTGCCCCGGGTGCGGCCGCACCACCAGCACCTACTTCCAGGAGCTGGCCGAGCAGATCCAGAGCTACCTGCGCACCTCTATGCCCGAGTGGCGCAAGCGCTATCCCGGCGTGGAAGAGCTCAAGCTGGCGGTGATGGGCTGCGTGGTGAACGGCCCCGGCGAGTCGAAGCACGCCAACCTCGGCATCAGCCTGCCGGGCACGTTCGAGGAGCCCAAGGCCCCGGTTTACGTCGACGGCAAGCTCTATACCACGCTGCGCGGGGACACCATCGTGGCCGAGTTCAAGCAGATTCTCGACAAGTATGTCGAGAGCCACTACGGCAAGAGCGCCAAGCGCGAAGAGCTGGTGGGCGCGCGCTGAGGGGAAGCAGGGACCGAGGGACCAAGGGAACAAGGGACTAAGGGACCAAGGGAACAAGGGACCAAGGGACCAAGGGACCAAGGGACCGAGGGACCAAGGGAACAAGGGACCAAGGGACCAAGGGACCAAGGGACCGAGGGACCGAGGGAACAAGGGACCGAGGGAACAAGGGAACAAGGGAACAAGGGACCGGGGAAAATGAGAGATGTGTTTCGTGCGATCGGTGTGTCGAATCTCCTCCTCGCCGTCTCCCTGGCCGCGGGCGCGCAGGCGCCGGTCAAGCCTGCCACTTGCGCTCTGCACGTGCACATCACGGACGAGGACGGCAAGAGTCTTCCCAAGGCGTTTGTGCTGGTCCACGGGGAACATGGAGTGAATCAGCAGTTCACGCCGGACAAGAACGGGCAAGTGAAAGCGAACCTGCATGCGGGGATGTATGACTTGTTCGTGTCCGCGATGGGCTTCAATCCCCAGGCCCAGATTGTCGACCTTCGCTCGTGCAAGCCGGTGGAGCTGAACATGATGCTGACCATCGACTCGGAGCATTCGGATAACGACGGAAATTGAAGCGGCGGCCCACAACCCGTGAAGAGCATCACTTTCTTTCAGGCGGCGTTCGCAATATCCTGTTTGGCAATTCCCCGGAAAGGCCTGCTAGATGGAGTTGCCCTCTTTGCGGGGACTTTTTCTTCTCACATCGGCCCTGGTCGCAATTCCGGCGTTCGCCGCCCGTCCCAGGCCCTGCGTGACCGCCGGCGAAGCCTCCCGGATGCTCAACAAGGACGTTTGCATTTCGGCGCATGTATATGAAGTCGTGGAGCTTCCCGATGGAACGCGGTTCCTGGATGTTTGCTCGCCGGAGACTTCGGATGAGCGCTGCCGGTTCACGATTGTGAGCTTCTGGGAAGACCGCGACACGGTGGGTGAACTGCACAAGTACCGCGACATGGATGTGCAGGTACGCGGCATGGTCCGGCCCATGCACGGCCGCGCGGGAATGGTGCTGAGCCATGCGCGGCAGTTTTATGGCGGCCCGCCCAGGTTCAAGCCCAATCCGCGGCTGGCGCGCGGCTTCAGCGGGGAGCAGGAGCGGCCGCCGGTCTCCGACCCCAATTTGCGCTCCCAGGGAGGCCATCGGGGCTTCATGAACACGCGCGACCGGGAGAACTTGCCGCGGAATTAGGGCACAGCTTCTTCATGCACGAAACAAAACGCAGATCCTTCGCTTCGCCCAGGATGACAAATCTCAGTTGTGTGGCGGCCTATTGGCCGCGCAGCCGGAAGGAGTATTCGCCCGAGCCCAGGTCGAAGGCGATAGCGTCGTCCTCGGCTGCGGCGCCGGTGATGCCCGGATCACCGGGCACGAACTTGCCGTTCTCCCACACCACTCTTCCGTTTTCTTCCACCACGATTCCGGTCAACTGCTCGGGCCGGGGCACCATGACGCGCGCATCGGAACCGACGGGGATCGTGACTTTGAGCGTGACGCCGCCGGCCTCACGCGCCCACGTTGACCCCACCAATCCGCGGATGGTTTTTACGGTTCCACCGGCCCACTGCAGGCCGTGCGCCGCCCGCGGCTGGATGCGGAGGTGGCGGTAGCCGGTGGAATCGTCCTGCTGGTTAATGCCGGCCAGCGCCTGGTAAAACCATGCTCCCACCCTGCCGAACATGATGTGGTCGTGGGAGTTCATGCTGGGGCCGGTCTTCTCCTCCCAGAGTTCCCACAGCGTGGTGGCGCCGCGCGAGACCATATAGCCCCAGCTGGGATACGTGGTCTGCGCGGCAAGATCGTAGGCCAGATCGGAACGTCCGGCGGCGGTCAGCGCGGGCATCAGAAACTTCACCCCGATGAATCCCGTGGTGAGGTGGGTGTTGTGGGTATAGAGAACGTCGTTGGTCAGGTTGTCGATCACATCGTCGCGGCGGTCCTTGGGGGGCAGGTTGAGATACAGGGCCATGGCATTGGCTGCCTGGGTACCGTTGGCGTACTGGCCGGTGTCGGGATGGAAGTACGTCCGGTTGAACGCAGCGCGGATGTTGCCCGCGAGCTTGGAGTACATCTCCGCGCCGGCGCCGTGACCCAGCACCTTCTCCAATCCAGCCATGATCTCGACGTCGTACAGGTACCAGAAATCGGAGATGTAGTCATGGGGCGTGTGGGCCAGTTCCACCCAGTCGCCTTCATGCCCCAATACCGTGGCGAAGATGTCATCCTTCGCATTGCGGCGAAGATACTCGATGTACTTTTTGAGTCCCGCCTCGTTCTGCTCCACGATGCGCCGGTCGCCGTACTGCTCCCACATGTATTTCACCAGCAGCGGATAGGCCGTCTGCCATCCGAGGTCGGCATCGTAGCTGCCATATTTCAGCGGAACGGTGTCGGGCACGGCGCCGTCGTCGCGCTGCGCGTCGGCAACGTCGCGGATGAAGTTGGTGTAGAAGGCCGCCATATCGAAGTTCATCATGGCTTCTTCGGCGGTGGCCTGGGCGTCGCCCATCCAGCCCTGGCGCTCGTCGCGCTGGTCGCAGTCGGTGGGCACGCCCATCAGGTTGGTCAACTGCGACCAGCGGATGATCTTCTGAATGTCGTTGAGGACCTGCGTAGAGGCAGAGAAGCTGCCGATGGTCTTTACCGCCGTGTGCACCACCTGGCCGCGGATGGAGTCGAGACTGGGCGTGCCGGGAAAGCCGGTGACCTCGACGTAACGAAAGCCATGATAGGTAAACCGCGCCTCGTAGCTCTCCTCGCCCCCGCCGCGCAGGATGTAAATGTCGCGCGATTTGGCGGCGCGGATGTTTTCGCGGTTGATCATGCCGCTGTCGTAGAGCAGCTCGGAATAGCGCATCCGCACCTGCGTGCCGGCGGGACCCTCCACCCGCAGGCGCGCCCAGCCGCTCATGTTCTGGCCCATGTCGAAGACGTAGACGCCCGGCTCCGGGGTGGTCATTTTCACCGGGACGATCTCGTCCACCACCTGGATGGGCGGCATCATCTCGGAGGAGCGCGCCCCAGCGGAGCCGTCCACCACCAGCGCCGGCGCCCAGCCGCTCTCGTCAAAATCGGATTCGTCCCATCCGCGCGTTTCCTTGCGCGCATCGTACACTTCGCCGCCGTACACGCTGGACTCGACCACCGGGCCGGCTGCCATCTTCCATGATGCGTCGCTGCACAGGCTCACATGGCCGCCGCCTTCGAGTTCGGCGTTCATCTGCACCAGCAGCGCGGGCTCCTGGTAGTAGACCTGCGAGCCTTCCACCTCCTGTGTGGCCCAGCCTCCGGCAAGCATCACGGCGATCACATTCTTTCCATCTTTCAACACCGAAGCCAGGTCGTACGTGGAGTAGAGCACGCGTTTCGGATAAGTAGTCCAGGCGGGGTCGAGCACTCTGCGCCCGATGCGATGGCCGTTGACGCGCAGATCGTAGTAGCCCAGCGCGGCGATGTAAACGCGGGCGTTGTCCACCTTGCCCTGGAGGTTGAATATCTTGCGGAACTCATTGCCATGCGCCGGACCCCCGCCGATCCACGAGCCTTTCCACTCCGATGGCTGTAACAGCGCCATGCCGAACCGCGCCGGACGGCTGTAGGCGCTGGTTCGCCCTTTCTTGTCCCAGTAGCGCACTTTCCACCAGTAGTTATGGCCGTTTTCGAGAGGCTTGCCCGCATAGGCCACCTGCGTAGAGTCATCGCTTGCCACCTTGCCGGAGTCCCACTGGTCGCCATGATCCTGGTTGAGGACTTCGGGGCGGGTAGCCACCAGAAGCTGATAGGCGGTCTGCGCTTCGCCTCGCCCGGAGTGGGCGAGAACCCAGGCGAAACGGGGCTGCGGTGTGTCGACGCCCAGCGGATCTTCCATGTACTCGCAGCGGAGAGTGTTCGGGGCCTCCGGGCCGGGAGAGGATTGGGCGCGAAGCAGGGCGGCTGCAAATGCGGTAATAATCAGGATCCACCACGAAACTGCGATTCGCGACATGGTTGGGTTCTGCATGGATGCTCCTCGCACCAGCGGACTCCCACAGGTCCGTGGCATTTGGGAGTTCTCATTTCCGGTGCAGGCGGAAGTATAGAGCGCCCACCTGCCCGGTGTGAATTATTTATGGATTGGAATTTTGAGCGCCCGGCCGGCTGCTCGGGAAACGGTCACTGCGCGGCGTAATAGACGGTATTGGTGCGCACTTCAAGGCCGGGCTTGTCGACCCTGACGGCCAGCGCGTGATATTCGCCGAAGCCGGGAGCGGGTGGCGTATCAAACGTCAGCACATACCAGGACTGGATGTCGGCCAGGCAGGCGCCGATCTGGCGCGGCAGATCGCGGACGCCGGTCAGGATGCGTCCGCCGGTCTGGAACGCCAGCGCATGCAGGCCCAGATTGCCGGCTTTGACCTGGTCTTCATTGGCAATGCCATCGAAGAAGGATGGATCGGCGGGCGCACGGGCGTCGGGCAGGTCTTCAGGAGAGGAAACCGCGTCCACCGTAATCTGCGCCTCGCGCAAAACCGTGGAAAGCTCGACGAGCTGGGCGAAAAAACTGCGCTTGACTTCGGGCGAGTCGGGCGTGAAGGCGCGATTGGTCAGCAGCGGCCAGCCCGATCCGATCCAGATGAGGAGGACTCTGCCGGGAATATCGACCTGCGCCTGCGCGAAGTAGCGAAGCGCCATAACCGAAGAGATGAACCGCTGATTCAGGCACATCAGCATCTTCGAACTCTCGGCGCGATATCCTCCCGCAGCGCCGCCGCCGATGTTGCGATCGGGCGTTCCCTCGCTCTGGTCCTGCTCGGTGATGCAGCCGGTGGCGTGCAGGTCCGCGGTCCTCGTCTTGAGATCGGCAAGCAGGGTGTCGCGATCGCGCGAAGCCGGACCGGCTTCGATGCCCGCACCGAAGAACACGCCGATGGACGTGGGATATTCCAGAGGCCCATCGCCCTGTTTGAGGAAGGTTTCAATTTCCCGCACGAACGATCGCAAAGGCCTGGAGAAGTTGTTCACCGCGTCGAGGACCAGGATGATATGCGGCGGGGCATTGGCCGAAGGGCCGTTCTGGGGCGAAAACGCAACCAGGTTGCGGGGCTGGTTGTTGTCGTAAAGGATAAAGTCGGTTTGCTTCAGATTGGTGGTCGGCTTTCCCGAGGCATCCGCGACTTGAACATTGAGGATGATGCGATGCTGGGCTATGAATCGCTGCTCGCGCTCGGCCGGGGTGCGGGGAATCAGCCGAGGAGTTTGATTCGCGGCAGAATCAGCCGGAGGCGACTGCGCCCCGGACGGGAAACACAGACATCCCACGCAGACCAGCAACGCGCCCGACCATCTCAGCAGTGGCACGTGACTTCACCCCCAGTGCTTACCGGTGCACCAGTATATCAACGACAAGTTTTGGCCGCAGGCCTCCGGTCCGTCGTTCCCTGGCTTCTTCGCCCCTTGTTCCCTTGGACCGTTGTTCCCTGACTTCAAGAAAAAGGCGGCCAGTGCATTGCACTGGCCGCCGCCCTGTCCCTGGGTGTTTTAAAAGTACATCAGTTCCGCTTTGTTTCAAAACTTAGTGGGTCTTCCAGACCCCAGACCCCAGACCCCTGACCGTGTTTTACTGCAGGAGCTTGGTCACTTCCTGCTCTACGCTGTTGGCCTGGGCAAGCGCCGCAATGCCGGTCTGGCTCAGGATCTCGTACTTCGACATGTTGGAAGTGGCTGCGGCATAATCGGTGGCCTGGATGGCGTTTTGCGCCGAGACAATGTTCTCCTGCTGGGTGCTCATGACCTGGCTGATGGAGTTGAGGGTGTTGATCTGTGCGCCGAGGTAGCCGTCCATTGAAGCCACGTCGGTGATGGCATTATTGATCACCTGCATGGCGCTGGCGGCGTCAGTGGTGTTCAGCAGGTCAGTGCTTTTCAGATTGGCCACCGTGTCGCCGGCTGCAGCGAACTTATAGCCGATGGTGGTGGTCGCGGCCGTGTTGTTGTTCAGCGTCGGCGCTCCTCCCGAGGAGGTGTCAACCAAGGCTGCCAGGCTGATGGTCACGTTCGGATTGGTATTCGTCAGTTGGATACCGGTATCTGCGGCCGTGATTGCGGCGCCCGCGTCCCCTACCGCTCCCGCCGTGGTGAAGCTTGCGGTCACGCCTGGAATCCTGGCTGCATTGATTGCTGCGATCAGACCGGCCACGTTGTTATTCGGTACAGCCGGCACAGCGATGGTCTGGGTTGTCGACGTGCCGTTGGCGCTGGTGACCGTGAACTTGATGCCGCCCGTGAGGGTATCGCCGAGTTGGGCGGCCGTTGTTAATGTGTTGGGTGGTCCGGCATTGTCCTTGGAAAGATCCACAAACTGGCCGTTACTGTTCTGCTGCACCGTCCCGCCTGTATCCCCCAGTGACGATGAGCTGAGGCTGGCAAAGAAAAGGCTGTCGATCGATGCGCCTGTCGGGGATGAATCGCCGGTGTAGATGGCCACTCCCGCCACCGAACCCGTAAACACCTGGTTCTGGTTGTAGGTTGTGGTCGAACCGATATTGTTGATTTCAGAAAGAATGGATTGATACTCCTGATCCGCGGCCGCCGATTGGGCCGCATTCAGGGTGCCGTTCGATGCCTCCGTGGCCAACGTTATGGCCCGGTTCAGCAGGTTGCTCACCTGCGACAGCGCCCCATCGGCGACCTGCAACAGGCCCACCCCTTCCGTCGCATTGGTCGCCGACTGGCTCAGAGCCTTGGTATTCGCCTGCAGCCCATTCACCAGCGACAAGCCGGCGGCATCGTCGGCGCCGGAGTTGATGCGCGAACCTGACGACAACTGCTGCAACACCGTCTGCAGGTTGCTGTTGGTGTTGTTCAGGTTGTTTTCCGCATAGATCGCTGACAGGTTATTCAAAACACCGAGGGCCATAGGATTCACTCCTTCTCGCGATGCCCTGCGAGCTGCCGGGGCTTCGCTGCAAACACCGTGTTCATCGGGCGAGGACGAAATAACTTTAGTGATCAGGCAAAGAATCTTTTCCGGACAGTTTGCGGCAAGGCCGAACAATACTGTCCTAAGCCGTTCATGAGCTGTCCGGGAGCGCTCCAGAGGGTGTGCGCATTTGGTTCATCGCCGTATCGATTTGAGGCAGGGCAGTACCAGGACATGGGCCAGATGTGCGTGGGATCACGTATATTCTGATTGCGATCGGATATTTATTTCGTCTGAGGAATTCGATATATGCACGACTTTTTTATTGCGCTTATCTTCATTGCCATTGTCGCCAGTCCGGCGATTGTGGCGACCATTTCCGGACGCAACGCCGGAGATGACG
This sequence comes from uncultured Acidobacteriota bacterium, assembly GCA_963720105.1. Lineage (GTDB taxonomy): Bacteria > Acidobacteriota > Terriglobia > Terriglobales > Acidobacteriaceae > Telmatobacter. The sequence continues at coordinate 553 of CAVREL010000067.1, read as the reverse complement.
CTTAGATTTCAGTAACTTAGCGCTGCCTGGCGCGCCAAGGCGATTCCCCGCGCCGGGTGGGGTGTCACCCAAAGACCTGTTCTGGGCGTCAAAGGTCTTAGAGCGCGGCAGAATGATTCTGGAACTGCTTCTTTGGAGGCCCGGCCAGAGGGCTGCGGAAACTGTGTTTGGCTGGAATTGCGCCCGTAGAAGGGGAAACATCTGTGATCTAAATCACCGGATAAGTGGTTGACCCGGCCCGGTGCGCCTCGTATCGTTAAAGGTGAAGATATGTCCAAGTCCTCGAACAATGTAAAGATCGGAATCGCGGTCGCCATCATCCTGGGCACCATTGGATGGCTGGCGTTCACCGGCTACGGCGCGAACAAGAGCTACTACGTGACCATCGCCGAACTGGGCGGAATGGGCGACAAGGCCTACCACAACAATCTGCGCGTGGAGGGCTTTGTGCAGCCCGGCTCCATTGAGCAGAGCGGGACCCATGTCACGTTTGTCCTGAACGAGTTTGAGAGCCATTCTCCCAAGGCCGCCGGTGGAAAGCTGCTGAAGGTCG
>CAVREL010000066.1:0-160972 GCA_963720105.1 uncultured Acidobacteriota bacterium | reverse complement strand
CACCAGCCTGTGGCGCACGTCGAGGTCGCCATTGCCGCGGTCAAGGCTGGGATTGAAGGGATCAGTGTAGCCCAGGCTGAACGCGTTGTTGCTTTCAGAAAACGTCGTGCTCAGGTTATCCATGGCGTGCGACAGCGTATAGTTGGCCACGAGCCCGAGGCCCGACTGGACCAGGTTCGTGGTTTGGAACTGCACGTTTCCGGCCTCGTAGTAGGAGTCGCCCTCGGACCCGCGGTTGTTGACATTCGAATACTGCGGATTGAGCCGCGTCAGCGCCGCATTCCCCGTGGCCGGGTCCACGACCGGGTCGCCCAGGAACACGTTGCCGCTGCCCAATCCGTTGTAGTTCTTGATGTCGTACAGGTGAATGCCGCGCGCCCCCAGGTACTGCACCGAGACCATGCTGGTGCGCGTGAGCTGATGTTCCACGGCCAGGTCCCAGAACTGGGTTTGTGCCGTCTTGATGTTCTGATCCACATGCCGCAGGCTGGTGGGCGGCAGGCAGGCCGCGGGAAAGCATGGCGATGTGGCGGGAGCCGCCGATCCCGCCAGCGGTCCGGCGTTAGAAGAGGTGACCGTGGTGCCGTTGATCACGATCACCGCGTAATTCGGCGGGTTCTGGATGACGTTGAACGTCACGTTCCCGAAGTTGCGTTCATAGGCGATCCCGTAACCGCCGCGCACCGAATCGCGCCCGTTTCCGAAGACGTCATAGGCAAAGCCTACGCGCGGTGAAACCGCTCCATAGGTCGGGTTCCACAGGCTGTGGATGGGGCTGCTGGGGACGGTGAATACTTGCCCGTTGCGTATGTTTTGCTGCAGGCTCCCGCCCGTGCCGTAGTAGAAATTCGAATCCAGGTTGTGATTGTCGTTGTGCTGCACGCCGTAGTACTCATAGCGCACGCCGTAATTAAAGGTGAATTTCGGAGTCAGCTTCCAGGCGTCCTGCGCATAGACCGCCCAATCCCTGAAGCGCTCGCTGCGCGCAAAGCTGGGCGAGGTGGCAGGAAGATTGATCGAGCACCCCGGCGTGGGGGCCAGATCGCCGGTGTAAGGATTCCGTACGCAGGGCAGCGCCCCCTTGGGATCGACCGCGGCCTGGAACTCAAACAGGTTTCCGGTAAACAGGTTCTGGAAGCCCGCCGCCTTGCTATTGCCGAGCTGCTCCACGGCCTGCGCGTAGGCGCCATACGCTTCGTTGTCCTGGATATAGACAAGCTGGGTGCCGAACTGCATCGAGTGGGCGGCCTTGATCCAGCTCAGGTCCTGGTTGATTTGCGAGGTGTCCTGCGGCCCCCCAAACGGCAGGCCGCCGTTGGCGGGATTGGTGTCGTAGAAGCCCGGCAGTTGCACGTAGGCGTTGGTGGTCGGAACCTGGACGTTGACGGCCACATCCAGAGTGGGCACATTCTGCAGCTTGGTGTCGTAGCTCTGGAAGGTGTTGAACCGGCTGAAGCTCAGCTTGGTGGAGGACACGACGGTGGGGCTGAATGTGTGCGAAAAGCTGAACAGATAGGCCTGGTTATCGACTGTCCCGCCGACGTTGTATTGCGAGTAGGGAGATGTGAACGCGGTCCCCGGCTGATCCACTTCCTTATAGTCCACAAACCGGAAGAACATGTTGGTCTTCGCAGTGGCATTAAAGTCACCGCGGACGATGAAGTTGTAGGTGTTCTGGGGAAGGCCGCCGCCGGCATTCTGGGGCGCCGTAAAGGGCACGATGCCGAACATCGGGGTGGCTGGATCCAGCCCGGCGGGAACTCCCGCTCCCATCACCTGGCCGGCGCTAAAAGTCTGGGAAAAATTGAACGTTTTTCCCCCGCCGTAGGTGTTGAAGAAGTCCTGCACATTGGGCGCCGCGACCGACAGGAACTGCGGGGTCGGAACTCCCGCGGTTAGTACGGCAGCGCTGCGCACGCGAATCCATTCGCTGCTGCCAAAGAGGAACAATTTGTCCTTTTTGAGCGGCCCGCCTATGGTGAAGCCGAATTGGTTGCGCGTATAGGTGCCCTTGGGATTGCCGGACTGGGCGTTGGTGACGGTGTTCGACGTATAGTCCGACAGCCGGTTGTACTCCCACGCGTCGCCATGCAGAGAATTCGTTCCCGACTTCGTGGTCACATTCACCACGCCACCTGAAGCGCGGCCAAACTGGGCCTCGAAGTTGCTCGTGGATACGCGGTATTCCTGCATGGAATCCAGGGGAACAAAGGTGCCGATGGCATCGCCGAATACGGAGATGTTCTCCACGCCATCGAGCAGGATCTCGGTTCCGGTGGAACGCTGGCCGTTGATGTTGAAACCAACTCCGCGGGTGGTGGAGTTCTGGGAATTCGATCCCATGCTGCTGCTGCCGGAGGCGCCTGCATCGCCATTGGAGATGTTTCCTGAAATGGCGACGAAGTCATACGGATTGCGCGTCAGGCTGGGCAGCTCCAGCACCTGCTGCGAATCGATCACTTGCGAAATCTCCTGGGTTTGCGTATTCACGGTGGCCCCACCTTCGGCCACCACCTGCACCTCGGTCGTGGTGGCGCTCACCGACAGCTTGGCATCTACTGTGACGTGGCCGCCAACCGTCACCTCGACTCTCGAGGTGTACGGTTTGAATTGGCCGGAGCTGACCGACACCTCGTAGTCAGCCGGTTCCAGCCCGGTGACAACATACGAGCCGGCCGGAGAGGTTATCGTGGTGCGCTGCGCATTGTTAGCGAGGTTTTTCACCGCGACCGTGGCATTCGGCACCACCGCGCCGGATTGATCGGTCACCGTGCCCGCAATTTGGCCCGTCTCCACCTGCGCGAAGACGGCGGCCGTGATCAGCAACATGCCGAACAGCCCTCTGACGGTCATGCGAATGAGCCAACCGGCTGCAAGCCTGGCCTGCCGGTGGTTGTTGATGGGAACTTGCAGAATGGGGAAATGAGTGGGGGTGGATTGCATCGGTATCCTCCATGAAAATCCGCCGCGCGGAAAGGGAAAGGTTTGCCTGCGAGCGCCCGCCTGGAGTTCGGGTTTTTTGCCATCGAACATGCGAGGCTTTCGCCGCCTGGTGCGATGCTATCGGGACACACGGAAGGCGTTGTCTGCGCTTGCGCGCTTCTCAAACTCCAGGTTCAGTTCGGAGATCAGATGAAGCTTTATACATCTATTCCCCAAGCTCGCTATCTCATGCCGTGAGGACCGGTCTCAAAAACTCGTCTGGTTCAATCAGTGACGATCTTCCAGTTGTCGAGCTTGGATGCACCGTAAGCAGAGGCGGGATGCAATCGAGGCGGGGGGCGGAGGGCAGTTTGTTTTAATTCAATGAAGCCATACCGGGAAGGGGGCGTTCGTCCCTATGAGAACGCTGTTTGTCCCACTTATCGTGGTTAGTTTTCCCCGAAAAGGCAGCAAGTCAGCCCGGAGATCCAGCTTTCCAGGCGAACACGAGTGCCTCAAAGTCAGGCGGGTCCTACCGCGACATGAGCTTTTGCGACAGCGTCTCGTCATCGGATTCGGACTGGATGATCTTATTGTGCAGGCAATAGAGCGCCAGTTCGAGGCGGTCGGACACGCCCAGCTTGTCGTAGATCTTGCGCAGATAGTTCTTAATCACCTGCTCGGTGGTGCCCAGTTGGAAGGCGATCTCCTTGTTGCGCTTGCCCTGAGTGATGCAGGTGATGATGGCCAACTCTTTGGGAGAGAGGCGCGGTTGGCTCTTCGGACTGACCAGGGCGGCGGCCTGGGCCCGGTAGGCTTCGATCACCCAGTTCACCGACTGGTTGTCAATCCAGGTTTCGCCGGCGGCAATGCGGCGCACGCAGCGGACCAGCAGATCGGGAGAGATGGACCGGGAGATGATCCCGCGCACCCCGTTACGATAGAGTTCGACGGTGTGACTTTCGTCATTCGCGACCGCCTGAATGATGATTTTGGCGGCCGGCGCGATGCGCAGAAGTTCGGCAATGGTAACGGGCGAATTGGCGATCAGCGCGCCTTCCAGCAGCACCACGTCACTGGGGTAACGCTCCACGGCGGCGCGCAGGTTGTCCAGCGAATCGGCTTGCGCCACTACCCGCAGATCGTCCTCGAGCGCAAAGATCTTGCGGATTCCGACCCGGTAAATGGCTTGCGAATCGGCCAGAATAATGCGGATTACTCCCGGTTTCGCTACGGGTTCCAGGGAGTTATCTTCAGGGGCTTCTTCAATGAAATCCATACGCGGCAGCGCTGCCAGCCATTATGTCATTGCTCCACGAACTGATACTCGTCGATCGTGGCGGCAACCTGGGACTGGGATTGGCTCTTTGAGCAGCGTACCACACGTCCATGACAACGAACCAGCACGTCGTGCGCCGAACCCAGGATGGCACCCGGCATGCGCAGCGAAAAATGAATCCCCTCCCCGATGGGCAGGGGGCAGTTCATCTCGAACAGCACCCCGCTGGCGCTTACGTTGCTGGTCAGGGCGGAATACTCGCTCTCCTGGGTGGAAATGACTACCGGCAGGGTCAAGGGGAAGCGGACTGCGCAGCGAACTTCCTGGCTTTGGAAAGGGCGGTCGATCGTGGCCACTGATTTCATATCTCCATCCATATCCATAAGATATCTTTGAACCTCAGACACACCCGGGCGAATCCACCGGGCTTATTCCATTAGACAAACTGTAAGCGAATCGGATGCTCCAATCCCACGGCACCAAAGTTCCCATAATGGTAACCGCTTGGAAAACGAGCAGATAAACTGGCGGAGCGGGCCGGCGCTTTCATCGCTCTGCAGGAAAGAATGCCGCTGACGCTCCCACCCATTCCTGATTCTTATTGTGATCGACGCCCATCATTTTGCCGCGGCCCAGACGGACCAGCGACAAGGCGGGGGTCAGCGTTTCGCGATCGGGCCAGAGGTACAGGATGCGGATCTCGGCCTGGGTCAACCCCGCGGGCGTTTCGATGGTGGGGACGAAATTCATGCGCTGCTGAAGGAGATATTCGCCGCGGTTTTTGGGGGGGATAGCTTCCAGTTGCGCGTGCGTCGGATCGAACTGTATCCCCTTGCCGGCAAAGGAGAAAAGGGGTTTGAGCAGCAGGTTTTGATAGACCGTCTCCGGCCCCGTTTGGGGTGGAAGCTCCACCCCCGCCGATTCCAGGTCGGCGCGCCCGTTTCCCTCCAGGAAATCCTTCAGGAACACCGCCGGGGGGACGACCGAACGGCGTGCCCTCGGGGCCCCCGGCGACGGGTCTTTGTCGCTGGGGTGAACGGGCGCCCGTGAGAGCCAGGGCAGGGAAAACTTGCTGATGAGGAAATACCAGTTGGGATGACCGGCCCACTCCACGTCCCACTGGCGAGTCAGATCGAAAGGCAGCGTGATGTGGCGGGCGATCAGCTCGTCGGCGATGGCGCGGTTGTAAATGCGGCGGATGGGGAGCAGTTTTCCATTCCGGTTGCGATAGTGGAGCTGGTCGCCGACAGCTTCGATGGAGCAGATGTCGACCACGGCAATCCCCAGGCGCCGACCGGTGATTTCGAAGTCCGGCCGGGTCTTCTGGTGCATGGGATCCACTTCGGTGAGCACCACGTTTTCGGGGTCGAAGGTCCCCAGAACGGTCCGGCAGAGCAGATCCCAGTAGCTCCGCTCATTGAGCCCGGAAAGATACATTCCAAGCGCCGGATCCAGTTCAAAGCACGCGCGATAGCCATTGCCGAGCACCGCCTGGTAGCCGTACACGGACGGAAACGCCTGAATCTCTACGAGGCGGGGGACCAGCTTTCCGGCCGAATCGCGCACCAGGGCAAAGTCCGCGGTCAGGAAGTTGGGATGGGAGTCCTTGCCGGCAACCCGGTAACCCGGGGGAATCGCCTGTCGGGCAGCCTCAAGGTAGGCAGGCCAGCCAAGCAACAGCTTTGCCAGTTCCGCTCCGAATGCGGCCATTTCGTCCAGCAGTGCGCGGGGCACGAAGATCGGCGTTTCGGCAACCCGGAATTTGACTCTGATCCCGCACCGCTGTTCGAGCCACGTCAGCAGAGCGGAATAACGATCAGGCGAAAACGTGCGGTTGAACCGATCGCGTAATGCTGAGATCAAGGGAAGCTCCTGCGCGGGGTGGGGATCATCCTCGCCGCAGAACCAAGATACTCTGTGTGCCCGATCCGGTTGGAATCCTTTCCATTTTGGGTCGCCCAGCGAACCTAAAAGGGTTTATTTCAGGGAAAAAGTGACCCTGGACACCTCGGAAGTCGGTAATGTCCGATAACCGCGCAAAAGCGTCGAAAGATTTTAAAAAATATTACTTTTGTAGTAGTTGTGCTGACGCTTATGGGGTACTCTTTTCAGTACGATCTTTTCCGACAAAGGGAGATTTTCAAAATGTCGTCTTCTATGAAGGTTCGGGTTGCAGTCCTTTTTGTGCTCTTGACCGCTTTGATAACTTATGCCTCGGCTAGTCCGATCATTGTTCCGCCTCCACCGCCCAGCGGCTCGATCGCGGTGGCCAGTCCGATTATTGTTCCGCCTCCACCGCCCAGCGGCTCGATCGCGGTAGCCAGCCCGATTATTGTTCCGCCTCCACCGCCCAGCGGCTCGATCGCGGTGGCCAGTCCGATCATCGTTCCGCCTCCACCGCCCAGCGGCTCGATCGCGGTGGCCAGCCCGATCATCGTTCCGCCTCCACCGCCCAGCGGCTCGATCGCCTGATTCATTTTCGCCTGGTTCGACGGACCGACGCTCGCGCACTGCGTGAAGGTTCGCTGTTACTCTGAACTCCAGTTCGTCTGTGCAAAAATCAGGGCAGGAGAGCGCCTTTGAATCCTGATACGATTCTCTGGCTCAGCGGGCTTTTGGTGGAGGCGGGTGTAGTCGTCCTTTGCATCCGCGGAAAGTTATACCGGATTACTCCTGCGTTTTGCGCTTACTTGGTTTGGAGCCTGTTCAGCGACATTGTCTTCCAGGTCCTGACGAGGCAGTTCGCAAGCAAATCCTTCCAACTGTACTTCGGGGAGATGATCGTCGATTCGATCTTCCAGTTTTGCGTGCTCGTAGAGTTGGAGTGGGCGGTGCTGCGCCCTATTCGAGCCTCCCTGCCCAAGTATTCGATTGTGATCCTGGCGGTTCTGGTGATCGTACTCGGCGCCGCGATCTGGCCGCTGGCCCGGTGGACCTTGCCCGGGCACCTTTCGTCTACCGGACGCTTCTACTTTCAACTGCAACAAACGATTGCGGTTCTCAGGGTGGTCTTTTTCATGGCCATGGCGGGGTTCAGCCAGTTGCTTTCCATCGGGTGGCGAAACCGCGAGCTACAAATCGCAACCGGTTTGGGCTTTTTTTCCATGTGCAGCCTCACCATAGCGCTGATCCACGCCCACCAGACGGTTTGGTTCGTCCAGGGCCAAAAGACCTTTATTGCGAATCCCTATTACCACCTTCTGGATCAGATCGGCGCGACCAGCTACATTTGCTCACTCCTGTACTGGGTAATCAGCTTCGCCCAGAGGGAAGAAGCGCGCCAGGAATTCACTCCGCAGATGCGGAACTTCCTGCTGGCGATGGCCGGAGCAGCCCGCGGTACGCGGGTGGCGCTGGCGAACTCCGGCATTGGAACAGCGTCCAAGCCAGGTAAACGTTAGCAGGAGGGCGGAATTGAGAGATCCGGGTACCCAAGAGACGGAGGGCAGTAGGTTACCTTAGTCCTACGCACTTCTGATTACCTTTTGTTACCCCCGGAGGTATCCAATTTGGGGTTTTTGGTTCACAATAGGCTCATTGTTTGGTACAAGTAGTAGGACAACAACAAACAGCCGAGAATGAGTATGAAAACCAATAATGGTGACTAACGCTCGGCATGAGGGTCATGCATGATTTTGATCTTGGTGCAATTTGCCGTTGTTGCTGCGGTGCTTGGGTTCTTTCTTCGGTGGCGAGCGGGGATTCGCAGGCGAAATACGCAATCATGGGATTCATTGTTAGCGCGCCTGCGGCCCGAATGGAGTGCCCGCGAATTAAGCGATCAGTTCCTCTGGAAGGAGGGGCTGAACGCGACGCCGGACGATGCCTGGCTGCGAATGGAAGGTCCGAAGGGCCTCTGGGTGATGTTCCAGAATGCCCGGGTGATGATGGAAATGGCCGATTTCGCAGCCCGCAACAGCAGCGATGTCGATCGGGTCTTGCTGGAGACGCTGCGCAGCGACGCAATGCAGATTCGGTTATGCGTGCTGATGGGCCTGGCCCAATATGCCTTCAGCCAAGCCAGCGAGGGTGTTCGGGTAAACGCCTTTCGCGCTGCCGCCCTCTACACCGGAATGGCAGCGCGCCTGACGCAGCTTCTGCAGGACCACGCAGCCGTAATACTTCCTGATTTCGTCGCGGCGATGTAGGCGCCCACACTTCCTCCAGAAGAAAACCCCGGCCTGGCGGCCGGGGTTTTGGTTTGAATGCCGGAATTGAACCGCTACTCAGCCGCGACCGGCTCGATGGACGCGAAGCGGCCCCGGTTGCCGTGATCGGAAAACTTCACCCGCCCGCTCACCTTGGCGAACAGCGTGTCGTCAGAGCCGATGCCCACGTTGGCGCCGGGCTTGATTTTGGTGCCGCGCTGCCGGACGATAATCGAGCCGCCGGTCACCAACTCGCCCGCGAACGCCTTGACCCCCAGCCGCTGCGCATTGGAGTCGCGCCCATTTGTCGAACTGCCTCCACCCTTTTTATGTGCCATTGCGAAATCCTCTCGAAACCAGCTCTTAGCCTTTAGCTATTAGCTGTTAGCTCAATCATGTCTGCGCCCCGTCCGTTTCACACGAGAACCGGCTAATAGCTAAAAGCTAATAGCTAACGGCTCGGGAAATGCTAGCTCGCCGTATATGTCACGCCGTCGGCCTCGATGGCCGTGATGCGCACTTCGGTAAAGTTTTGCCGGTGCCCCTGCAGCTTCTTGTACTGCTTCTTGCGCTTGAAGTGGAACACCAGGATCTTGTCGCCGCGCCCTTCGCCGACGATCTCGGCGGTGACCTTGGCGGCGCCTGGCTTTACCAGGTTGCCCGCCTCGCCGGAGACCGCCAGCACATCGCTGAACTCAATGGTCTTGTCTTCTGAACCGGGCAGGCTCTCGATCTTCACCACGTCTCCCGGGGCCACGCGATACTGCTTGCCGCCGGTGCGTAAAACTGCGTACATACGTCCTCCAGAGCGCGTCTGCGCGCCCGTTGCGCTCATCCAGAGAATCCAAAAAAGATTCTGCGCCGCGGAAAGCTCAAGCCCGAAAGCACAAAGCGAGCACCCACCCCACGGCGACAGGCAGGAATCGCCAAACTAGAGTAGTTTACCGGCTTTGGCGGGGGTGGTCAATGGACTGGCGCCACATCCCGCCCTAGCGGAGCTAGGACGGGGCACCCTATCTCTTCATTCTTCCACGATCGCCAGATCCCACGGCTCAATCGTCAGCACCGATCCCTTTCCGACGGCTTTGCCATCCGGCAGGTTGGTTCCCGCTCCGTAGCTGTAATTCGCCTTTACCTCATTGCCTGAGTAGTTGAAGTAGTAGTGGATCCGCTTGCCCATGCGGTTGACTCCGTGCTGGACGTGGACCGAAGCAGGCAATTGCTGGTCCGGACCGGTCAGGCTGGCCTTCTGCAAAGCATCCCGCAGCACGGCCTTCTGCAGCGCATCCGACAGGTACGTCCCCTCGTACAGCAGTGTCCCCGACCCGTAGCTGTTTTCCGTAATCGCCGGCCATTTCCCGAAGAACGGGTGATCGTAAAAAGCAACCGCCTTGGCATGTTCCGGCATCAGGAATTCGGCCCAGTACGAGACCTTGTTCTCCGCGCCGGCATGGAGCGGATCGCCTTTCAGGGCTAAAGGCTTTTCAAGATTGGAGAACTCCTGGTAGCTGAAGCCGGCGGCCTCGCGCAGCGGTCCCGGCGCGCGTACCCAGCGAACCGCCGAGTTCTCATTAGCGAACCCGCTCTTGAAGGTCATTACCACGTGCCCGCCGTTCTTCACGTAGTCCGAGATGCGTTGCAAGAGCGCATCATCGGAAATGTAGAGCGCCGGCACGATCAACAATTTGTATGCAGAGAAATCCTGCGTCTCCGGAAACACGAAGTCCGTGCTTATGTTCAGGTCGTAGAGCGCGCGGTGGATCTGGCGGACGAGCGAGTCGTAGCCTGCGGTCGCATGCCCGGGTTCCCAGGGCAGGGAAGCGTTCGAGGTAAAGGGCATGAAGCCGATGGCATTGGCCGAATCGCGGCTCCAGAGGATGGCAACGTCGGGTTTGATTTTCAATCCCACCAGGTGCGGCCCGATCTTCTCCAGTTCATGCGCGGTGCGGCTCATCTCCGCGTAGGCGCGATTGGGTTCCAGGTCGTGGGAAAGAATGCCTTTCCAGTAGGTCTCCTGCCCGGCCGCGATCGACGCCCAGTGCCAGTACTCCACCATGTTGGCGCCGTTCGACAAATGCGTATATACGTCCTCGCGCAATTGCCCGTCGTAGTACGGATACTGGAAAGCCGACGACCAGTCGGTGGTCTGCGCGTTGGTCTCGGTGACCAGGAAATTGCCATGCTTGAGCGAGCGCGTGAAGTCGGCCTGCATGGCCTGGGTTGCGCCGTCGTAGTGGTCCTGGGTGGCGTGGTAAATGTTGTCGGCGGGAATGTCGAGCGCTTCGGCAACCGCCTCCTCGTTTACGTCATGGCGCATCATGCCGCCGAAATCGGTGGTGACGAACTGGCGCGGCGATGCGCACTCGCGCACCAGGGCAGCCTGCCAATGAAGAAAGTCGCTCACGCGCATCTGGCTCCAGCGCGTCCACTCGAGTTTGTAGCTGGTGGAGATGGTGCCGTCCCGGGTGGGCAGGTCCTCCCAGGTGTGGAGGTTTTCGCCCCAGTAGTTCAGGAACCACGCCTTGCTCAGTTCCTCGGGAGTGTGGAATTTCTTTTCCAGGTAATGCTGGAACCCGACGAACACATCGCGATTGGCGGCGTCGTAGCTGGAGGTTTCGTTGTCGATCTGCCATCCGATCACGTCGGCGTTGTCCTTGTAATGCGCAACGATGTGGCGGATGAGGCGCTCCGCATAGAACCGATAGGCCGGCGAATCGGTATCCATGTTCTGGCGGATTCCGTACACGCTGGGGACAGGCTTTCCGCCGAACGGGCCCGGCGGAATGCGGTCGGCCAGGATCTCCGGATGCTCATGGTACATCCACGCCGGGATCGAATAGGTCGGTGTGCCCAGAATCACCTTGATGCCGGCCTTGCTCATAGCATCGACAATGTGGTCCATCCAGGCGTATTCGAAATGGCCATCCTCGGGCTCCCACAGGCTCCAGGTGGACTCGCCCATGCGCACTACGCTGAGGCCGGCTGCTTTCATCAACTGGACGTCTGTTTCCAGGCGGGCATCCTGGTCGCCGGGCATGTACTCGTTGTAGTAGGCAACGCCGTAAAGAACGTTGGGAAAGTCGATCTGGGGAGCGTTGGAGGACTGTGCCTGGGTGGCGGAAGCGAAGACGCGGGCGCCGAGGATCAAGATCGCCAGAGTTTCGAGAAATCGTTTACCCCAGAGCGTCATGAAGGACCATCCTGATTTCATTTCCGGATCCATCCCTGATTGTGATTTGAATTCCTGAGGATTCTAAATCGGACCGGTCGGGCGGTCCAGCCGGCCGATAGGTTCGCGCGCCCGGTCAGGTGCCGCCAGCCTGATGAAAACGATATACTTCCGCCCATGCGTTTGCGATTCATTACGATTGTTTTGATTTTTTCGGCGCCGATCGTTGCCCTCGGCCAGACTGCCAATCAGCAAGAGCCTCCCACCGCCGCAGGGGCCCAGGTCTTTGTCGACCGCGTCAATGCGGAGTTGCTCAAGCTCTCCACCGATGCCTCGCACGCGGATTGGACCGCCGAGACCGACATCACCGACGACACCGAATCAACCACCGCGTTGCTCAACGAGCAATTCACGGCGCGCGCCCTCGCCCTGACTGAAGAAAGCCATCGCTGGGACAAGGTGACGTTGCCGCCAGATCTACGCCGGCAGATCGTGCTGCTGCAGTTGAACACGCCGGCTGCGCCCAGGGAGCCGAAGCTGCTTGCCGAGCAGACACGCCTTGGCGCGCAACTGACAGCCATGTACGGGAAAGGCAAGTACTGCCCCGATACGCCGCCGGGCCGGCAGGCTGCGCCGGGAGCGAAATGCCTGGGCATCGATGCGATCGACAGCATCATGGCCAAGTCGCGCAACCTGGACGAGCTGACGAAGCTCTGGGCTGGATGGCACGCGATCGGCGCGCCCATGCGCGAAAAGTACGCCCGCTTCATGGAACTGCAGAACATTGGGGCCCGGGAATTGGGGTATCGCGATACGGGCGAGTTATGGCGCGCGGGCTACGACATGACGCCGGCCGAGTTTTCGGCGGAGCTGGAGCGTGCCTGGGCACAGTTGGAGCCGCTGTATCGCGAACTGCACGACTACGTGCGCACCCGGCTCATTGCGAAATATGGCAAGGCCGCCGAACGCCCGGATGGCATGATCCCCGCGCAACTGCTGGGGAATATGTGGGCGCAGGAGTGGGGCAATATTTACGATCTGGTCGCGCCCGCCGATCCAAAGCTTTCGCAGTTCAAGCCGGTCGATCTGGAATCTGCGCTCAAGAAACAGATTGCCGAAAAGGACCCCGCCGCCGCGCCCGCCATTGCCGAAGGCGTGGATCTGACTTCCGACCAGGGCCACGCGGCTGCGCTTGCCGCAGGCCGCGACATGGTCCATTATGGCGAGAACTTTTTTATTAGTCTTGGATTTGATCGCTTGCCGGAAAGCTTTTGGGAGCGCTCGCAGTTCGTGCATCCGCGCGACCGGGAAGTGGTGTGCCACGCCTCGGCCTGGGACATCGATTCGGTCGACGATCTGCGCGTCAAGATGTGCATCGAGGTGAACGCCGACTACTTCACCACCGTGCACCACGAGCTGGGTCATAACTTCTACCAGCGCGCGTACGACAAGCTGCCGTTTCTCTTCCGCAACGGAGCCAACGACGGGTTCCACGAGGCCATTGGCGACTCGATCGCGCTTTCCATCACGCCCGCTTATCTGAAGACCATTGGCCTCACCACCGAAGAACCGCCGATGGAAGCCGATATTCCTCTGCAATTGCGCACCGCGCTCGACAAGGTGGCATTCCTGCCCTTTGCACTGGCGCTGGACAAGTGGCGCTGGGGGGTGTTCGCCGGCGAGATCAAGCCAGCGGACTACAACAAGGCGTGGTGGCAACTGCGGGAGAAGTACCAGGGCGTGGCCCCGCCCGTGGAACGCACCGAAGCCGACTTCGACGCCGGAGCCAAGAATCACATCCCCACCAATGTTCCGTATGCGCGGTATTTTCTGGCCCGCATCTACCAGTTCCAGTTCTACAAGGCGATGTGCGACGCCAGCGGCTACCAGGGGCCGTTGAACCGTTGCAGCTTCTACAACTCGAAGGAGGCTGGGACAAAGCTGGCGAAGATGCTCGAAACCGGCCAGTCGCAACCTTGGCAGCAGACTCTGAAAGAGATGACCGGAAGCGACCAACTGGATGCGCAGCCCATGCTGGACTACTTCGCGCCGCTGTATAGGTGGCTGAAGGAGCAGAACGGGAAGGCGGGGACTAAGGGACTAAGGGACTAGGGACTAGGGACTAGGCCGGCGGCATCCATCGACGGATGGATGTGAGGGGAGCGGGCGCGTGGAGTAGCATGGCGGGACGATGCATTCCGCACCGGCAGATCCCCAATCGGCGCGACAAATGGGAGTGTGGGCCGCCACCGCGGTGGTGACGGGGGAGTCCATCTCGCTGGGGATTTTTCTCACTCCAGCGGCCATGGCCAAATCGCTGGGATCGCCGGCGCTGTTGGCAGCGGTGTGGTGCGGCATGGCGGTGATGACCCTGGCCGGTGCGCTGTGCTTTACGGAACTGGCGGTGCGCAATCCCCACGACGGGGGCGAGTACCTCTATCTCCGCCGCGGGTTCGGGCGCCATGTCGCGTTTCTCTACGGATGGATGGCGGCCGTTGTGATGTACCCGGGCGTGGCGGCGGCTCTGTGTGTGGGAACAACTCCCTACCTCCAGACTCTGTTTTCCATTCCTGCCGAATTGGGGCGTGCGCTTCCCGCGTTGATGCTGATCGCGGTTGGCGCGGTGAACTACCTTGGCGCGCGGCTCGCCAGCGGCGTTATGGCCGCCATCAACTGGATCAAGGTGCCCGTGCTGATGGGGCTGGTGGCATGGGCGCTCGCATCCGGTCATGCCACGCTCGCCAACCTTACCCCGCTCATGGAACGACGCCCCGGATCGGATGCTTTGATCGGGGCCATTGCCGGAGCCGCGATCAGCGCCTTCTACACCTTTGGTGGATGGTGGGAGGCGGGCAAGATCGCCGGCGAAGTGCGCCATCCCGAACGCACCCTGCCCATCGCGTTCACCGGCGGTGTCCTCGTGGTCACCGTTCTCTACCTGCTTGTCAGCCTGGCCTTCGTTGCCGTAGTCCCCATGCAGCAGATCTCCAGCAACACCGCCTTCGTGGCGCAGTTCGGGCAGGCGCTGTTCGGATCCGCCGGAGGCCGCGTGCTCTCCGCTTGCGTGGTGCTCAGCGTGTTCGGCGGGCTGATGGTTTTGAGCATGGCCGTGCCGCGCGTGACGTACGCTCTGGCGGGCGCGGAATCGGTCGATCATGCCTCCCGTCCGTTAGCCGTGTTTGCCCAACTCCATCCGCGGTTCGGGACCCCTGGCAACGGCGTCCTATTGCAGACCGGCATGGCTCTGCTGGTGCTCGTTCTGGGCGCGTTTGACCGCATCCTGCCCTTCATGATCTTTCCCGCCGTGGTCTTCCTTGCCTTGACCACGGCAGCCCTGTTTCGCGTCATCACGCCGGTGAAGCGCTGGTGGTTCCCGGCTGCGCCGGTCATCTTCATCGCCAGCGCGGGCATGCTGGCGGTCATGCTTCTGATGCACGGGCTCGTGCCGGCGCTACTCGGCGCGGCGGTTGTTCTTGCGGGCTTGCCGGTTCGCTGGCTTCTGGTGCGCAAAACCAGCTCACAGTTCGCAGTTCGTAGTTCACAGTTACCGGGTGGAATCGAGCAGGAATGCTCGGCGAATGAACACGGGAAAGCGATTCCTGAGTCGATCCCGGCAGGGGCTAACGAGGCTGCGGAAAAACACCGAATCACGAGCGAGCCGAGCTAAGGGACATCCCTCAGGGGCTAACTAAAGCCCGAGGCATTTTGTTGCGCTTATCGGCCCGACTGAAGAGGCTGCGGAAAAACGGGGAATGTGCAGCGAAATTGCGGGCGAGCATAGCAGGGGCTAAAGCCCGCGTTGATTTTGGGCCACTTGCGGCACGACTGAAGTCGTGCCCTGTTACAAAGCACATCCCGTAACGAGTTTTTCCGCAGCCTGTGAAGTCGGGCCCTTGTTACAAAGCAATGTCGAGCGAGTTTTTCCGCAGCCTGTGAAGTCGTGCCCTGTTACAAAGCACGTCCCGTAACGAGTTTTCCCGCAGCCTGTGAAGTCGTGCCCTGTTACAAAGCACATCCCGTAACGAGTTTTTCCGCAGCCTGTGAAGTCGGGCCCTTGTTACAAAGCAATGTCAAAGCGAGTTTTTCCGCAGCCTGTGAAGTCGTGCCCTGTTACAAAGCACATCCCGTAACGAGTTTTTCCGCAGCCTGTGAAGTCGTGCCCTTGTTGCAAAGCAATGTCGAGCGGAATCTGCTTTTACTGACAACTGAAGACTGAAACCTGAGAACTGCGAACTACGAACTGCCTTCCGCATTTCGCGCCTTGACCTTGAACCAGATGGGCGTGCCTTTGAAGCCGAAGGCGGCGCGAATCTGATTTCCGAGGAAGCGCTCGAAGGCGAAGTGCAGCTTGATGTCGCGATCGGTAAACAGCACGAATGTCGGCGGGGCCACGGCGGCCTGGGTCATGTAGAAGATGCGGACGCGCTTCGCCATGGGCACGGGCGCGCGCTGGAAGTCGATCTGCTCGAGGAAGCGGTTCATCTGGCCGGTGGTGATGCGCTTGCGGCGCTCCGCGGCCACGGCTTTTACCTCGCGCAGCACACGCCCCATCCCTTTGCCTTCGAGCGCGGAGAGAAAAATCACCGGGGCATAGTCGAGATACTTGAGCACGCGGCGCAACTGGCGCTCGAAGATGTCGCGGTCGGCCGGCGGCTTGCCATCGGCGCGGCCGGTGGTCACGGCGTCCCATTTGTTCACGACGATGATCGTGCTGCGGCCGCTCTCGTGGGCGTAGCCGCCGATGGTGGCGTCGCTGGCGGTCACGCCCTCGGTGGCATCGATGACCAGCAGGGCAACGTCGGCGGCTTCGAGATGGCGTCGGGCCATGACCACACTGAGCTTCTCCGCCATGAGACGGGTCTTGCCCTTGCGGCGAATTCCGGCGGTATCGACGAAGCGCAGCGTGCCTCCTTCGAATTGGACTACCTCGTCCACGGCGTCGCGCGTGGTGCCGGCCATGGGCGAGACGATGGCGCGCGACGTGCCGGTGAGGGCGTTGAGCAGGGTGGATTTGCCCACGTTGGGACGGCCGATGATCGCCACCGAGGTTTCGTATTGTTCGAATTCGCCGTGGGTCCGATGGAGGCGCTGGTGCGGTTCGTCTTCGGCTCCGGGCTGGAGAGGTCCGCCTTCGGAGATTTCGTTTTCCTCGGCGGCTTCGTCCTCATTCTTCTGCGCCTCGCCAGCCCGCGGCGGGATAGCTTCCACCACGGCGTCGAGCAGTTCGCCGATCCCGAGGCCGTGCTCGGAGCTGATCGGGAATACGTTGCGAATGCCCAGGCGGCGGAAGTTCTCCGCTTCGGCGGCCATGGCTTCGCCCTCGACCTTGTTTACGGCCAGGAAGACGGGCTTGGCGCCGCGCAGCAGCATGCGCACCAGGTCGTAATCAGGACTGGCCAGCTCGGTGCGCGCATCCACAACCAGAACCAGCGCGTCGGCATCCGCGAGTGCGACCTTGGCCTGGTTGAAGATCTCGGTGGGGATCAACTCGGGATCGTCGGGAACGATGCCGCCCGTGTCGACCAGTCGAAAGCGCCGGCCGGCCCACTCGAATTCGCCATAGATGCGGTCGCGGGTAATGCCGGGCTCGTCGCCCACAATGGAGCGGCGGCTTTTCGTCAGCCGATTAAAGAGGGTGGATTTGCCCACGTTGGGGCGGCCAATGATGGCCACCAGCGGCAACGCCGCGGCGCCGGGCCGGGCCGGGAAAACGGATCTGCGATACGTGGGCAAACAGGGCGTCTCCGTGCTGCTCGTCCGGAGCAGCATCCACCTCTATCGTACTTGCGTCAGTCGAGGGTCCGGGTGCAGGTGCGGTTTCGGCCCTGGTGCTTGGCGTCATAGAGCGCCTGGTCGGCGCAGTCCACGAGCACGGCGGGATCCACCCCGCTGCCCGGATGATTCACGGCGCCTACCCCAATGCTCACGGTCAGTTTCTGACCGAAGGGGGAGGCATTGTTCAAAACGCGCATGGCCGTGATGGCATCTTGCATCCGCCGGGCGACGGCTTCGGCTCCGGAGGCATTGGTGTCGGGTAGCAGCAGAACGAATTCTTCTCCGCCCAGGCGGGCGACGATGTCATCGGGGCGCCGGGCGTGCTCCTTCATGATGCGCGCGATGGCCACCAGGCAATCATCACCGTAGCTGTGACCATGTTGATCGTTGACCCCCTTGAAAAAGTCCACATCAAGCATGAGGAGCGTGATCGGCCGTCCCCGTCGGGCTCCGCGGCGCCAGGAGAGTTCGAGGGCGTTCTCGAAACGGCGGCGATTGGCAATGCAGGTGAGGGGATCTTCCATGGACATTTGGCGGAGCTGAGCGTTCATTTCGCGCAGATCCTGTTCGCGTTCCAGGAGCAGGTTGCGGCCAGAAAGGTAATTCAACCGCACGACGGCAGCCTGGACGCCCTGGATGGCCAGGAGCGCGAAGATCGCCGAGAGTCCCAGAACCGGGTGCTGTCGCGTGATGGACGCGGCCAGCGCGAAGATGCCGGCAGTGATGAGCATGGGACACATTGCTTCGACTGCCGGCCGAACGCGATTGGCGGCGCCCTGCTCGCCGGATCCTGGGTGCGAGATCGGCATTTGGACAGCCCCCCAGCCTCCCAGCAGAAATGGAATGCTCCACAATAGATCGAAGACGGTCCCGGCATGCAGATTCCAGCGCGCGGTGGCGTAATCCATCCCGATCTCGATGGGCAGGTAGGTCCAGAGAACGATGCCCACCCAGCGGACGCCCTGGCGCTCCTCGGTGGAAGACCAGGTGAACATCCTCAGCAATGCCATGAACGCCAGCAGAAGACAGGCAGCTCCGTAGACTCTCCCCATCACTGTGCTGGCCGCTGCGCGGCTCATCGACATGCGATACAGGAGGGCGTAGCTCAGCACCAGGGCCAGCGCGATCTGGACCAGGTTGAGGGCAAAAACCGTGCGGAGCGATTCGGTCTCGCGCGTGGTGGAGAGGGCAAGGAGCAGCGGAAATGTGGCCGCCAGGTAGATAAAGTCAGAGGCATCGACGGAGAG
Organism: uncultured Acidobacteriota bacterium; assembly: GCA_963720105.1. Lineage (GTDB taxonomy): Bacteria > Acidobacteriota > Terriglobia > Terriglobales > Acidobacteriaceae > Telmatobacter. Next base: position 142,432 of record CAVREL010000066.1, on the reverse strand, counting down.
AGAGCTGGCCGCGTTGGAATGGCCGACTAAGATTTCAACGGCGTGCGCCAGCGCCCACAGGAACAGCCCCGCGCTGGACCAGAGCCACATGGGCCGCTCCCGCGGGGGCAACCGCCGCGCCCGCCAGATGCAGGCGATGCCGGCCAGAAGGGGCACGGCCGCGGTGAGATAGCGCGACAATGCCACGGGAGCCGGCCGCATGATCAGCAACACGAGAAGGTGCAGGCACACCACCGCCCCTATCGCGATGGAAAGACTCTTCGCGAAAGTGGTTCGACCTGTGACTCGTACAGCGATAGAGGTACCGCTCATGACAGGCTCGGATGAGGCTTGGGTGAGATTCTCCGATTTGGTCTAAGAATGCTTCCGGTCCTGCGGCGGCAAAACAATATGACTTTACTCAATTAGGGCAAGTGTTCCAGGCGCGGATCGCGAAAGATCAAGTCACTCACTAACATAGCGCGCATCGTCGGATCAGCCAAGATGATTTGGACTGCAGAGGCTGCGGAAAAACACCGAATCAGGAGCGGGACGACCTAAGGAACATCCCTCAGGGGCTAAAGCCCGACACGTTTTGTTGTGCGTATCGGCCCGACTGAAGAGGCTGCGGAAAAACGGGGAATGTGCAGCGAAATTGCGCGGGCGAGCATAGCAGGGGCTAAAGCCCGCGTTGATTTTGGGCCACTTGCGGCACGACTGAAGTCGTGCCCTGTTACAAAGCACATCCCGTAACGAGTTTTTCCGCAGCCTCTGAAGTCGGGTCCTGTTACAAAGCGATCTCGGATTTGGATTGCAGACGCGCGGCTGGGGCTATATGGATTCGATGTCCGGCCAGGCCGTTGTCACTATGATGGAAGCAGCCGGTTCCATGCCTTCTACCGAAATCTCAACCCGGGCCCTGCCGACCCTGCACGAGTTTTTTGCGCCCGGCGGGATCCTGGCGCGGTCGCCGCTGCCCTATGAATACCGCCCCGGCCAACTGGAGATGGCCAAAGCGGTGGAGCGGGCGCTGGCGGAGCGCCGCCACCTGATCGTGGAAGCCGGCACCGGCACCGGCAAAACCCTGGCTTACCTGCTGCCCGCCCTGCGCACGGGACAGCGGGTGATTGTTTCCACCGGCACCAAGGCGCTCCAGGACCAGCTCTATTTTCGCGACGTTCCGTTCCTGGAGTCGCTGCTGGGCGACCTGCGCGTCTGCTACATGAAAGGGCGCGCCAATTACCTGTGCCGGCACAAGCTGGTGACCCTTCGCAACCAGCCGATTCTTACCGGGCTGGAAGAGATCGACCAGTACCGGCAGATCGCCGAGTGGGAGCAGACCACCGAGACCGGCGACCGGTCGGAGATTGCCGGGCTGCCGGAAGCCAGCGCGCTGTGGGCAAAGCTCGATGCGCGCTCCGACGCCTGCCTGGGCTCCACGTGCCCCGACTATCGCCGCTGCTTCATCACCGAGATGCGGCGCAAGGCGCTCGAGTCGGACATCATCATCGTCAATCACCACCTGTTCTTTGCCGATCTGGCGGTGAAGCGCGAGGCGGCGGGAGCGCCCGATGCGGGCGTGCTGCCCGAGGCCGCGGCGGTGGTCTTTGACGAGGCCCATGAACTGGAAGAGGTGGCCTCCAGTTATTTCGGTCTCTCGGTCAGCAATATCCGGTTTGAGGAACTGGCCCGCGACACGGACACGATGCTGCGCGGCAAGGAGGGTACCGAGAACATGCCCGGCCTTACCCAGCAGCTTCGCGAGCGCGCGCGTCTGTTCTTTTCGGCCCTGCCGATGACCGGCGACGGGCGGCAGCCCTTTGCGGGCCGCGAGGAGTTCCTGGAGAGCTCGGGGGACTTGTACCTGAGCGTAACCGCGACGCTGCGGCGGCTGGAAGCCGAAATGGAAGGGCTGAAGAACGTTGAGGAGGCGCCCGGATTGCGCAAGCGCGTGGGGCGCCTCCGGTCGGAGCTGGAGTTTCTGCTGGAGTCGCATGCGAACAACACCGTGTATTGGCTGGAGCGGCGTGTTTACGGCGGCGATCGCAACGGGCCGGTGGGGCGGCCGGGACGATCGCAGTCGAGGAACACGTTCGTGCAGGCCACGCCGATCGACGTTTCGGAACTGCTGTCGGAACTGGTGTTCGAGACGATTCCCACGGTGGTGCTCACGTCGGCAACGCTCACCGTGCAGGGCGGATTCGAGCACCTGCGGCGGCGGCTGGGATTGAAGGAGGCGCGCGAACTGGTGGTGCCGTCGCATTTCCGCTATGGCGAGCAGGCGTTGCTCTACTTGCCTCCGGAGATGCCCGATCCGCGCGATGCTGAATTTCCCGAGGCCGCGGCGCGCTGCATCCAGCGGGTGCTGGAGATCACGCGAGGGCGGGCATTCTGCCTGTTCACCAGCTACAGCCAGATGCGCGACCTGTACGAGCGCCTGCTGCCGGTGCTCGACTATCCCATCCTGCTGCACGGCAATGCGCCCCGCAAAGCGTTGCTGGAGCAGTTCCGGTCGACGCCCAACGCGGTGCTGTTCGGCACGGCCAGCTTCTGGCAGGGCGTGGATGTGCAGGGCGAGGCGCTGAGTTGCGTCATCATCGACCGGCTGCCGTTCGCGGTGCCCAGCGATCCCGTGGTGCAGGCGCGGATGAAGGTCATCGAAGAGGCGGGCGGCAGGCCGTTCTTCGATTACCAGGTTCCCGAAGCGGTGTTGACGCTGAAACAGGGCTTCGGGCGGCTGATCCGCTCGCTCGAGGATCGCGGCGTCCTGGTGCTGCTCGACCCGCGCATACGGCGGCAGCGTTATGGGCAGGCATTCTTGCAAAGCCTGCCGCCCTACCGGATGACGACCAACATCGGCGATGTGGAGAGATTCTTCGCCGCAGAGGGGGATGGACGTAAGTAACAGGCTCGGGAAGAACCAGCCAGAGCATTCAGGAATGTCCCCGGTATGTTCTGTCAGGGATGTGCCCGGTCCGTACCCCCACTGGGACCCCCTCCCCCCTCCCCGGACTCTGTACGGAAGTTACTTGTTTTCAGTAAATTAGAGCAGCAATTTCGGTGCAGGATTCTGGTAGCAAAGCAGTTACCCGCAGAGTTCTCTCAGGAAAGGACTTAGTCGGGATACCTACCGAGTTCGAGGGCCTGCGGGGGAGGGGGTAGGGTCTTCCCGGTACCTTAGGGTGTAACTTTGGTGCGCGGCAGGAGCCATATTTGCCCGAACGCTTTCGTTTCTATGGTGCTCCGAAGCGGACTCACTTCGAGTCTGGGATGATTGTGCGCCGAAAGCGGGTAATTATCTGCAAATGCAAGGTGTTTAGAATCAGGGTGAAGAAGCGAAGTGGCTTGACGGGTGCGTCGGATGGGGAGTGGTTCCCAGGTCCCAAAACCGGGGACCCGGGGCACCCGGCGACGAGGTCGATGCCGCGGCAATCAAGCGCGTCATCGCCTGGCAGTTGTCGGAAGCCATGAAAGCCGCCAAGTTAAGCAAAAAGGCAATGGCCGAACGCATCGGCCCGGGGACCCGGGGCACCCGGCGACGAGGTCGATGCCGCGGCAATCAAGCGCGTCATCGCCTGGCAGTTGTCGGAAGCCATGAAAGCCGCCAAGTTAAGCAAAAAGGCAATGGCCGAACGCATCGGCACCAGCCGCTCACAGCTTGATCGACTTCTTGACCCTGAAAACAGCGCTGTACACCTTCAAACCATTGCCAGAGCTGCGCGGGCAATCGGAAAGCGGCTCCGCATCGAAATGGTAGACGCGGCATAGCTATCGGCAAGCCCATCATTCAGAACGCGGATTACCTGACTCCCGAGCAGAAGCGGGACATCCTGTATAACAATGCGGCGCGGTTTTTGCGGCTGAACACGGCGGAGTCGAAGAAGTGAACTCGGGCCAGAGCGGTGGATGATACGTGACACGGTTGGGGTTCGTGGTTTCCCGCCTTCGCGACAGAAAGAAGTCGCGAAGACGGGGCACGGAGTTTTGTTTCTTCTTAGCAAGTCAGCCCTGAGACTTCAGGCCCTGCCTGGCTTCTTTAGACTAGGAAGAGGAGGAAGCGCGCGCCGGGCATGCAGATCCATTCTCACGACGTTCTTCTGGTCGTCGATGTGCAGAATGACTTCTGTCCGGGCGGGGCGCTGGCGGTACCGGATGGAGACGCGGTGATTCCTGTCATTCATCGCATGGCGACGAAATTCGAGCACATCATTCTCACCCAGGACTGGCATTCGCCGCGGCATTTTTCATTTGCCAGCGCACATCCCGGCAAACATCCCTTCGAGCAGATACAGGTGAGCTACGGCGAGCAGACGCTGTGGCCCGATCACTGCGTGCAGGGCACGCGGGGCGCGGAGTTTCATCCCGCGCTGGGATTGAGCCGCGCCGAACTGGTTTTGCGTAAAGGATTCCGGCCGGAGATCGATTCCTACTCGGCGTTTTTCGAGAACGACCGCCGGACCGCGACCGGCCTGGCGGGCTACCTGCGCGAACGGGGGCTGACCCGGGTGTTCATCGCCGGGCTGGCGTACGACTACTGCGCCGCCTATTCGGCGCTGGATGCCCGGCGAGTGGGTCTGCCGGCGATCATCATCCACGATGCCTGCCGCGCCATCGATTTGAATGGATCGGTGGCGGCCATGGAGAGGGAATTCGCTGCAGCCGGGGTGGGGCTGATGGAGAGCGGCGATATCACGGCGTAGTTGTCCCGATCCCGCCCTAGCAGAGCTTGGACGGAGCACCCGGCTTAAAATCGCAAACAGGGTTCACTGACTCTGGGTATGTCTCGGAACTTCTACATTCTCGCCGGGGTTCTGCTGTTCTTCGCGCTGCTCTCGGGGGGCATGTCGCTGGTGCCGTCGAGCTTTCAACCGGGCTTGCCGGCCAACGGAACGCTGTGGCGGACGGTGGCGCTGATCCTGCTGCTGGGGGGACTGGCGTCGGCGCTGATCGGAGTGATGAGCAACCTGTTCGAACAAGTGGATCGGCACAGCGAAGAGGCCCGCAGAGAGGCGCGGCGGAAGCGGCGGGAGCGGGGCGAGATGTAGGGAATCCCAGGTCCCAAAAGCGGGGACCTGGGGCACCCGCATCGAGGTCAGGAATCCCAGGTCCCAAAAGCGGGGACCTGGGGCACCCGCATCGAGGTCAGGATTCCCAGGTCCCAAAAGCGGGGACCTGGGGCACCCGCATCGAGGTCAGGATTCCCAGGTCCCAAAAGCGGGGACCTGGGGCACCCGCATCGAGGTCAGAATTCCCAGGTCCCAACTCCGGGGACCTGGGGCACCCGACTAGAATCGAAGCAGAGGGATTCTTTCCCGCAGGCGGGCGCGCACGCTGATGTACGAAATCACTGTAGAACGGGAATTCTCGTCCGGCCATTACCTTCGCAATTACCATGGCCGGTGCGAGAACCCGCACGGCCACAACTACAAGGTCCGCATCACATTGTCGGGCGCCGAGCTGGACGAAGCCGGGCTGCTGGTCGATTTCAAGCTGCTGAAACAGGTGATGCGCCCGGTGATCGACCGCATCGATCACCAGATGCTCAATGACCTGGAGCCGTTTACCACGGTGAATCCCTCAGCGGAGAATATCGCCCGCTATTTCTACGATCAGACCAGCCGGCAGCTCGCCGGGATGACCAATGGGCGGGTTCGGGTGAAGGAGTGCACCATCTGGGAGACGGATACTGCGTCGGCTACATATTACGGGTAGGCGCGGGGGTTCGTGGTTTCCCACCTTCGCGACTGCAAAGCGTCGCGAAGATGGGGCACGGAGCGGTTTCCCATTTACGCTGAAACTTGGGCGGCGGAGGGGCTCGAACGGCCGGCGCCGGAGCGGTCGACGGTGACCAGATTGCGGCCGGCGCGTTTGGAGCGGTACATGGCTTCGTCGCAGCGCCGGAGTAATTCGCCGGTGTCGTCGCCGGCGCAGCTGGAGGCCACGCCGATGCTGACGGTCAACCGGACGCTGCCGGGAAGGCCGGCAAGGGTGGCGATACGGGCACGGAGGCGGCCGGCGATTTCTTCGGATTGGCCGGGGGTGGCATCGCGGAGCAGGACGACGAACTCCTCGCCGCCGAAGCGGGAGAGCGCGTCGCCGGGGCGCAGGCTGCTATGCAGGGCGGAGGCGACGTGGCGGATGACCTGGTCGCCGGCCTGGTGGCCCCAGGTGTCGTTCACTTCCTTGAACCGGTCGATGTCGACCAGGAGGACAGTGAGGGATCGGTTGGATCGACTCGTGCGGGCCAGTTCGCGGGTAAGTATCTCCTCTAGCGCTCTGCGGTTCAGCAGGCCGGTGAGGGAATCGGTGAGGGCGAGACGGTCCAGGTCCTGGCGATGCATGCCGAGGGCCAGCCATGTCAGACCAAATCCGGCTCCCGCGTTCAATACCAGGGTAAGGTAGGTAAAGCCGGCCTGGATCATGTCCATGTGCACGATTTGGGAGGGCGGGTAGATGGCGGTGAGGCCGACACGCACGATTTGCAGGGCCACGAGGAGAACCTGCAGCCAGGCGAGGGCCCTGACGAGCGACCGGAGCGCGGAAGAGCGCACCGGATAGGCGACCGGATCCCGATAGGCGAACAGCAGCGCTCCGCGGGCGACGGCAAAAGCGGCAAAGCAGCCGCTGCAGACGAAAATGCGCGCGACCAGGTTCGGGCGGAGGTACGTGAAGTACAGCATGGCCGCGAAGGCGACCACGAGCAGACCGATTCCCCAGGGAAGAAAGGCCGGCCGAGCCGCCAGGATCTCGGCGGTGGCGCAATACACGAATAGCCAGCACATGAAGATCGCCAGGTTGGCCAGGAGGATGGTCGCCCAGGCCGGCGCGACCGGACGCACAGCGAGAAGCAAAACACCAAACAGGCCGCAGGCAAGCGCATAAACCAGCAGGCGCAGGCCGCGCAATCCCGCGACGGTGCGGGAGATGGCGTAGCAGCCTGCCAGCATCAGGATCACCGTCGCCGCATATCCACACATCAGATACGGCATGTACATGCGCGCCTACCTCTTCCAGCCATGCAACAGGAATGCCCGGGAGTTTCCGAGACAAGTCAAAAGATGGCCCAGGGGCTGGTGCCTCTAGGGTCGCACACTGAGTCAGGGAAAGTCATACAACGAAATGGGTATACGGATAGGGTCTCAGTTCTTAGTTCGTAGTTCACAGTTGTCAGCTATCAGTTGTCGCACCGGCAACTGGGAACGTGGACCAGGACGAAAACTCGTTGCACGTAATACGGCGGAGCCCAGCCAGGACATCCCTCAGGGGCTAAAGCCCGCGATCTCAAAGAACTGGGCCGGCACGGATAAATCCGTGCCCTTTCAAGGCACGATTCGCGAGTAAGCGGCATGGGTAGATCGTGCCCTTTAAAGACACGTTCTCCCAGCCCGGCTTATGACGCAACCGGCATCAGGATATGGGAACAGGCCTAATTCATCTGGCTGGATTTTGATTGGACGTACTTGTCGAAGGGGATTTCGAAGTAGAAGAGCTCGCGGCCGTCGGCATCCATGACCTTGTGCAGGTGGAGCTTGGAGCCGTGGAGCGGGTCGGCCAGCTGGGAAACATCGTAAAAGAGGAACCCGGCGCGGGTGGTATGGGCCTCGACGACCAGGGCTCCGTACTCGAACTGGTTGAAGTCTTCCTCGATATCCTTGTTGCTGGCCTTGGGCTTGAGCTTGATGGCGGGGATGGGGCCGGGCATGGGGATGCGGCCGCCTTCCCGCTCCTTGCGAGTCATCAGGCGCTCAATGTCCTCGGGCTCGGCGGCCTGGATGCGGGCGCCGGAGCGGGTCTGAAAGAGGATGCGGGCGTCGCGCAAAGAAATCGGGCGGTCGCTGTTGTTGGTGATGATGAGGCGGATGGGCATGACGCCGTGGCCGAGGTAGTCGACGCGAAAGATGGATTCCTTCTGCTTGGTGTCGTAGGGATCGGCGGCGATGGCCACCTTTTCTTTCTCGTGGACCTCGACGGCGGCAAACTCGGTGGCCGGCTGGATGGGTGGCGCGGCATGGTCAGTGGCCACGGCCGGCAGCGCCAGCCAGATGATCAAAAGCGGTAAACCTTGCCCAATCTTCATCGCTCGGAAGACCCTCGTCCTCGACGACTGTATCATTTGAGGAATTAGACACAGGAAAACCTCATTCCGTCTCGCATGGTTATCTTTTTCTACAATGTGGCGCTGCTGGCGGCCCTTCTGGCCGGGTCTCCGTGGTGGCTGTGGCGGATGGCGACCAGGCAAAAATACCGGGAAGGAATAAAGGAGCGGCTGGGGCGGGTGCGGCGGGAGCTGCGGGCGTGGGCGGAAGGTCAGCGGGCAGAGGGGCGGGCGGTGATCTGGCTGCATGCCGTGTCGGTGGGCGAGGTTTTGGCGGTAAGCCGGCTGGTGGGCGAGCTCGACCGGTCCTTTCCCGATCACCGGGTGGTGATTTCCACGACGACCCGGACCGGGCAGGTGCTGGCGCGGGAGAGGTTTGGCGCCGAGCGCGTTTTTTATTGCCCGCTGGACCTGCCCTGGGCAGTTCGGGCGTACCTGAAGGCTTTGCGACCTAAACTACTCGTTCTGGCGGAGACGGAATTCTGGCCTAACCTGCTGCAGAAGTGCTTCGGGCGGGGAATACCGGTGGCGGTGGTGAATGCCCGCATCTCCGACCGCTCGTGGCCGCGGTACCAGATGCTGGGGCGGCTGTGGGGGCCGATTTTGCGACGCCTGAGCCGGGTCCTGGCGCAGAGCGAGACCGACGCGGAGCGGTTGCGGGCGTTGGGGTGCAGGGCAGAGGCGGTGAGCGTGGCGGGGAACCTGAAATTCGATGTGCGGGTGGCGCGGGAGGCGGAGGTGACCAGGCTTTTGCGGCCCGCGACGGCGCGATTGCTGGTGGCGGGCAGCACGCTGGAGGGCGAAGAGGCGGCGCTGCTGGAGGCCTGGCCGAAGCTGGCGGAAGCCCATCCGAATCTCCACTCCGCGGACAAAGACCTGTCCGCGGGGACCCCGAACCTTCACCCCGCGGACGAAGACCTGTCCGCGGGGACCCCGAACCTTCACCCCGCGGACGAAGACCTGTCCGCGGGGACCCCGGATCTGGCCATGGTGCTGGCGCCGCGGCATCCGGAGCGGTTCGGCGCGGTGGCGGCGCTGCTGGACCGGTCGGGAGTGCGGTGGGTCCGGCGGTCGGCATGGAAGGAGCAGCCGCCTGATGCGCAGAATGCCCTGCGGCCAGGCGAGATCCTGCTGCTGGACACCATCGGGGAACTGGCGTCGGTGTATTCGCTGGCCACGGTGGCATTTGTAGGAGGGAGCCTGGTTCCGGCGGGCGGCCACAATCCGCTGGAACCGGCGCAGTTCGGGGTGCCGATCGTGATGGGGCCGCATTATGCCAACTTCCGGGCCATCACGGAGGATCTGCTGGCGCATGAGGCGGTGCGGATCGCGGCGCCGGGGGATTTTTTCGAGGTTTTGATCGAGCTGTTTAGCGACGGGGAGAGGGCTCGCGCTATGGGGCGGCGGGGCAGGAAAGTGTTTGACGAGCAGGCCGGGGCGACGGGGCGGTGCGTGGAGGCGATCCAAAGTATCTTGGCTCCGCCTTTGCCGGCCACCTTCACCCCGAAACCTGTGGACCCAGCGATCGAACAAGAGGCGCGCCGGATGAAGGAATCCGGCGCGGAGACTGAGGGGGTTCTTGCCTTTCTCCGGGCAAGGGGGCTGGACAAGATTGATTCGATCAAAGTTTTGCGCAGTTTATACGGGCTCGGACTCGCCCAAGCTAAGGAGATCGTCGATCACACTGATGTGTGGCGTGATCGATTAGGGCCCGACAGCCTTCTTCACGAGAAGCTTTGGCAGGAACTCCAGGAAGCGGCGAATGACCCCAAGTCGGGGATTAAGTTCGACGGCTCCGCATTCACCATCCGCGTCGACGATGATGCCAAGGAGCGTTGACATTCCCATGCGCCCCACGGCTTTCCGAGATTTGCTTCTCCCGCTCACTCCGGCCTATCGCCTGGGGCTTACGATTCGCGAATTGCGGCTGCGGCGTGGCTGGGAGCGGGTGCGGCGCCTGGGGTCTCCGGTGATCAGCATTGGGAACTTGTCCACCGGCGGGGCGGGGAAGACGCCGTTCGCGATTGCGTTGGCGAAGGCTCTCTGGGCGCGCGGTTTTGCGGTGGATGTGCTTTCGCGGGGGTACGGGCGACGAACGACCGCGCCTGCGCAGGTGGACCCGGCAGGGAGTCAGGAGGAATTCGGCGACGAGCCGGTGCTGATGGCGCGCGAAGCGGGCGTGCCGGTGTACGTGGCCGCAGAGCGGTACGAGGCGGGGGTGATGGCGGAGAGGCTTCCCTCAGGGGCTAAAGCCCGGGATCATTTCGAATCGGTGGGCGGCACGACTGAAGTCGTGCCCTTTCAAAGCAGCCCGGAGCAGGAGGTTTTTCCGCCCTCGGGGGCTAAAGCCCGGGATCATTTGGAGACCAATTCGGCACGACTGAAGTCGTGCCCTGTTACAAGGCATGGGTGCGTTCACATCCTCGACGACGGATTCCAGCACCGGCAGCTTCACCGCGATGTGGATATTCTGCTGCTCAATCGCGAGGATTGGCACGCTCGGCTCCTGCCGGCGGGGAATCTCCGCGAGCCGCGGAGGGCGGCGGAACGTGCGGATGTCATTGCGATCCCCGCAAACGAGGCGGGATTGGAGAGCGAACTGCGCGCATGGGGCTGGAACGGGCCGGTGTGGCGGCTGCATCGGCGGATGGAGGTTCCGCAGGTGGATGGGCCGGTGGTGGCTTTTTGCGGGATTGCGCGGCCGGAGCAGTTCTTTGCGGGGCTTGAGGAGGCGGGGCTACGGATTGCGGCGCGCATCGCGTTCCGGGATCATCACCGGTACACGGCGCGCGATATGGAACGGCTGGTGCGGGTGGCGAATGGTGTCGGGGCGAACTCGCTGGTTACGACCCAGAAGGACGAGATCAGGCTGGAGAGGGTGGACGGGGGTTCGTGGTCTCCCACCTTCGCGACAAAAAACGTCGCGAAGATGGGGCACGGGGCGGAGGGCGGGGGTTCGTGGTTTCCCACCTTCGCGACAAAAAGCGTCGCGAAGATGGGGCACGGGGATTTTCAATTCCTCGTTGCCGGGTTGCGAATCGAGATTCAGGACGAGGATGAGGCTCTTGGGTGGCTCGCACGTCGGCTTAACGACGCCAGTTTCCGTCTATCTGTATGAGAAAATCGAATTTTGCACACGCAATCCAAGTACCGCCTGCTCGTGGTCCGTCTGGGAGCCATGGGGGACGTGCTGCACGCGCTGCCGGCGGTGACGGCGCTGCGGCAGGCCCATCCGGCGTGGGTCATCGACTGGGTGATCGAGCCGGCGTGGTGCGCCCTGCTCACGGCTAATTGCGATGTGTCGAATCCAGGCCTCGGGTCGGCGCAGCCGGTGGTCGATCGGCTGCACCTGGCCTCCACCAAGGCCTGGCGCCACCACCCGTTCAGCCCGGATACACGGAGTGAAATCCGGAGCTTGCGCGGGGCGTTGCGGGAGTGTCATTACGACGCGGTGCTGGATTTCCAGGGTGCTGTCCGGTCAGCGGCGGTGGCCAGGATGAGCGGCATCCGGCGGCGAATCGGCGAAGCGCGTCCACGGGAATGGGGGGCCCGGTGGTTTTTCACCGAGCGCGTTGCCACCCGGGGCGCTCACGTGATCGAGCAGGACATGGAACTGGCGGCCGCCGTAGCCGGCGATGACCTGATGGCCGTGCAGCCGTGGCTGCCCGTGGATACGGCCGCCGAAGGGTGGTGCGATGCACTGCTTTCGGCGGCGGGGCACGAGCCGGCGGTGCTGCTAAACCCGGGGGCAGGCTGGGGCGCAAAACGCTGGCCGGTGGAGAGATACGCCGCCGTAGCTGTGACCCTGGCGGGGCGTGGAATGCGGGTGCTGCTGAACGCGGGGCCGGGCGAGGAGCCGCTGGCCGAGGCCATCGCGGCGCAGTCGGGCGGCGCTGCGCTGCCGGTCAACTGCTCGGTGGCCCAGCTGATCGCCCTTACACGGCGGGTGGCGCTGGTGATCGCCGGAGATACCGGGCCGCTCCACCTGGCCTGCGCCCTGGGCAGGCCGGTGGTGGGAATCTATGGTCCCACCGATCCGGCGCGCAATGGCCCATTCGGCACGAGTTCGCGGGTGCTGCGCAGTCCCAACAGCCGCCGCGACCACAGCCGCCGTGCGGAGCCGGAGGCGGGTTTATTGACGATTACGCCCGAAGCCGTGATCCAGGCAGCCGATGAATTGCTGGCCGAACAGGCGGTGCGGTGAGCGGGGCGGAGCAGGCGGCCACCGCCGACTGGATCACCCGGTGGCAGCGCGTAGCGCGGCGCATTCGCGTGCCGCTGGGCTTTGTGACCGCGGCGCTGTACCTGTTCGAGCTGTGGCGGCGCGCGCCGCGGCCGAGCGCGATGGCCTGGAGCCTGGTCCTGGTGATTCCGGGGTTATGGCTGCGCGCCTATGCTTCCGGATATGTGAAAAAGAACGAAGAGCTTACCACCAGCGGACCGTACGCCCACACGCGCAACCCGCTGTATCTCGGCTCGATGCTGATGGCGGCCGGATTTGCGGCGGCGCTGTTGAGCTGGCCGGTGGCGCTGGTGCTGGCCATTGGCTTCCTGATCATTTACGTTCCCGTGATTGCCGGGGAAGAGCGATTTCTGCGGGCCACGTTCTCAGGGTTCGACGAGTATTGCCGGCGGGTCCCGAGGCTTCTTCCCCGACTGACACCCGGACGCGGTACCGAAGGGAGTTCGGGCCGGTTCTCGCTGGCGCTCTACCTGAAACACCGCGAGTACAATGCTCTTCTAGGGGTCATTTTGCTGTACTTGAGCCTGGCTTTTCTCCGGCCGGTTATCACATTCATCCTCCACGGGCGGCCCTGAAGGCGAGCCACCCCGCAGACGAAGACCTGTTCGTCCACCCCAAGAAGCACAAATCGCTTCTTGGGGACCCCGGGTCCGCGGGGGCCCCGCCGCAACGAGCCTTGACCGTCAAACATAAGGAGTTACGCCTGCCGGTGAAAAAGCGTACGACTGCAGCCCTCGTTTTTGCCGCGCTGGCTGGCGCCGTGGCCGCATGCGGTCAGCAGATTCCCCCCTTGCCTGCGCCGCGGGCCGGGTTCAGCTTTCCGCAGAAGCAGACCCTGAACTACTCCGTGGACTGGCGGGTGTTTCCCGCCGGAACGGCGGTGGTGCATTTTGAAGCGGCTGGAGATGCGGAACACCTCAGTGCCAACGCCGACACCAGCGGAGCGATCAATCTCCTTTTCCACGTCAGCGACCATTTCCAATCGACGTTTGACCGCAACACCGGCTGCACCGCGGAGTTCGACAAGCAGACGGCGGAGGGCCGGCGGCAGGTAAATTCGACGCTAAAGCTCGATTACACGCAGCTGAAATCGATCCTGGACGAGAAGAACGTTTCGAGAAACCAGGTGAAGCACGTGGAGACGCCTATACCGGGGTGCATCACCGATCTGCTCTCGGGGATGTTTTACGCCTCGTCGCAGCCGATGGAGGTGGGGAAATCGTTCGTGATCCCGGTGGTGGACGCACTGCACACGGTGGCGGTGACGATGAAGGTGGAGGGCCGGGAAGAGATCAAGACGCCGATGGGAACGTTCAAGACGGTCCGCGTGCAGCCTACGGCCGATGCGGGCGTGGTGAAGAACCGCGGGAATATATGGATCTGGTACACGGATGACGACAAGCATCTGCCGGTGCAGATGCGCGCGCGGCTGTTCTGGGGGACGATTACGTTCCGGCTGGCGGGGAATGAGAGTAAATGACAGTGGTCAGTGATCAGAAGCTGGAGAGCTGCATCGCAAGAATTGACGATTATCGGTTGACCAAAAGTTGCAGCTTCGTTTCTTACGCCCCTGCGGGGCTGGGCATTCGTAAATTGTCAGGGTTCCCCAGGCTCGCGCCTGGGGCTACCGTCTGACGCCCGCTTTGCGGGCTTTGTTCTCGGATCAGCAATCACCGTCGAATTGAACACTGATCACTTGTGTTATCGCGCTACGGTGCTCGATAGGCCCATGAGCATCTGCGTTCCTGAGTCGAGGTGAATGTTTTTGCGCGAGGCGGTCAGGGTTCCGGAGGAGGAGCTGGAGACGTTGCCGGCCAGCATCACGCCGGGAATTCCCGTGGCATGGGCGGTAAGGGCGCCGGTGGCGCCCGTGGTGGCGTTCAAATTTCCGCCAACGCCTGAGGTCGCGTTTCCTGCCAATCCCGAGGTAGAGTGAAGCGCGCCGGAGGTGGTTGAGCCGAACGTGGAGCCCGCGCCCGCGGTCGTGGCGCCCAGGTTGGATGTGGCGCCGCCTGCGACTGAGCTGGTCGAGCTGAGGGTTCCCCCCACCAGTCCGCCGCCGAGGCGTCCGCCTCCGCTGCGCGCGCCGCCCGCGGGCGCGGCCATGGCCAGAGAGCTGTCACTGTCGAGCGAACCTGCGGCCGCAGCATTGACCGGGGGGGCCACGGTTTCGATGACCGAATGGATGGCGACGTTCTGACCGCCTTTCAACTCGGCGCGATCGAAGACCAGGCTCATGGCGGAGTCGGCCTGGCCGGATCCGTGGGCCTGCACCGCAGCGACGTGCCCGATCAGCCGCGATCCCTTGGGAATCACCAGGCCTTCGGCGGTTCTCACTTTCTCGGTGGTCTTTACCACGACTGCATCACCGGCCTTGGCTGATTTTGAGTCGAGTCTGCCTACCAGCTCGGTGTTGACCGGCCGCATTCCAGCACTGGCCGACGCGGAACCGTTTGCCTGGGCCGAGGCCGGGCCGGCCTGGGCGTCTGTATTGGCTGACTGGCTGGCCGAAACGCCGGATGTGGACGCTGAGGTGCTTTGCGCGGCCACTGCCGTGGCCTGTTGGGCGGAAAGGGAAAGGCTCACCAGGGCAAGAGCTGCCGCGGAAAGTATAAGACCTGGCTTCATCTGTATCCTCCAAGGGCATCCCCGGATGGGACCTCTAGGTATGGGGAATGGGGATGCTGTCTAGTCCGATGCGGGAATTCGGGGTTGCATGGTAAAGAGAAATTGAAATTCTCTTACCGACGTAACCAACCCTAGCCACGTCCGCTAGTTGCGGAGGATGTCGGTGGCAATTGCATGTGTTTCTTCCGCCCCCTGCGGGGGCTGGACTTATTCCATGGAACCGCAGTCCCCAGGCTTACGCCTGGGGCTACCATCTGAGCCCGCATGGCGAGCTTTTGCTCCTGGTTCTGGCATGACGGTTCGCAAATCTACGATGCCCATTAGCCAGTTGCCACTGGCAGTCACTGCATCCGGTAGCGCTCGCGCATAAGGCGCTGGAGGCGGGGCCAGTAGATCATGTTGAAGGCCAGCTCCTTGTCGGGGAACATGGACAGCGCCAGGCGGCGGGTGTCGGCGACCATTTCCGAGGCCTGTTCGACGGTGACCGTGGGGTCCTGCGCGATCACCTGGGTCACCATGCTCATCACCGTCTGAAAGCGGCGGATCTTGCGGCTTTCTTCGGCAAGTTCTTGAGGCGACTGGATCGGCGGACGTGGTTGATTTTCAGTGGTTTCCGGGGAAGCGGGCCCGGCAGTTGGCTGCGGCTCCCACGGCAGGTCGAATGATCCCATGCGGCAATCCCTCCTCGACTACGGGGTGAGATGCGTACATAGTGTGCATCCTACCACCGGTTCGGGTGCCGGTTTTTTGCGATGGGACAAGGGGGCACCGGTTGGTCAACTGGGAAGCCAGTGGTCAGTGATCAGACCCGGTTCCTGCGCACTGACACCCGTCCAATCCGTACAATAAGCTTGGATGGCTTTCACTGAGCAATACGATGTCGCGGTGGTGGGCGCGGGGCACGCGGGGTGCGAGGCGGCTATGGCGGCCGCGCGCATGGGCCTCAGGACCGCCCTCATCACCATGAATATGGACCTGATCGCGCAGATGAGCTGCAACCCGGCGGTGGGGGGCGTGGCCAAGGGTCACCTGGTGCGCGAAGTGGACGCCCTGGGCGGGATCATGGGCGAGGTGGCGGACGCGGTTGGGATCCAGTTCCGGTTGCTGAACACCTCGCGCGGACCGGCGGTCTGGAGCCCGCGGGCGCAATGCGACAAGGCGCTCTACCGGGTGAAGATGCGGGAGGTGCTGGAAAGCCAGCCGGGACTGCATATCCGGCAGGCGGAAGTCGTGGACCTCGTCTTCGACGAGAGGGACCTAGGGACCGAGGGAACAAGGGAACGGGACGGCAGGGACCAAGGGACCGAGGGACCGAGGGAACAGGAAGACAGGGACCAAGGGACCGAGGGACCGATGGAACGGGAAGGAGAGATCAGAGATCAGAGATCAGAGATCAGGCCACGTCGCCGCGTGGTGGGGTTGAAGCTGAGAGATGGGCGGAGGCTGATGGCGGGGGCCACGATCATTACCACCGGGACGTTTCTCAATGGGCTGATTCACTGCGGAGAGGAGCGGTACCCGGCGGGGCGAAGCGGGGAGCCGGCGTCGGTTTTGCTGGGCGAGGCCCTGCGCCGGCTGGGGCTGCGGACTTGCCGGCTGAAGACCGGAACACCGCCGCGGCTCGACGGCCGCACCATCGACTGGAAGGCCTTCGAAGAGCAGCCGGGGGACGCCGATCCCACGCCGTTCAGCTTCCGGACAAAGAAGATCGCGCAGCCGCAGGTGAGCTGCCACATCGCGTTCACCACTCCTGAAACGCTGCGGCTGATCCGCGAGAACGTGCACCGGTCGGCGATGTACTCGGGGCAGATCTCGGGCATCGGGCCGCGTTACTGCCCGTCGATCGAGGACAAGGTGGTGAAGTTCCCGGACAAGAGCCAGCACCAGTTCTTTCTTGAGCCCGAGGGGCTGAATACGCACGAGGTTTACGTGAACGGCATGTCCACCTCGCTTGCCCATGGAGGTGCAGTGGCAGATTGTGCACTCGATTCCCGGGCTGGACCAGGCGGAGATGCTGCGTCCCGGCTACGCGATCGAGTACGACAGCGTGGACGCGACGGAGCTGGACCGCACGTCTCAGGGTGAAGAGCATGGAGGGGCTGTACCTGGCCGGCCAGATCAACGGCACCAGCGGATACGAAGAAGCGGCCTGCCAGGGCATTATGGCCGGCATCAATGCCGCGCTCTGGCTGAAAGGCGAGCCGCCGTTCACGATGGACCGGACGGAGGGTTATACCGGGATCCTGATCGACGACCTGATCTCGAAGGGCACCAATGAGCCGTACCGAATGTTTACGTCGCGGGCCGAGTTCCGGCTGCATTTGCGGATCGACAACGCCGACCGACGGTTGACGCCGCATGGGCGGCGGCTGGGCCTGATTAACGACCAGGTGTGGGCCGAGTACGAGCGGAAACAGGCGCGCATGACGGCGCTGGAGCGGCTGCTGAAGGTGCGCAAGCCGACCAGCGAGCAATTGGCCGCCGCCGGGCTGGAGGGGTTGAGCGCGGTGGCGGGGCTGACCTGGGCGCAACTGCTCAAGCGGCCTGAAGTGAGCATCGAGCCGGTTCTGAGAGCGGTCCGCGACGACCTGGCGAACGAGCCGTTGCTGCGGGAATGGGCTGCGAGTGCAAACGCAGATCCTTCGACTGCGTCCGCTGATGCGGACTCCGCTCAGGATGACAGCCATTTGAGAATTGCGCGGGCGGCGATGCGCAACGAGGCACGGGCGGTGGAGACGGAGATCAAGTTCGCCGGCTATCTGGATCAGCAGAAGAAATCGATCGAGAAGCTGAAGGCAGCAGAGGCGGTGAGCATTCCCGAGTGGCTGGAATACGGCGCCATCAGCGGGCTTTCGCGGGAAATGCGCGAAAAGCTGGAGCGGATCCGGCCGGGCACGATCGGGCAGGCCAGCCGTATTCCGGGGGTGACGCCGGCGGCGCTCACCCTGGTGCACGTGTCGATCAAGCTGCAGGGCGCGCGGCGCACCGGGGCTGCGGGCCAGTTGAGCGCGACTGCGTGAGCTGGTCTTGAATATCCCAAATACCAATGAGACCCAACCCTCGTGCAGCCGTCATTGCCGGTTCTTTTGGCTTTGAGAGCTGTTCCATGTTTCTTTCGCCCCCTGCGGGGGCTGAATCTACTCAAATCAATCACTTTCCCCAGGCTCGCGCCTGGGGCTACCATCTGATGCCCGCTGCGCGGGCTTTGGGGCTCGGATCAGACATCATCCCGAGATTCAATACGCCCCCACCTTAGCAGAGCCAGGGTGGGGCACCCGCCACCCGCGCACCCGCCACCCGCGCACCCGCACCTGCCACCCGCGCACCCGGCCCGCACCCGCGTTCAGGACCAAGCCGCCAAAGCCCGGGATCCGGTTTCTCAATCGCCTGATATAAAGTGGCGTATGCGTCCGCATTCGATTCTGCTTGGTCCAGTTTTCAGCGTGGTGTGTGCAGCCGTGACCATCGCCCAAAACGCGGCTTCTGTTCGTGCCCGGGACCTGGGTGTGCCGTTCGATGGCCATCCGGGGCCGCTGAACGCCATCACCGACGTGCGCGGGGTGGAAGTGGGATCGACCACGTTGATTCGCGGCGAGGGCGCGCTCAAGGAGGGTGAAGGTCCGGTGCGGACCGGCGTGACCGTGATCTTCCCGCGGGGGCGCGAAAACCACGACCCCGTTTACGCCGGCTGGTTCAGCCTGAACGGCAACGGAGAGATGACCGGAACCACCTGGTTGGAGGAGTCGGGCTTCCTGGAGGGCCCGGTTGCGCTGACCAACACTCACAGCGTGGGCACGGTGCGCGACGCGATCATCGGTTGGCAGGTGAAGCAGAAAGCGCTGCGGCAGCCGTGGTCATTGCCGGTTGTGGCGGAGACCTGGGACGGCTACCTGAACGACATCAACGGCTTTCATGTGAAGCCGGACGACGCCTTGGCGGCGCTGAATGCGGCCAGGAGCGGGGCGGTGGCCGAAGGCAATTCGGGCGGCGGCACGGGGATGGTGTGCTACGGCTTTAAAGGCGGGACGGGGACGGCGTCGCGGATACTGACCGGCGAAGACGGCGGCTATACGGTGGGGGTTCTGGTGCAGTGCAACTGCGGGCGCCGGCCGCAGTTGATGATTGCCGGCGTTCCGGTGGGGAAGGAGATTCCCGAGGAAGCGCAGCACGCAGAGGGTTCGGATTCGTTGCGTCCCGCCTTCGCGACAGAAAAAAGTCGCGAAGACGGGGCACGGGGCATTTTGCCGGGAAGCGAAGCGCAGGGCGACGTGGGGTCGATCATCATTGTCATTGCCACCGATGCGCCGCTGCTACCGCATCAGTTGAAGCGGCTGGCGAAGCGCGCGGCGCTAGGATTGGCGCGCACCGGTTCGGTTTCGGGGAACAGTTCGGGCGACATTTTCATCGCCTTCTCCACCGCGAATCCATATGCCGATGCGGCGCCGGGCCCGAACATCGTGCATACCGTCTCGAACGATCGCATCACGCCGTTGTTTACGGCCACGGTGGAGGCAACAGAGGAGGCGATCGTAAATGCCATGGTGGGCGCCAAAACCATGACCGGGATCGACGGGCACACGGTCGTAGCGCTGCCACACGAGCAGTTGCAGCGGGTGCTGAAGAAGTACAACCGGTGAGAAAGACAGGGAACGAGGGAACGAGGGACCGAGGGAACAAGGGAACGAGGGAACGAGGGAACGAGGGACCGAGGGAACAAGGGAACGAGGGAACGAGGGAAAAAGGGAACAAGGAACAAGGTCTAGGGGGTTATTGATCCTTCTTCTCGCTGCGGGAGAACAGGGGGATGTGGAAAGGCATTTCGGCGTCGGAGGATGGTTTCTTCTTCTTTCCCGGGGCGTCTTCGCGAAGCAACGTGCGCTGACAATTCACGCAGACCCAGCCGCCGCGCAGACGTTCGAAGACATGGGTAAAGACGCCTTTTTCATCCACCTGGCCGGAGGCGGTTTTGTGGTGGAGCACGTAGGTGCCGTTGACCACCGCGGTGTCTCCCAGCATGCGCACGGTGATGACCTTCTGCTCGAGGTGCATGGTCTTGTCTTCGCCGGTGATGAGCTGGGCCAGTTGCTGATTGCGGGTGGTGATGTCGCCGCTGGCGGAAACATCCACGAACAGCGGGGAAAGGACGAGCTCAAGGCTGTACTGGTCGCGGGAGTTGATGGCGTTGGACCAGGTGTCCTCGATCTTCTGAAATTCCTTGATCTCCGGGCTGACGTCAGAAGTGGCGGTCGAGGCGACCGGCCTGGCGGAAGGAGGCGTGGCTGGATCCAATCCCTGGGCCGGCGCGGCGGTCTGGGCGAAAACAGCGCAGCAGGCAAACAAAAGGGCAGGGAAAAAGAGAATCCTACGAATCATCTTAAACTGGGACTCCATGCCTTGATTTTAGCGCTTTGTCCGGATGTTTGGACGGGGAGGAAGGGATTGGGAGAGCGGATCGGGTCCCAGAATCGGGGAACCCGGGGTACCCTCGCTGGTGTGGTGGGTCATGCAGGAGCGCCGATTATCGTTGCCGGCGGCAGCATCTGCGAAGGCTCTCTCTTCCGCCCCCTGCGGGGGCTGGGTCTGCCACATTCAACCGCATTCCCCAGGCTTACGCCTGGGGCTACTGTCTTGCGCCCGCTTCGCGGGCTTTGCCGCCTGTCTTTGTCTTGCGCCGCTTCGCGGGCTTTGCGCCTGGCTTACTGTCACGATCAAAAACCGACGACGCGCGACGCTAGATAAGGGCCTGGAGGCGTTCCGGCTGGTGGACGGTGATGATCGAGTCCTCGATGCTGATCCAGCCTTCCTTGCGGAACTGGCCGAGGGTGCGGGTGACGGTTTCGCGGGTGGTGCAGGCCATGGAGGCCATCTCTTCGTGGGTAAGGAGCAGCGGGAAGCGGAAGGCTCCGCTGTCGAGGTGTTCGCCGATCTGATGGCCGAGTTCGAGGAGCAGGCGGCCGAGGCGGGCGGCGACGGTTTCGGCCAGGGCGATGCGGCAGGCGTCCTGGAGCGCGAAGCGGTATTCCTGGCAGATGCATTGCACGGCGCGCATCTGGGCTTCCTTGTGAGCGCGCAGGAAGCTGAGGAAGCGGTCGCGCTCCACGGGGCGCAACTGGGCGGCGGTGAGGGATTCGGCAGAGACCTCGTAGACGCCATGCGATAGAACGGCGTACAGCCCCAGCATGGAGCCCGGTCCGGCGACGCGCACGATCATCTGGCGGTCCTGGGCGCGGCCGGCGGTGAGCTTGATGTATCCGGCACAAATGAGATAGAGGCAGCGGGCCTCGTCGCCCTGGGTAAAGAGGGGGGCCTCGCCGGGAAGGGAAATGGTGGTGGTGGCGAGTTCGAGGTCGGCCAGGACGGCGCTTCCCAGCGAACAAAACCATCCCGGACGGCGATTGGAACAGGCGGCGCAGCCCACGGGGGCGGCGGCCCGGTTGTATGCTTTTTGCCTCACCTGGGAGGCTTCGAGTTGTTCCACGTCAGCCATAGTGCTCCCCGTTCGCCGGCGACGAAGCGCATCGACCGCTCCAACTCTCCGACCTCGGCGAGGGTTGTAATTCAGTGGAAGTACACTTCGGGCTCAGATAGGTACTTTGCAGGTAAGTGTGCAGCAGGGGGGCGTCATTTTTATGTGACGAGGCTCACGGCATATCGGCAGGTGCCGGGATTTCGTCAGATCGCGCGGGGAACGCCTTAATGAAACCGCCGGAGGCGATCGCGCCTGCGAGGCAGATCCGAAGCTGCCGATGTAATCGTTTTCTGGTGTGATGGGTCACCGAATTGACGTGCCGGAGGCAACGCTCCGGCCCACGGATGACGGGCGCATTTCTTCCCCCCACGCGATGGGCCATGGGGAGCAATGGCCATCATACTTTGTCCTGTGATGACAAGCGATTGCGCGCCGGGTGATCGACCGCACACCATCGCCTTTTGTCCGGATCAGAGCTCCTGCGGGCGAGGTGGAAAGGCGGGCCGGAGGTTCGCGTGATGCATGTGATGAATATCACCGTCTAGACAGGGAAAAGTTCGTAGGATCAGCGTGGAAGTGATGCTCCACACAGCAGGCGTTTCTCTGGACTACCACGTGCACCAGCGATTTGGACGGCGACGCGAGTCGTCGCATTCCAGGTACGAGGAGTTTTTCATGCAAGGCACTGAAATGGAGAAGGGCCTGGTTCAAGCGACGGTGCCGGCGCTGCGCGCGTGTTGGATCTTCATCCTGGGCGCAATGGTTGTTTGCGCCACTACATGGGCGGAGCCGGGGACCGGGGCAAAGGCGGGGCAAGTTGGTGCATCGGATTTTGCGGGCGCCGATACCTGCGCAACCTGCCACGAAGACGTGGCCAAAGGTTTTGCCGATAACCCGCACGTGAAAATGGCGCAGATGCACGGCAAGAGCGGCGTGACGTGCGAAAACTGCCACGGAGCGGGCAAGGCGCACGCCGACAGCGCCGATCCCAGCAAGATCTTCAACCCCGCCAAGAGCACGGCGAAGGAAGTGGACACCAGGTGCCTGGAATGCCACCAGGGCCAGCATGCCAACTTCGAGCGCTCCGGTCACGGCGAGGCCAACGTGGGTTGCGTGAGCTGCCACAGCGTGCACTCCGGCAAAGATCCTGAACACCTGCTGATTGCGGCGCAGCCGGCGTTGTGCTTCCAATGCCATATCGATACCAAGCCGCAGTTCTCGATGCCTTTCCATCACAAGGTGGAAGAAGGGCTGATGCAGTGCACCGACTGCCACGATCCGCATGGGACGTTCGGACGCAAGGGGCTGAAATCGGCGGCGCAGCAGGATGCGGTGTGCACCAAGTGCCACAGCGAAACGGCGGGGCCGTTTGTCTATGAGCACGATGTAGTGAAGACGGAAGGCTGCACGGCCTGCCACTTTCCGCATGGCGGACCGAATGCGCGGCTGCTGAATCGCGCCAGCGTGAATACCATCTGCCTGCAGTGCCACTCGCCGTCGCCGAATTTCACGACCTCCCCGGCTCCGACGGGCCCGGCGCACAACCAGGCAGTGCAGTACCAGTCGTGCACCATCTGCCACACGGATATTCACGGGTCGAATACGCATCCACATTTTTTCAAGACCAACTTTTAGGTAAGGGCGAGCGATGACAAATCAGACCAGTTCTCATGTACGTCTGGGTGGGTCGCCTGCGGGGATCACGGTTTCCCTGGCCCTTACCCTTGCAGCGGTTCTCTGTGCCGGCGGCGCGAAAGCCGTGCCGGCACAGGAGCAGCCAAATGCGGCCGCGCCGCAGAAACCCGCCGAGAAAAAGCCCGCGGCCGCGCCGCAGGAAAAAATCATGGGCGGCTACAAGGTGCATTCCATGGTCGAGCTGGGCGGTCGCTTTGCCGAGAAAGACGGCAGCCGCGCCATGTGGGCCACGATGGTGAACCAGACCACGGGCGCGCGCGTCCTGAGCCAGTCGCTCGACATGCACACGCTCGATCCGCGCAAGACGCCATTTTTCGATACGCTGAGCACGTCCAGTTTCGGCTACGGAGGCGATCCCAGCGATGTCTCGTTCCTGAGGCTGACCAAGGGGCGCATCTACGATTTCAGCGGCAACTTCCGGCGGGATCGCAATTACTTCGACTACAACCTGCTGGATAACTCGCTGCTCTCGACGGCTACCGCAGCCACGCCGGCGCTGGTGCCGGAGCCGGATTCGCTGCACATCTTCAATACGGTGCGGCGCAACACCGACACGCTGCTGACCCTGCTGCCGGTGTCGTTCATCAGCTTCCGGGCCGGATTCAACCACAACACGAACGAAGGGCCGACGTATTCGACGGTGCACTATGCGGGGGATGTGCAGGTGGCGGAGTGGTTTCGCAACTCCACCGATACGTACATCGCCGGGGTGGACCTGAAGGTGCTTCGGCGCACCACCCTGAGCTACGACCAGTTCCTGGTCTATTACAAGGGCGACAACATGTTTCACCTGGCGCCCACGCCGTACACCTTGTCGAACGGGACACCGGTATCGCTGGGCGTGGATGTGCTGACGGGTCCGACCGTGACCTGCGGCTCGGGCAAGAACAAGACCGAGAACGTCGTCAATGGCGTCGTCAATCCGTTCTGCTCGGCAACGACGGGGGCCTCCTCGACAGCGCCCATTCGCACCAGCTTTCCCACCGAGCAGTTCCGGTTCAGTGCGCATTACTGGGAAAAGGTGGTGTTCAACGGGCGGCTGCTCTACAGCGGCGGCACCTACGACGTGAATCATTTCAACCAGACATTCACGGGATACAACAGCAGGACCGGATTCCTCCAGGAAACCCAGACCGGAGGCATGGCCAACGGGCGTCTGGCGGAGAACAAACGCGCCAACACCAATGGCGACTTTGGTATGGTGGCGGAGTTGACCCACTACCTGTCGATCTCGGATGCGTACGACTTCTGGTATCAGCGCAATTCGGGCAACTCGGTGATGAACACCCAGGCCTGGATCGCGCCCTCCGGGGGTTCGCTGCTCACACCGATCAGTTCGGTAACGCCATGCATTGCGGGCGCGGGAGCCTGCCCGGCGTCGCCGGCCGCCAATACCTACTTTCTCAATCAGAAGATCCAGAGCAACACGCTGCTGGCCGAAGTCACGCCGGTTCCGATGGTGAAGTTGTCCGGGGGGTGGCGATTTGTGAAGCGCAACATCGTCGATCCGGGCGATGACCTGACCTGGCATCAGAACTGGCTGCTGCTGGGCGGGGTCATCCAGCCGTCGCCAATTTTGCGCATCAACGTCAACTACGAGGGCATGAGCTCGAAGAGCGCCAACTCCAACACCACGCCGGCAAACACGTACACGCGGGAAGCGCCGGACAAAATCTACCATTTCCGGGCGCGTGCGCTGGTGAAGCCGGCCAAATGGATCAACTTCGCCGTGGCCACCAACGATTACTCGGCGAAGAACGACGATCCGCTGGTGGATCATCATGAACACAACCGCGACATCAGCCTGGCCGCGCAGGTGATCGCGACCGAGTCGCTGAGTTTCGATTTCAACTACGCCCACGACAGCGTGTACTCGGTAACCGACCTGTGCTACGCATTTATTCCCAATGTGAATGCGCCGCTTCCGGCGGGAGCGAGCAATGCAGGGACCTGCACCGTGGCCAACAGCGGCAAGGGGGTGGGCGATCCTTCCTATTACCTGGGCACTGGCTACTATAATGCCCCGGCAAACTATTTCAGCGGCGGCGTGAACCTTGCGCCATCGAAATACTTCCGCATCAATGCCGGGGCACGCGTGAACAGCGTGGACGGAAGTGCGGAATTTCTGAATCCGCTGCAAGTGCCGGGAGCGCTGCAATCGAAGTTCATCGCTCCCTATGCGGACCTGGTGGTCAACATCGCGCCGCAGTGGTCGTGGCACGGTAACTGGACTCACCAGGCCTATGACGAGTCGGGGCCTGCGGGTCCGGCGCCGCGCACATTTCATGGCGATATCTACACGCTGGGGGTGAAGCACGCGTTTTAACCAGGGGCCGGGCGTGTGCTGCGGCGCCGTCCGCCCATCGAGGTACGGCAGTATTTGAACGGGGTTGATCCAGACGGGAGAAAAACAACTCGACGGCTGGGGAAGGGTTTCAAGAAAGAGAGGAGCGCCTAGAAGACGCCCTCATGGAGGGGGGAGATGAGCAAGAGCATTGGTTCGTATTTTGTGCTGGCCGCGATGATTTCATTGGCCGGCGTGGTCAGCTTTGCGCAATCCGGCGAAGCAACGTACAAGGCCAAGTGCCAGATGTGCCACGGGGCAACCGGGCGCAGGCAAGGCCATGAAGGTCAAGCCGGTCACGGATCCTGACGTGAAGAAGATGAGCGAAGCCGAGATGATCAAGGCGACTGAGAACGGCGTGGGCAAGATGCAGCCGTTCAAAGGCAAGCTCAGCGATGCAGAGATCAAGGGAGCGGTGGATTACTTCCGCACCTTGATCAAGTAATTCGCGGGACGAAACGCGGTACGGTTGGCAGTGTGGCGTCCCGCCTTCGCGACCGAGCACCCCACGGACGAAGACCTGTCCGTGGGGACCCCGCGAAGTCGCGAAGACGGGGCACGGAAGTTTTGTTCCTTCCAAGTGGCCGTTATTTTTTTGAAGGAGAATTCTCGATGACAAAGAGGATGCGTTCTCTGTTGGTGTTGGCCCTGGTGGTTGCGGTGGCCGGCTCCGTGGGCTTCGCGCAGTCGGCAGGCGAAGCGGTTTACAAAGCCAATTGCCAGAGCTGTCACGGCTCGACCGGCACACCGAACCCGGGCATCGCCAAGGCCATGGGTGTGAAGCCGGCCAATGATGCGGACTACAAGAAGATGACCGAAGACCAGATGATTGCCTCGGTCAAGAATGGCAAGAACAAGATGAAGGCGTTCGCCGGCAAGCTGACCGATCAGCAGATCAAGGACGCGGTCGGCTATTTCCGCTCGCTGGGTAAGTAAGAAGTTTCATTAGACCGGGAAAGTGTGCGATCTCAGCCTAGCCGCAAAGACAAAGACGCGGCGAGGGTGGGGCTCCCGCCCCGGTTGGGGTTCGTGGTCTCCCGCCTTCGCGACAGAAAAAAGTCGCGAAGACGGGGCACGGAGCCTTCTTCCCACGTTAGCGACAAAACAATGGCGTCGAGGGGGTGGGGCCCCCGAAATTCTTGAGGAGTAAGGTTGCGTGCCGATGCTTTTGAAATTCCGCGAAAACTGGGTGCGGCCGGCGTTGTTCTTCGGCAATAACCCGGTGAGCCTTGCCGGCGGGGCAATAACGACCGCGGCGGGCATAACGATGATCGGGTATTGGGTGGCCGAGTTGATCGGACGCGCGAGCGACAACCCCTATCTGGGCATCATTTTTTCTCTCATCCTGCCTGGGTTGTTCGTGCTCGGCCTGCTGCTGATCCCGGTGGGCGTTTATGTGCGGCGCAAGAAGCTGCGGAGGCAAGGCCAGGTTCCGGCCGAGTTCCCGAAGATCGATTTCAACGACCGCATCTTCCGGCACGGCATTGATATCGTGCTGGTGGCCAGCGTGGTCAACCTGCTGGTGGTGTCGGTGGCCAGCTATCGCGGGGCGGCGTACATGGATTCGCCGAACTTCTGCGGTCAATCGTGCCACGTGATGCATCCCGAATACGCCGCGTACCAGGTGTCGTCGCACTCGCATGTGGACTGCGTGCAGTGTCACATCGGCAATGGGGCAAGGTCGTATTTTGAGGCCAAGGTGAATGGCACGCGGCAGCTCATTGAAGTGAGCATGCGGCCGATGGTGGGCATGGCGCCCAAGCTGATTCCCACCTATCCCACGCCGATTCCCTCGCCGGTGCGAAATCTGCGCCCGGCGCGGGAAATCTGCGAGGCCTGCCATACGCCCACGCGGTTTGACGGCGAAAAGCTGCTGGTCAAGTCGAGCTTTGCCGATGACGAGCAGAACACGGAGACGCAAACGGTGGTGGTGCTGCATCTGGGCGGAGTGGATTCGCTTTCCCACCAGACGGGCATTCACGGGGTGCACCTGGGCCACATCGAATACATCGCGACCGACGAATCGCGCACCACGATTCCGTGGGTGCAGCGGCGTAACCCGAATGGGTCGGAGACCGTATATGCCGCGTCGGCATTGGGGGGCAAGATGCCGCAAGGCGAGCGGCGGGTGATGGACTGCATCGATTGCCACAACCGTGCGGCCCATACCATGCAGACCGCTGAAGACGCGCTGAACCGGGCCATGGCCGAAGGCGCCGTCAGCCCTGATTTGCCTTTCATGCACAAGAAGGGGCTGGAATTGCTGAAGGCCGATTATGCCACCGAAGCCGAGGCGCGGGAGAAAATTCCGGCGCAGCTGGAGGCGTTCTATCGCGGCGAGCATCCCGAAGTGATGGCCAACAAGGCCGGGCTGGTGAAAGCATCCGGCGAAGGGCTGGTCAATATCTTCGTTCATAATGCGTTTCCGGAGATGAAGGTGACGTGGGGAACGCATCCCAACCATATCGGCCACATGAGTTATCCGGGCTGCTTCCGCTGCCACGACGGAGATCACAGCGCGCAGAACGGCACCGCCATCACCCAGGACTGCGCCGCGTGCCACAACCTGCTGGCGGTCGACGAGAAGAAACCGAAGGTGCTGACGGACCTGGGGATCACGACGCCGATTACGCCGTAAAAGACAGGGAACGAAGGACCAAGGGACCGAGGGACCAAGGGAACAACCGACATTGGCGGCAAATGAAGCAGTGGACGGCTGGAATCAGGCTTTATTACGAATTCAGTTCAGTACTTCGTCACTCTGTTGATGCCCGCTTTCTTGTTCCCTCGTTCCCTTGGGTCCCTTGTTCCCTGTCTTCCTGTACAATCGGCTCCAAACATACAAGCCAGGCGCCTCTTGTCCCTAAAAGTGGTAGGGTGCGCATGTGGTCGCGGGGGGCATGATGGAAGAAACATCCCTCCAACTCATGGAGTAAGACGGCAACTGCGGTTTGTTTTGAAAACGAGGAACATGGCACTGAGGCAACGGTTTGGCGGATTGCTGGCGCTGCTTGCTGCGACGATGGTGGGAGCAGCAGCCCAGGTCCCCTTATCCCGCGCTTTAGAAGCCGATCCTGGGAGCCGGATGGCGGGCGACTGGCGAGCGAGCCCGCCGGCAGTGATTGCGGGCAGGACGAAGTTGCCGGCGGGGGAGGCCGACCTCGGCCCCGCTCCTGGCGGAGCGCGCCTCGAACGCGTCCTGCTTTTGTTGGAGCCCTCGCCGGAACAGCGGCAGGCGCTGGATGCCGAATTGGCAAATCAGCAGGACCCCAGATCGCCTGAATATCATCACTGGCTCACGCCATCGCAATTCGCCGACCGATATGCGAACTCCGTCTCCGACGTGGCGGCCATCGTCTCGTGGCTGGAGAGCGAGGGGTTGGCGGTGGCGCCGCTGCCGGCCGGCCGCGGATGGATCGAATTCTCGGGCACTGTGGCTCAACTGGAACAGGCGTTTCGGACCGGTGTGCACTCCGTGACCACGCGCAGCGGCGAGCGCCCGGCCCTGGCCGGTCCGGTCTCTGTGCCCGCCGCTTTGCAGCCGCTGATTCATGGCCTGGTTTCGCTGGACGGAGTGGTGGCGGAGCCTGCCATCACCACGCCGCAACCAGTCGCCAGTGCTCTACCCGATCTTCAGAAGGCAGCCTCGCCCGTCCAGGCAGAGGCGCTCACTCCGCAACTGATGGCGGATCTGCTGCATCTGGACGCGTTCCACGCGCGGGACTCGACGGGGGCGGGGGAGACGATCGCTATCGCGGCGCGCAGCAATATAGAGCCGCTGGACGTGGCGGCGTTTCGCGCCTCGTTTGGCCTTCCGGCAAATCCGGTTGAGGTGGTGCTCGATGGCGCCGATCCGGGGCGCACGGGCGATGAGGCAGCCGCGCTGATGATGGCGTCGTGGGCCGGGGCGGCGGCGCCGGGCGCGCGGATCGTGCTGGCGCTCGCGGGGACGACCAGCGCTACCGATGGCCTGGATCTGTCGCTGGCCGCGATTGTCGATCAGCAGGCGGCTCACACTGTGGCAGTGGGGTACACGGCCTGTGAATCCGCATTGAGCGAGGCGCACCAGGCGTTCTATGGGGAGCTCTACCGGCAGGCGGCGGCCCAGGGCATGGCGGTGATAGCGGCCACCGGTGACACCGGCGCCGCTGCTTGCCACCCAGCGGGCAGCGGTGCGGCAGTGACGACCGGGTTGGCGGTGAATGGACTCGCATCGACGCCGTGGAATACGGCTGCGGGCGCGGCGGCGTTCAACCCGACCGGAACCGGGCAGCTCGCAGCCTGGTCGCCGGTGGACCCGGCGGATCTGGCGTACGCGAGTGGCGGCGGCTCGAGCACCGCAGCGGGAGCGCCGAGCTGGCAGGCGGCCGTGTTGCCGAGCGCATCCGGACGCACGTTGCCCGATATGGTGCTGCCCACGGCCCTGGACTCTGCCGCGAGCCGAGGATTGGCGTTTTGCTTCAGCGGGCCGGGGCAAGCAGTATCGGGTTGCAGGCTGGTGCGGGCGGGCGGCAGTTCCGCGGCGGCGGCCATTTTTAGCGGCATCTCCGCGCTGCTGGGGCAGAAGTACGGAGCGCAGGGAAATCTTGCTCCGCGGCTCTACGCGCTCGAGGGGCAGGCAGGAATCTTTACCGACGTGCAGCAGGGAAGCGCGCGCCTGGCCTGCGCCGCCGGGTCGCCGGACTGCGATGCCTCGGGGCACCTGGGCTACGATGCAGCGGCTGGATACGATCTGGCCACGGGGCTGGGCCTGCCCAACGCCGACAAACTGTTCGCTGCCTGGCCGGCGGCCACGGGAACCGGCGCGGTTACGGTGAACCTGGGCCTCTCCCCAACGGCAACGAGCAATCTTTACAACCCGTCCTCCACGATCACCCTGACGGCTACGGTGGTGCCGTCGGTAAGCGGAGGACCGACGCCGACGGGCACGGTGGATTTTTACGATTCGACCATTGGCGGGAATGTCAACACGAGTGCGGTGACCTTGGATTCGACCGGGACCGCAACGGGACAATGGCCGGGCAGCGCCTTTTTCACCGCCGGCGCGAACCCGATCACGGCGAAATACAGCGGGGACGGCAATTATGCGGCAACCAATTCGGCGTCCGTCACTGTGTCTGTCCAGCAGAGCGCTGCGGATATTACCCTGAGCGCGTCGACATCGACGCCGGCCGCGGGGGTGAACTTCACGGTAACGGCGGTCCTGAGTGTTTCCGGCTTGCCGCCTGCCGGTCCTACGCCGCCCTCCGGAACAGTAAGCCTGTTCATGGATGCAGGCACCACGGCGATCGCCACCGCCAGCCTATCGACGAGCGGGGGAATCACATCGGCGACATTCAACGTTTCGATCTCGGCCGGGGGCCACCACCAGTTGAGCGCAACCTATTCGGGCGACGCGAACTATCGCGGCAACAATCCTGGGTCGCTGCCGATCGCTGTGGGGCTGGCCAGTACCACGCTCAGCGTGACTCCTTCGACCTACGCGCCTGTGGTTGGATCGAAGTTTACGGTTACGGTGGCTGCGAGTACGGTGAGTGGCAGCGCGGCGCCTACCGGTTCGGTGACCCTGAATGTGGATGGGGCCGCGTCCGGGACCGCGAACCTGGCGACCGCGGGGGGAGCCACTACGGCCGCGTTTCAGGTGACGCTCACAACCAGCGGCGTACATACGATTCAGGCCGTTTATCAGGGGGATGCCAACTACAGCACATCCACTTCGCCAAGCGTTTCAGTGAACGCCGGCACGAGCACCGCGGGGGTGTCGCTGTCCGCATCGCCGGTGCAGGCGAATACGACCTATAATCCCACCGCGGCGGTTACTCTTACGGCGGTGGTGAGTTCTCAGAATGGCGGGCCTACGCCCACGGGTACTTTGAATTTCATCGATCAGACAACCGGCAACTCAATCGGTTCCAGCGCGATCACGCTGGATTCGACCGGGAGAGCGTCGGTGGCGGCATCAGCGTGGTCTCCCATCGGCGGCCACAACATTGTGGGGCGCTACAACGGGGACAGCACGTACGCGGCGGTGACTTCGCAGGTGCTGACCATCAACATCCAGCCGAGTACGACCACTCCGACGGTGACGCCATCGACGACCACGCCTCTGGTGGGTGCATCGTTCACCGTGACGGTAACGCTAGCGGTGGGCACGCCGCCGGCGGGCACCGTGGCGCCCACCGGGAACATGACGCTGACCGTGGACGGAGCGGCCAAGACGACCGCGGCCGTAAGCACCAGCGGCGGGACCACATCGGCAAGCTTCACCGCGAGCGTTGCCACCGGCGGGGTGCATACTCTCCAAGCCGTCTACGCGGGCGACAACAATTACGGCACGTCGACGTCACAATCGGTTTCTATCACTGCGTCGAAGGGCGCCACGGTAACGACGCTGACCGCGACTCCCTCTACCCTGACCCCCGGCACCGCGGAGAGCTTTACGGCAACCATTGCAGCGGCGAATCCGGTAGCGGGCCAGACCAATACGTTTACCGGAACTGTGACGTTCTACGATGGGACCGCGCAGCTGGGGACGGCTACGGTTAGCGCGAATGGCGCCACGCTTTCCAACGTGACGCTCTCGAGTGCCGCAACGCACGTGATCACGGCGGTCTACGGCGGCGACGACAACTGGGCCGGGAGCACCTCGAACGCGCTGACTTTGAAGGCGGTGCTTTTTCCGGTGACCGTCACCCTGGCGGCAACACCGACAACGGCGGGCCCGGGGCAGGTGGTTTCGCTGACGGCGACGGTGACGCCGAGCGTGGCCCCGGCGAGCGCGGCAGAGCAGAATCCGACCGGGAACGTGATCTTTTACAACGGAACCACGGTGATTGGAACGGTTGCGCTGTCAGCCAGCGTGAACTACAGTTCGATGGCCACGCTGATCACGGGCAGCCTGGCATCGGGTGCAGACGTTCTCACGGCCTACTATGTGGGCGACTCGTTCTACTCGGCCGCCACTTCCAACGCCGTCACGATCAACGTGCAGGACTTCTCGATCACGCCGGCGTCGGGCAATTCGCCTGCCGATCTGGACATCCTCAAGGGCTCTTCGGGGCAAGCTTCCTTCATCGTGCAGGCGCTGGGTGGATTCGCCACCGAGATGCAGCTGGTTTGCACGGTGCCGACGCAGGACGATATGACGTGCTTGCCGAGCCCGGTGTTTGTCACGCCCACGGCGACGGTGACCTTCACCGTGCAGACCTTTGCCGCCGGCGGCATTACTACGTCGAGCAATCATCATGCTCCGTTCTGGCCGCGCGGGTTAGGGGGAACGGCGCTGGCGGCGCTGGTGTTCATAGTTTTGCCGTTCGGACGCCGCGCGCGCGTATTTAGCGTCCGCGTGCGGGGCGTCATCGTAATTGGGCTGCTGCTGATCGGCCTGGGCGGCGCGGGCATCGGCTGCAGCAACAGCGTTACGGCGCCGGTGAATAATGGAACGCCGCTAGGTGTCGCGACGCTGACGATCACCGGAGCCGCTTACGCGGACAACACGGTAGTCAGCCATAGCGTGTACCTGACGGTGAACGTGTTGCCGCCGAACTCGACCGGCACCGCGGTGCCCGCAACCGGCCGCCGCCGGAAATGATAGCCTTCCTTTTTTGCCGTTCTGGAGTTTGAACCACCATGCAATCCAGTTCTCCCTTGCGTTTCAATCTCGTGACGGCAGCCCACGCGGCCATGATCGAGCACGGATTCAAGCCTGATTTTCCGGAAGGGATCGACGCCGAGCTGGCATCCATCCAGGCGCATTCCCAGCCGCCTTCGGCCCAGAGTTCCGCCGCGGAATTCAAGGACCTGCGCAGCCTGTTGTGGTCCTCGATCGATAACGACACGTCGAAGGACCTGGACCAGATCGAATGGGCGGAACAGTTGCCGGATGGGCGCATACGCGTGCTGGTGGGCGTGGCCGACGTGGATGCCCGGGTGGCCAAGGGGACCGTCATCGACACCCACGCGCGCTCCGAGACCACGTCGGTTTACACCGGGGTCAAGGTATTTCCCATGCTGCCTCCAGAACTTTCGGAGGGCATCACATCGCTCAACGAGGACGAAGAGCGGGCGGCGATCGTGATCGAGTTCAAAGTGGATGCGGCGGGCAATGCGTCAGAGGGACTGGCGTACCGCGCGCTGGTGCGCAACCGCGCGCAACTGGCCTATAACGGGGTGGGCGCATGGCTGGAAGGCAAAGGGCCCGCGCCCCCCAAGGTGGCCGCCAGCCCGGCGCTCGCCGCGCAACTGCGGCTGCAGGACAAAGCGGCCCAGGCGATGCAGGGCTGCCGGTTCCAGCATGGCGCGCTGGACCTGGAGACCATCGAGACACGGCCGGTGACGCTGGGCAGCGACATCGTGGACCTGGCGCGGTTGCAGAAGAACCGCGCGACCTCGTTGATTGAAGAGTTCATGGTGGCGGCCAATGGGGTCATGGCGCGAACCTTCGATGAAGCGAAAACCACGTCGATCCGCCGCGTGGTGCGGACGCCCAAACGCTGGGACCGCATCGTGGAAGTGGCTGCCGGCCTGGGAACAAATCTGCCCGCGGTGCCCGATTCGAAGGCGCTGAACGATTTCCTGCTGGCGCAGAAACAGAAGGACCCCGATCGGTTCCCCGATCTGTCGCTGGCGGTGATCAAGCTGATGGGACCGGGAGAATATGTTCTGGTCAGGCCTGGGGATCCGCCGGCCGGGCATTTCGGGCTGGCGGTGCAGGACTACACGCATTCGACGGCGCCCAACCGCCGCTTTCCTGACGTGGTGGCGCAACGCATCCTGAAGGCAGTGCTGCGCAAGAACATGCAGCCCTACTCCGAGGACGACCTGAACGCCATTGCGCAGCACTGCACGCAGATGGAAGACGCGGCGCGCAAGGTGGAGCGGGAAATGTCGAAACGCATCGCGGCGGTGGTGCTGCATCCGCGCATCGGGCAGAATTTCCGCGCGGTGGTGACCGGAGTGAACGAACACGGCACGTTCGTGCGCACCTTCGACCCGCATGTGGATGGCATGCTGGTGCACGGCGGGCACGGTCTGGACGTGGGCGAACGGGTGACGGTGAAGCTGATCGCCACCGATCCCCAGCGGGGGTTTATTGATTTCGCGGCGGTGTGAAAAGCAGCTATTAGCTATTAGCTTTTAGCTATTAGCTCATGCGATTGTCGGAATGTGGGAGGTGGTGATCCTGCAAGGGTTCAGGAGCCGAAAAGCTCATTTGTGCTCCCAGGGGGCTGGGGTTTGCAAGAAGCGTCGAAGGCGGGCATTGGGCCGCGGCGGGGCATCAAGCAGTTCCACAAACTTCTTGTAGGCCTTGGAATCGAGGACAAATACCGTCTGGTCGAGAATCGCCTCGTGTGCCGCGTCCCGGGCCGCATCGAGCACGAAATCGGTGCGATTCTTGTGAGACAGAGCCGCTGCCCGGTCAATGAGCCTTCGCAGGCTGGGCTTGGTTCTGAAGCTAAGGGTTTCGCATTTTTCAGACCGGGATGCAGGCACGATGGTCTCCTGTGTGAAACAGGACAACATGAAGTAATGACATGGCCTTGAATCTTATCCGCTCCGCATGGTGCCGGCTTGTACCAAGCCAATGACATGGCCTTCGGGGTCTTCGAACATGGCGATCAGGGGGCCGTTGGGCACCTGGTCGGGACCGGAGATCTTGCGGCCGCCGTGGCCTTCGATCCGGGTGAGCGTCTGGGCGATGTTGTCGACCTCAACATAAAACGTCGCGTGGCCTGCTCCGCCGTCCATGGCCGTTCCCACGCCTCCATTGACACCGTTCCCCGGCGATACCAGCGAATAGTTATCCATGACCGGGTTCAGCTGCCATTCGAATGCAGTGCGATAGAAGTCCTCCAGCACGTCCTTGTCTTTTCCCACCACTTCAAAGAAGACGATCGGATTAGGCATTCTTCTCTCCTCGGTTGCACCTGACTTAGATTCACGCCGGGAAGGATTTGCTGTCGGGGGCGCACACAATCCTTGCGGCGGGGTGCCGAGGGGGCCGTTTGGAAGTTGATGAAAATGCGGGAATAAACATCTGCATGTGACGGCTCTTGACATCTATCGCAAATTGCGATAGATTTTATTGCTAATTGCAATAAAGCAGGGAACAAGGGAACGAGGGAACGAGGGAACAAGGGAACAAGGGACCAAGGGAACAAGGGACCAAGGGAACAAGGGCTGGGGTTATGAAGCTGGGGGAGAAAATCCGGTACCTGCGGGAGGTGGAGGGGAGCCTTCGGGGATTGGACCGGGCCATGAGCCAGCTGGAACTGGTGCGCGCTATCGGACGGGAGACGGGCTCGAAACTGAGCCAGAGTTACCTGTCGCAGATCGAAAGCGGGGTGCGGCCTCACCTGACCAACACCACGCGCCAGATCCTGGCGGGGTTTTTCAAGGTGCATCCCGGCTACCTGGTGGACGATCCGGAGGGCTATTCGCCGGAGCTGCAGAGCGAGTTGCGTCACGTGGAGGACAAGCTGGACCTGTGGCTGGTTTCCGGGGCGGAGCGGTTCCGGCGCGATCCGGAGCTGAAGCAGGCGCTGCTGACCCTGGCGCGCAATGAACACTCGCGCGAATGCCTGCTGCTGCTGGAGGCCATTCTTGAAACGCCGGGACTGGCGCCGCGGCTGGGGGAAGTGCTTTTAAAGCAGGGACCGAGGGACCAAGGGACCGAGGGACCGAGCAAAGCAGGGACTAAGGGAGCAGGGACTAAGGGACTAGGGACTAAGGGACTAGGGACTAAGGGACCGAGGGACCAAGGGACCGAGGGAACGAGAGAAGCAGGGACTAAGGGACTGGATGGGCGGGGCAGGAAAGAGGGGGCGCGGAGATGACCTGGGCATCGTTCTATCTGATTTGTTTTCTGGTGGGGCTGTTCCTGAGTGCATTCTCGCTGCTGGGGGGGATGGGGCACTTCGGGGGCGGCGGGCACGTGCATCTGCCACATGCTCCGCACGTGCACATGCCTCACGGCGCCCATGGGGCGCACGGGACTGCCGGGCCGCATGGAGCGGCGACGGTTCCGTGGTGGAATGCGTTTTCGATCATGGTTTTTCTGTGCTGGTTTGGCGCGGCGGGCTACCTGCTGACGCGCTTTGGAAGCTTTGTCGCCGGGGTGGTGGTGGTGCTTGCGGCCGGGTGCGGAGTGATTGGAGGAGCGATTATTTTTGTCTTCCTCACCCGCGTGTTGATGCCGCACGAGCATGAGCTCACGGCGGACGAAACCGAGGTAGTGGGCGCGGTGGGGCGGGTTTCTTCAACCATCCGCGCCGGGGGAACGGGAGAGATTGTCTACGAGCAACTGGGCGCGCGGTGCTCGGCGCCCGCTCGCTCCGAGGACGGCGGCCCGATCGCCAAAGAAGAAGAGGTCTTCGTGGTGCGCTATGAGAAGGGAGTTGCGTACGTGCGGCGATGGGCTGAAGCGGATCGCAGTGATCAGTTGTCAGTGGTCAGTGATCACAAGAGCAGTGGTCAGTGATCAGTGGTCAGTGATCAGTTTTCTTCGACGCACGGCGCAAGGCAACGCACCGCCGGACCTGACCGACAAGCACTGATCTGTTGAGGACAAGTTTTTTGGCCTGGTTGGTGACTGTGGCGCGATACGAACTGACCACTGATCACTGACCACTGAACACTGAGGGTTGCAATGAGTACTCCGACGGTATTGATCGCGGATATGGCCATCCTGGTGGGAATCTTCCTGCTGGGATTGCTGGCCAAGATGTTTCCACGCAAGGCAGGGAACAGGGAACAGGGATCAGGGATCAGAGGCGAACAGCAACGCTGAACGCGGCTCCCTGAATCCTGATCACTGTCCACTGAGCACTGACCACTATTTTCCAGCATCCCGGGCGAAAGGACCGGGAACCCAATGAATAATGAAATGACGATTCTGATTTCCGGTGTTGCAGCGCTGGTGCTGATCATTCTGATGGGCATTCTGGCCAGGATGTATCGCAAAGCGGGCCCCAACGAAGCTCTCATCGTGTACGGATTTCGAGGTCCCCGGGTGATCAAGGGCCATGGCACGGTGATCTTTCCCATGGTGGAGAACTGCCGCGAACTGTCGCTGGAGCTGATGAGCTTCGACGTGGCTCCGCAGCAGGACCTTTACACGAAGCAGGGCGTGGCGGTGACGGTAGAAGCCGTGGCGCAGATCAAGGTGCGCAGCGATCAGGCGTCGATCCTGACCGCGGCGGAGCAGTTCCTCACCAAGCCTCCGCAGCAGCGCGAGGGACTGATCCGGCTGGTGATGGAAGGACACTTGCGCGGAATCATCGGCCAGCTCACCGTGGAACAGATTGTGAAAGAGCCCGAAATGGTGGGCGACCGCATGCGCGGCACCTGCGCCGATGACATGAGCAAGATGGGGCTGGAAGTGATTTCGTTCACCATCAAGGAAGTGCGGGACAAGAACGAGTACATCTCCAACATGGGCCGGCCGGATATTGCCCGCATCAAGCGCGATGCGGAAATGGCCACGGCCGATGCGGAGCGCGACACGGCCATCAAGCGGGCTACTGCGCTGAGAGAATCGGCGGTGGCCAAGGCCATGGCCGACCAGGAACGGGTGATTGCCGAGACCGCATCGCAAACCCGGCAGGCGGAAGCGCAGCGCGACCTGGATATCAAGAAGGCGACGTATGCGGAGCAGAGCCGCCGCCAGCAGGCGCAGGCCGACAAGGCCTACGAGATCCAGACCAACATCATGCAGCAGCAGGTGACCGCGGAGCAGGTGAAGGTGCAGCAGGTGGAGAAGGAGGGCCAGATCAAGGTGCAGGAGGCCGAGATCACGCGCCATGAAAAAGAGCTGATCGCGACCATCCTGAAGGAAGCCGAAGTCAATCGCCAGCGGATCGAGACGCTGGCCGCCGCCGAAAAGAGCCGTCTGACGGCGGAAGCCGAGGGCCGCGCGGCTGCGATCCGCACCCAGGGCGAGGCCGAAGCCTCAATTATTTTCCAGAAGGGCGAGGCGGAAGCCAAGGCCATGACCGTGAAGGCCGAGGCCTACCAGGAGTGGAACCAGGCCGCGGTGGTGGACAAACTGCTCACGAACATGGCCGACGTGGTGAGGGCCATGGCCGAGCCGTTGAGCAAGGTGGACAAGATCACGATTGTGTCCACGGGCAACGATGGCGCCGCCGGCGTGCACAAGATTACCGGCGACATGACCAAGATTGCCGCCCAGGTGCCGGCGTTGTTTGAAGCCCTGAGCGGGATGGATATCAAGCAGTTGATGTCCAACGTGCAGGCGATCCGGCAGAAGCCGAACGGGAGCGCTGAGCCGGGAAAAACCAGCTCTTAGCTGTTAGCTATTAGCTTTTAGCTCTTAGCCTTTAGCTCCTGGCTCGAAGATGCGAGCTGGAGCTAGAGGCTGGGACATTTCGACGAATTCGAGGCAAGGCATCATTTACGAGGAAGGACCAAGCTAACAGCTAATCGCTAAGAGCTAATAGCTGGCGGCCAAAGGGAGGGTGGTATGTCATTACTGGACAGAGTGAGCACATTGCTTCGCGCCAATCTCAACGACCTGGTTGAGAAAGCGGAGGACCCGGAGAAGCTGTTGAAGCAAATCGTTCTCGACATGGAGAACCAGTTGCTCCAGGTGAAGACGCAGGTGGCCATCGCCATTGCCGATGAACACCTGCTGGAGAAGAAGCGCAGGGAGCACGAGCAGGAAGCGGGCGAGTGGCGCCGCAAGGCGGAGCTGGCGGTGCAGAAGAACATGGACGACCTGGCCCGCAGCGCGCTGGAGCGCGCGTTGAGCCACGAGCAGCTTGCGGCAGGATTTGCGTCGCAGGCCGAGGATCAGAAGCACGAGGCGGACAATCTGCGCCAGGCGCTGCGCAAGCTGGAACAGAAGCTCAGTGAAACGCGCGCCCATGCCGAAATGCTGGTCGCCGAGCACCGCCGGGCCAAGGTGGTGGGCCGCGCGACCAAGGCCCGCACCGTGGCCGGTCCGGACCAGGACCATGCCATGGACCGCATGAAGAACAAGGTGCGCCAGACCGCGGCCGAAAATGCGGCTACCAGCGAGGTGATGGTCACGGAGACGCTGGAAGACAAGTTCAAGACCCTGGAAAACAAGGACAAGGTTGAACTGGAGCTGGCGGAGCTGAAGAATCGGCAGAAGGCCGGGGCGGCGTGAGGAAGGCAGGGATTAGGGATTAGGGGTTAGGCATTAGGCTTTAGCAGTCTGTGGCAGAAATCGTAATTTCAGAAAAACCATCCCTCGGCGGCTAAAGCCGCGCTCATTCTGCGGCACTTGCGGCACGGCTGAAGCCGTGCCCTTTCAAAACCAGACTTTCACCCACAGGCTGTTAGGGAGCAATTTGGGTGGGGGAGGGCTGTAGTTTGATCTCTGGTGCCTGATGCCTGGTTCTAGTCCCGGGGGCGCGGAATTACGTCTAACCTGAAAAGGTCGCTTGCATTGGACGTAACCCCCGGCTCCGGTGGGCGCGTGAGGTGAGAACGCGCCGGCCGGGACCGTATTCTGACCGAGGCGCTCTTCCGGTTTTCTCTCTTTGCTCGCAGGGCAAGGGGCGCCTATTCGACTGGTGAATGGATGCGCCAAATCTTTCAGATTGTTTCCGGCACATTGGCCCTCGTTGTCGGTTTGCTCTTCGTGCCGTGTCTTGTTTCTGCCCAGCAATCCGGGTCGACCCAGCGGGTGGAACCGGCTGTAGAGTTGCCCGAGGCGCCACAACCGCAATTTCCGGTTGTGGCCCAGATAGTGGGTCAGGAGCCGGCGCCCGCAGCGCCGCAGAGTCCGCAACCTCCACCCGCGCAAACGCCCTCTTCTCAGGGGAGTTCCAGCTCCCAGACGCCCGACCCATCCCCACCACACCGTCAGTCGGCCGAAGAACAGATCAGGGAACAGGAGCGCCAGCGCGTGCTCGGCGTCGTTCCGAATTTCAATATCACCTACCGGGGTGACGAAGCGGTTTCGTTGAAGGCCGGGCAGAAGATCCGGGTGGCGTTTCGGTCGGCCATCGATCCGGTGACGTTCGGCGTGGCCGCCGTGGTGGCCGGCTATGGGGAAGTGGCCGATTCCGACAGCGGCTTTCCGTGGGGACCGAAGGGATACTTTGAACGCGCCGGGGCGAAGTATCTGGACGCCTTCGATGGGACGATGATCGGCAACGGCTTCCTGCCGGCGCTGCTGCACCAGGATCCGCGCTATTTCCGCCTGGGGCATGGAAGCAAAGCGCATCGGCTGCTCTATTCCATTTCGACGACCTTCATCTGCAAGCACGACAACAGCCGCCGATGGGAGCCGAACGTCTCCAACGTGGGGGGCAACATCATTTCGGGGGCGATCTCGAACCTCTACTATCCCGGGAACGACTCCAGTTGGGGCCTGACCATCGGCAACGGTCTCATCGTCACCGCGGAAGGTACGATTGGCGGCGTGTTCGACGAGTTCTGGCCCGATATCTCACGCAAGCTGTTCCACAAAGATCCAACCCACGGCCTCGATGCCCAGGCGCAGCAACAGAACTCAAAAGGGAAACAGCCGGTCGGCGCCCAAAAGTAAAAATCGAGAAGAAGCGGCGAGCGGCAGGAAACCATCCCTCGGCGGCTATTTTCCTGGACTTAGCGGCACGACTAAAGAGGCTGCGGAAAAACAGTTGAGGGACGAGCGAATCGAGGTAGAAACATCCCTCAGGGGCTAAAGAGTGTGCGTGAGAACTCATTCCGAGCATGGAATCCACTGAGAGCAGAACTCTTTTTTTTTTCACAAAAACAGCAAGTTAGCGCCGCTGCCCCACCCCACGGACGAAGACCTGTCCGTGGGGACCCCGGTCGCGGCGTAGCGAGTTAGCAAGTTAGCGCGAAAATCCAGTTCTCACGCAAACAATAAAGCCCGATACATTTTGTTCGACTTATCGGCACGACTAAAGTCGTGCTCTATCAAAACAGCCGGCTCGGTTCGAGTTTTTTCGCAACCTGTCCAATTGAGGAGATTTGCGCGCGGGTTCGTTCCCGATGCCCGCGCCCGCCATTCCTCATGATGAATGGTTACAGGCCGACGTGCCCGCTGGGGCGGGCCAGCGACAGGAACTCCGAGCGCGTTTCCTTTTCACGGAAGCAGCCCACCATGGCTGAGGTCACCGTGGATGAGTTCTGCTTTTCGATGCCGCGCATCATCATGCACAGGTGGCGAGCTTCAATCACCACCCCCACTCCCTGGGGCGCGATCGCGTCCTGGATGGCGTCGGCAATCTGGCGCGTCATGCGCTCCTGCACCTGCAGACGGCGGGCAAAGATCTCCACCAGACGCGCGATCTTGCTCAGCCCGATGACCTTGCCCTTGGGAATGTATGCCACGTGCACCTTGCCGAAGAACGGCAGCATGTGGTGCTCGCAAAGCGAGAACATCTCCACGTCCTTGACGATCACCATCTCGTCGTAGTCAACGTCGAACAGCGCGGCGCGCAAAAGCCGGTGGGGATCTTCCTGGTAGCCCTTGGTGAGGAACGCCATCGTGTTCTCGACCCGGACCGGGGTCCGCAGCAGCCCGTCGCGGCCGGGGTCTTCGCCCAAGCGGCGCAGAAGCTCGCGGTAGATCTCCTCGGTGCTGACGTCTTTCAGGACATCAGGCTCCAGCAGTGGACTTGATTTCGACTTGCTCAACATGACCGGTTGTGCCATTGACGAGATTCCTCCCATGACAACCTACGACGCGGATGACCTTGCCTCTCCGCGGTACTCAAAAAAATTGTTCTCAGTCTCTTCCACGCGCACGTGCTCCAGTTGCGCGGGCGCCAGCGATCCTGCCAGCAGTTGGTACACGGCCTTGCATAGATTCTCGGTGGTCGGCACGGTGCGAGTAAACAGGGGATCGAGATTCAGATTGGCGTGATCGAATCGATCGAGCACGCGGGTTTGCACTGATTCATCCATGTCGGCCAGGTTGATCACCATTCCGGTTTCACCATCCACCGGACCGCGAGCCAGCACTTCTACAGTGTAGTTGTGCCCATGCCCATGGGGGTTATTGCACTTGCCGTAAGCGGCGCGGTTCCCGTCCGCTGAAAGCGCGCCGGTGTGCAGACGGTGGCTGGCGCTCAACATGTAGCGGCGGCCGAAGTAGGCGATCATGCCTCACCCTGATATTCGGCAAAGATCTCCGGGGTCTCGTAGACCCGCACGCGATCGAGGCGCGCGCCCCCGGCCGAGGTCACTACCGGTTCCAGCCGGCGCCACGCCTCGATGGCGATGTTCTCTGTCGTGGGCACTTTCGTGGCAAACTCCGGCACTTCAAGATTCAGATGGCGATGATCGTACGCGGCCAGCACCTCGCGCTCGATCACGTCCTTGAGCCACTTCAGATCCACCACGAATCCGGTCACCGGATCCGGCTGGCCGGCGACGGTCACCTCCAGCGTGTAGTTGTGCCCATGCCCGTTGCGATTTGCGCAGCGGCCAAAGACCTGCTGGTTCTTCTCCGCGGACCACGCCTCGTTCCAGTAGTAATGCGATGCCGAAAATGTGGCCCGCCGCGTCAGGAAAACCATCCGTCCCTCTGTGAGTAGTGATGCTTGCCGCCCGTCTCGCGGTGCGGCCAGTCCCTCATTTCGATTGTAGAAGTCTGCCCGGGCGTCCCCAACGCCGGGCCATCACTGAACATACGTCCGCCCCTTCCAGCTTACCTGCTTGAGGACCTTGTGCTGGAACCAGCTCCGGTAGAGCAAAAACACAAACAGCGGCAGCCCCAGCGGGGTGATCGCGCAATCCAGAAAGGGAAAATTCGATTTGGCCACGCGCGCGTAGAAGCGCACCAGGTTGCGCAACCACAGCAGCACCATGACCCAGCCCGCGCCCAGCCACGCCAGCGAGCGGGCGGTGAAGTGCGCGTTCCATAACTCGAATGCCAGCACGGGTAGGCCAAAGAGAAGAAAGCAGTCCAGCACCCTCCACATGGCCAGT
This sequence comes from uncultured Acidobacteriota bacterium, assembly GCA_963720105.1. Classification (GTDB taxonomy): domain Bacteria; phylum Acidobacteriota; class Terriglobia; order Terriglobales; family Acidobacteriaceae; genus Telmatobacter. The sequence continues at coordinate 99,045 of CAVREL010000066.1, read as the reverse complement.
GACAGCGCGTTATCGAACAGCAGGGCGAGGTTCTTGGTCCAGCCCTCGAGCATGGCCCCCGTGGAGCGATACATGCGGGTCGAAACCGCGTCGGCGGCGTAGCGGAACCATAGCCCGATCTTGCGCCGCTTGGCGATGAACGCCAGTTCCACGTCTTCCAGCACCTTATCTTTGACGGCCTGGTGGCCGCCGAGGCGACGATACACCTCGCGCTCGACCAGCAGATACTGCCCGTTGGCCGCCGCCACGCGCTGGACCGGGTCGGATACTTTTGCCGGAGGGTAGGCCAGCGCCAGCTCGCAGAACACCAGCGGCATTAACGAGCGCTGCACCAGGCCGCTGACGATCTGGCGCGGCGAATAGCTGAGCATGCCGGCCTTGTGGCGCGTGGCTTCGTGAATCCCGCGGTGCAGGTTGCCCGGCTCGTGAATGGTATCCGCGTCGGTGAACAGGAGCCATTTGCCGCGGGCCTTGCGCGCCGCGGTCCAGACGGCGTTGGCTTTGCCGGTCCAGCCCTTTTCCAGCCGGGCCGCCTTCACGACGGTCACGCCGGGATAGCTGCGCGCGATCTCGGCAGTGCGGTCGGTGGAGTCGTCATCCACCAGGATCAGTTCCCACTCCCGGCCCAGCTGGAAGACATCTTCCGACTGCCGCACCAGCGACTCCAGGCACGCCCCGATGCAGTCCTCCTCGTTGCGCGCGGGAACGATGACCGTCAGTTCGAGAAGCTCTTCCGGCTCCGGCTGGTCGAATACCGTTGCGGCGCGGGGGGGAAAGTCCAGCGGCGCCGGAGGCTCGTCCGACAGCCCCAGGACCGGCTTCCATGACCCGTGTGGCGCGTCCTGCTTTTCCCCCGGTTTGTCTTTCATGGTTCCCAATCCGCCCGGCGCCGGCTGCAAGTCCCCTTTTCCTCATCAGCTTGCAGACCGTATTCCTTCTATACCTTGTGCTTAAGTATTATAGGTATGTGCGTTCCCCTCGTTTCCATGTGCCTCGCCCGGTAATTTTCGCGGCCGCCCTGTGTCTGCTGGTGGTTGGCGGCTGCGATCGCGGAGCCAAACCGCGGCTTCTGGGCAGGCGCGCGCCCGATTTCACCGTAAACGACGGCGAACACTCGGTTCACCTGGCGGATTACCGCGGCAAGGTAGTACTGCTGAATCTCTGGTGGAGCAATTGCGGGCCGTGCATCCAGGAGACGCCGGCCCTGGTCGAGCTTCACCATGAGCGGCCCGACCTGGAGATCCTGGCGGTGAGCATCGATGACGATCCCGGCCCCTACCACCGATTCATCCAACGCTTCCACGTGGATTATGCAACCGTGCGCGATCCCGATCAAAAGGTGGCCAGGATGTACGGCACCGACGGCTGGCCGGAGACCTACATCATCGACCGCAATGGAATCCTCCGCCGCAAGGTGGTCGGCGATCCCGACTGGTCCAATCCCGAGATCCGGGCATTCCTTCAGGGTCTCTGAACCCCTCATACCTATACCTAAGGACTAATCCCGGATCCCTCGGTCCCTTGCTATCATTCCGCTATGACGACCGTGGAAATTCTCTTCCGCTATGCAGCGGCGCCGACCGAGGCGCAAATGCTGGCGCTGGCGCAGACCCGCGACGTGTACGGCATGCGCCATCTCAAGTTCGATCGCCAGGCGCGCACGCTGCGGGTGGAATACGATGCCACCCGGCTGAATGCTGCCATGGTGGCGCAAATCGTGCGCGGGGCGGGAGTGGACATCGCCGAAGAACTGCCCCTGATTGCAACGCCGATGCCCCCCGGGCCGCCGCCCGCCGCGTGATTGCGACTCCGGCTGATCCTTGATACTCTGAATGAGGCCCGCCAGGGCCATCCGTGGATGCGCCCGTAGCTCAGCTGGATAGAGCGACTGACTACGAATCAGTAGGCCGGGAGTTCGAATCTCTCCGGGCGCACCATTTAGGTGATTCCAACGAACAATTCATAGGGTTGACAAGCGGATTACCGTCTCAGCCCTCGTTCCCCCCGTCGGCATCCTGCCATTGCACGCCGGCGATCTCTGCTGGGGATTCGGAGCGGTTGCGGGTTGGTTCATATTGAGACGCCGCCCTTTGGACGGGACCGGGAAAGTGGCGTTCCAGCCAGTCCGAAAGCGGCATAGACGCCTTGATCAGGTGCGGGCACAAGAACGCGGTTGCCGCCGAGGTCCCCACGGCCAACGTGTAGAGCAGGCTGCGCGCAGAGCCTTCTTTCGAGCCCACTTCGGCGAGAAGAAACGAAAAGACACCGATCTGCGCCATGGCGAACCCGCTTTTGGCCGCTACCCCGATACGCTCGCCAATCAGCAGGGAGGAGAACGTGACGCTGATGATCTTGCCGGAAAGGACCACCGCAATCAGCACCAGCAGCGCGCGCCAGTGGGTTGCCAACTGGTGCGGATCGATAAGCATCCCCACCGCAACGAAGAAGATGGCGCCGAAAATCTGCTCCACTGGCTTGATCAACTCCTCCACTTGCTTGCCGTGTCCCGACTCGGCCACCAGCAGTCCGGCCAGGAAGGCGCCCAGGGCGACCGTGTAGCCGGCGCGTTCGGCCATCATCGAGAAGGCGAAGCACAGCCCCAGGCTGGTGATCAACAACGTTTCCGGCCGCTTGAGACTCGCGACTTTACGCACCACATAGGGAACAGTCAGCATGCCAAGCACAATCAACGCCACGACAAACAGGGGCAGCAGGCCTGCCTTGGCCGACAAGGCGCGAAGCGATGCCGAACCGCCGTTTGCCATCGTGACCAGCACCGCCAGCAGCAAGATTGCGATCACGTCCTCGCACAGCACGATGCCGAAAACCAGCTCCCGCACCCGGGATTCCACGCGCACTTCTTCGAACGCCTTGGCCACGATGACAATGCCGGAAATGGATACCACTGCGCCCGTCAACACGCTGTCCCATTGAGTCCAGCCCAGCAGGCGCCCGACCGAATAGCCAAGGGCGATCATCACCACGATCTGGATCAGGGCGACGAGCCCGGCGGTGGGAGCGAGCCGCACCAGCCGGCGAAACTTGAACTCCAGGCCGATGGCGAAAACCAGCAGAATAACGCCCAGTTCTGAAACCAGTTGGACGCGCTCGGTGCTGGCGTACACTCCCGGCACGTGCGGCCCGACGACCATCCCGGCCACCAGGTAGCCCACGATCAGTGGTTGACGAAGGAACTGACAAATGACTGTGGCCAGTGCAGCCACGCACATGACCAGCGCCATATCTTCCAGAAAGTTATGGGTGAGAAGAATCGTCATGTGGGCCTTTCACGCCCGGCATACGCGGCCCCGCCTGATGCCGGCGGTTGGAATCGCCTGGAATTAGCTGGATTCGGATCTTTTTCAGTGGGGAGTGGTTTCGCGGTTGGCCGCGAAATCGACACATGATACACCTTTTTGTTAGTGATCAGTCACACGGTTGTAATGGTGTGATAGTGTCCGAAGGAATGGCCGCTCGACGCTTAATCCCCATCCTCCTTTTAGCGGCGCATCTGGGCGCCATCCCGGCCCTGCCGCAAATGTGGGAGCAGTCCAAGCGCGGAGATTTACCGGAGGGCAAAACCTATTATCAGTTCGTGCTCCGGGGGAAATATCTCATGCCTCCTTTGCACCCGGATTCAGAATCACCTCGATTGGTAGTCTTCTGCGGAGGGTTGAAATTGGTGCGCGGGCAGTTTTTGCCCGGAGTGGTTGCGCAGCCCTGGGGCTCCAGGAGTCTTAAAGATGCGCATCAGTCGCAAGTGAACATCCGCGTGGACGACGAGAACACCAGCCAGGCTTTGTGGGAATACCGCGACGGCGGAATGGCGCTCGGATTTGACCAGTTGCAGCTCAAGCGACTGCTAGGCCAGCCACCGAACGGCTCAACGAGGAAACGAGTGATTCTGGGGATATCCGAGGTGCTGGGCAAAGAAGTCGTCGTTCAGTTCGATATCCCGCCGAATCCCACCGTCCTCGTACAGGCATGCGGGCTGGAGTGAGACCTGGCGCGGGTGGAGGCGCGTGGTTTCCCGAAGGAAATTTTGGAAGATCGAACCTTCTACCCACCCTAGGCGCAAAAACAAAGGCGCGCCGAGGGTGGGGCACCCAGTTTGTGGTGAATCACGCTAGGACTGATTGGCGGCCAGAATGCTCTTGGACCACTGTTCGGACATCTGCTTCAGCCAATCGACGGTGGCCGGATCCTTGTACACGGAGTAGATGTACACGAAGATCAGGCGGCTCTTGACCTTTACAAACACGGCAGACATGGCCATCCGGCGGCTGGAGCCATCGGCGGAACTGTAATCCATCACCAGGCCGTAGGCTTCGGCGTTCGGGCCGGAGTACATCGACCCCAGGGGAACGGGTTTATCCATCTTGATCTCGGGCGAATTCAGTTTTTTGAGCCTCTCGTTGAGCTGGTCCTGTGTCGGCTGGGTTGTTTTGTTCACGAGATCGCCGAACTGGGTGCGCAATACGTTGCCGAGTTCCTTGAAATCCGCGTCGGAGTATTCCTTGTCCTCGGACGCTTTCTGGACCTCGACCATCATGTACCGGTCCATGATTTGGGAGCGCTGGGGAGACAGCATTCGCGAGTAATCGTCGGGAGTGAGGAAGGCGCATAGCAGACGATTCTGCTGGACAACCATAATGTCCATGGTTTTGGCGTTCTCGGGGCCCGCTTCCACAAAACCCTCGGCCGGTGCGGGAATCAGCATCGGTACGGCGCCGACATTCGCCTGGCACGCGGCGAATGCGGAGTTCTGGGCAAGCATGACGACGAAAAAGAGAGCCAACAGGAACAGACTCCGACGACGGCAGGAATTCCGGTTTGCAAGCAAACGCGGGCTCCCGAACAACAACGCAGGCGTGATCATGTATTTTCCTTTGCTGGCATTCTCTCGCCGAAATTGAGCGGAGTCCAGTGAGAAAGGACACGCGCTGTAACGCACGTCACTCTTGAGGGGCGTTCATGGCTTGAATTCGCCGCTGCTGGTGACGGTGAGCGTCGCCTGCACGGGCAGACTGTCGCTGGAGCCGCCGGCCAGGACGCGGACCTGCTCTTTTTCGACGCGCCAGGCGTGACGGACCTGGTCCCAGTAGGCCAGGTTCCGCGGCTTCAACTCGAGCACCACGTCCTGTTCCGCGCCGGGCTCGATGTGGACGCGCTTGAATCCCTTCAGTTCGAGCCTGGGGCGGTCCACCATCGAGCCCAGATGCTGCACATACATCTGCACCACCTCGTCGCTTCCGCGCGGGCCGGTGTTCTTGACCTTGACTGTCACCTGTATGGCGCCGCCGGCAGCGACTGAGGGCTCGTTCAGCTTCAACCCTTCATAGGAAAAGGTCGTGTAGCTGAGGCCGTATCCGAAGGCGTAAAGCGGCTTGTCCTTCAAGTACATGTATGTGCGCCCGTGGGTGAGGTCGTAGTCCATGATGGGCAGCAATTGGTTGTCGCCCGTGGGCCAGGTCTGGGTGAGCCGGCCCGCGGGCGAGTAGTCGCCGAACAGCACATCGGCGAGCCCGTGGCCTTCTTCCTGGCTGTTGTGGGTCATGTGCACGATGGCCGGCAGGTTCTGCTGGCTCCAGACGATGGCGTATGGAAAGCTGGCGCGCAGGACTTCGATGGTGTGCGGATTAGCGGCGAACACCTGCTTGACCAGGGCTTCCTGTTCGAGCACGATGGTCTTGCGGTCGACGTCTTCCTTGCCGTTGGAAGGCGTGGGGCACTGGTCCCATCCGGCATTACATTCGGGGTGATTGCCCACGACGACGATAGCCAGGTCGGCGTGCCGCGCCAGCTCGGCCGCTTCGGCACGATCGGAACCGTCGGCATACACGACCTTCACGCCGCGACCGGCGGCTTCCTTGAGGCCATCGAGAATGCTGACGGAATAGGGCGGCGTGCCGCTGTACCAGTCGAGCAGCACTTCGCCGATCCATGGTCCGATCACGGCGATGGTCTTCAGCTTGGCGCGGTCCAGGGGCAGGGTGCTGTTGTCGTTCTTCAGCAGGACGATCGATTCGTCGGTCGCAAGGCGCACCAGGTCGCGGCTCGATGGCCGCTCCCAGGGAGGCAGTTCGCCGTTGCTTTCGCGGCCGATGCTGGCGTAGGGATCGACGCCGGGAGGGTCGAACTCACCGAGACGCAGGTAGAGCCGGAGCAGGTTGCGGAGCGCGGCATCCATATCGGCTTCGGTGACGAGCCCGTCGTGCAGCGCACGGGTGAGGTCATCCTTGTAGGTATCGAGAAAATGATTGATGCCCGCCTTCACGGCCGCCGCGGCGCCGCGCTCCTTGTCGGGAAAGGTCCGATGCGCGGTGATCAGCAGGCCCAGGGCGCCGCCGTCGGTGCAGATCAGGCCGTCATTGCCCCATTCATTGATCATGACGTTCTTCAGCACCGGGTGGATCATCATAGGGATGCCGTTCCAGGAGTTATACGCCGCCATAACGGCGCGCGAGCCGCCCTCCTGGAACCCCATGCGGAAGGGCACCGAGTAGTACTCGCGGAACAGGCGCTCGCCAAAATCGGACGAGGAATACGAGCGGCCGTTCTCGTTCTCATTGGCAAGAAAATGCTTCATCAGCGAGGCCGCCTGCCAGTGCCTGGGATCGGGACCCTGCAGTCCCTGCGCGAAGGCCACGGTCAGCGTGCCCACCAGGAACGGATCTTCGCCGTACGACTCCTCGGTGCGGCCCCAGCGCGGATCGCGGCTCAGGTCGGCGTTGGGCGCGCGCACCACCACCCCGCCGAAATCGGAGACGGGATTCTGGTAGTAGTAGCGGGCTTCGTACCCTTCGAGGGCGGCGATCTTCTTTGAGCAGGTCAGGATCCCAGGTGGCGCCCAGTCCTTTCTCCTGCGGAAAGGTCGTCGTGGGCAGCGGCTGCTTTCCCCGCGGGCCCCAGCCGCCGGGTCCGCCCAGCGCCAGCCCATGCAGGCCTTCCACCTGGCCGGAGAAGACCACGCCGAGGCGCGGGATTTTCGGGTGGTTCGACATCAGGTCGACCTTCTCACTGAGCGTCAGGCGGCCCAGCAGGTCAGCAATGCGCTGATCGTCAGGGAGCTTTGGGTCGCGGAAGGGATAGTCGGCTTGGGCGTGGGCGACGAGGCCTCCCGCGAAGGCCATCACCGATCCCAGAACAAGAATTCCACTCACGCTCAAGCGCAGACGCACCGCTACCCACCTCTCAACAGGAACTGCGAAGATTATCACAGAGTACCCTTGTAAATCGGTTGAGCGGGTCACGAGCGGCGCGGGTTAAGACTGGTCCGCTAGAGTAGAAGGCGTGGACGGATTGCTGGTGATCGACAAGCCGGGCGGCATGACCAGCCACGACGTGGTGCATCGATTGCGCAAGATCACCGGCGAGCGCGGCATCGGGCACCTGGGCACGCTCGATCCCATGGCCACCGGCGTGCTCCCGCTGCTGCTGGGCAGGTTTACGCGGCTGGCGCAGTTCTTCAACTCGGCGGAAAAGAGCTACAGCGGGAGCATCCGCTTCGGCTTTGCTACGGACACTTACGACGCAGAGGGCGAAATGGTGGGCGAGTGCGTAGAGCCCGCGCTGACGCTGGAGCAGGTGCGGGCTGCCGCGGCGCGGTTTCGCGGCGAGATAGAGCAGACGCCGCCGGCGTTTTCCGCTAAAAAAGTCGCCGGCGTTCCGGCGTACAAAATGGCGCGGGCCGGCAAGCCTGTCGAACTGAAGCCGGTGACCATTTGTATTTCCTCGTTCGAGATCGCAATGCTCTCGGGCCCGGAAGCGGCATTCTCGATGACCGTGAGCTCCGGCGGATATGTTCGCGGAGTGGCGCACGAGCTGGGCCGGCACCTGGGCTGTGGAGCGCATCTGGCCAGCCTGCGCCGAACGCAGGCCGGGCCGTTCACTCTGGCGCAGACGCATGCGCTTGACGAGCTGGGAACGATGGTGGGGGATGCGGAGGCAATCATGAAGTTGTGCGTGCATCCGCGCGGGCTCTTGCCGGAAATGCCGTGCGTGACCGGCGACGTGGTTTCCATCGGGAAGTTGCGCAACGGAGCCCAGATCAACCTGCCCGAGTTTTCTTCAGCTTCGCTGGTAAAGGTGTTTGCCAGCCAGCGGGAGTTGGTGGCCATTGCCAGGCGCGTGGCGGGGACGCTGTTTCAGCCGGTGGTGGTGATGCAGGGACCAAGGGAACAAGGGACCTAGGGAACGAGAAAGCGGTACCCCAGCGAGCATACCGGCCCTACCCGGCAATCGCAGTTTGTTCTTGTTCCCTTGTTCCCTTGGTCCCTGCTGCTTTACTCCGCTCCCAGCTCGCGGACGATGGCCACGCCCGCGGATGCTCCGACGCGGTTGGCGCCGGCTTCGAGCATGGCGCGCACATCGGCCAGGGTGCGAATGCCGCCGGAGGCCTTTACGCCGCAGCGGCCACCGGCCACCCCGCGCAGCAGGGCCACGTCGGGCGGGGTAGCGCCGCCGGTGGAAAAGCCGGTCGAGGTCTTAAGAAAATCGGCTCCCGCCTGGATGGCGATTTCGGCGCCGCGCAGTTTTTCTTCAACAGTTAGCAGGCAAGTTTCAAGAATCACTTTAAGGATGGCCCCGTGGTGGTGAGCCATCAAAGCCGTGGCGTGGATGGTATGTTCCACCGCGTGGTGGTTGCCGCTCTTGAGCTGGCCGATGGGGATCACCATGTCCAGCTCGCGCGCGCCCAGCCGGGTGAGGGCCGCGGCTTCCTGGCGCAGCGTCGAGGTCAGCGAAGCGCCGAGCGGGAAGCCCAGCACCACGCCCACCTTAATACCCGTGCCGGCCAGCACCGAAACCGCCGTCGGCACCCATACCGGGTTCACCATAGCGCACGCAAAGCGGTAGCGAACCGCCTCGTCGCAAAGGTTCTCCACCTGTTCGAGGGTGGCATCGGGTTTCAGCAGGGTATGGTCGATTATGCCGGCCAGACTCTGCCAGCTTGCCAGTGTCTGGGAGGTGAAAGCCGCGGAATCAAAAGTTCCGTGGTCAAACTCAAGGTCTTCCTGCATGGTCGATGTCGCTGCCACGGTCCAGCTCCTTCTCGTACTCGCGCCGCTCTGAGCCCTGCCTCGACCCCGCGAACAAAGACCCGTTGGCGGGCGCCCCTGGTGGCGGCTTCTGCGTGTCTCCGGGGGATGAGTATAGCCCCTCGAGAGCAACTTACCAAGGACCGGTGCTCACAAACGTAACCCCCGGACCGATGGCCTTCCGGGAAGCCGGGTTTGCTTCCCGAAATGGGTTCCGAGGGACGACTCCAATCTTGGCCGCCACACTATTCGATGTCCATGCGCACGATCAGGGAATCACGAATTTCGTAGGCATGGTGGACGATTCGGTCGGCTAGAAGTTGGCCTTCGCGATCATGAACCACCTGGTGAACCTTTACGATCCATCTGCCTCTCTCATCGGGAGTTATCTCCAGAGGCTCGACGTGCGGATCCATCAAAGCCCACTGCCGTGTCCAGTAGTCGCGAACGCCCTCGTGCCCATAGACGAATCCGCCTTCCATTCCGTTCGGCCAGACCACGTCGGGGCGCATCCGGGCCAGAGCCGCTTGCAGCCGCCGCGCATTGAAATCGCGATAGGCGCCCTGGAGTAATTCGCGCTGGTCGTTCATCTTTTTGGCCCTCCTGGTCCGCTAATGCTGAATGCCTGGCCGTTCAGCTTTCAATAGGTTGTCTGCTCGATCCGGACCGGAGAAGCTACTCCCTGTCTTTATCTTGCGCCCCAGCTCAGCTTGTTGCGGAGGGCTTCGAAGAAGCCGCCGTCGGCCAGCCGCACCAGGTTCACCGTGTATTTCGAACGCCGGCAGCGTACTTCGTCGCCTTGCTGCAACTCGACTGCCCGTTGACCATCCACCGTGAGCAGAGCGACGTGCGGAATGACCTCAGTCCGCACAATGAGGTTGGCATCGCCGCGAACGACGATGGGACGCAGGGTAAGCAGATGGGGGCAGATGGGCGTGACGACCATGGCGTCCACGTCAGGCGTGAGGATGGGACCGTTGGCGGCCAGCGAGTAAGCGGTGGAACCAGTAGGGGTGGAAACGATCACGCCGTCGGCGCGAAAGCTGGCAACCTTCTTGCCGTCGAGTTCCACGGTGAAATCGCCCATGCGCGCGATATCGCCCTTGGTCACCACGATGTCGTTGACCGCTTCGTAGTCGGAGTGCTGGAGGCCGCGGCGCCAGAGCATCGAGTGGAGCATGGCGCGGGCATCGATGGTATGGCAGCCGCGGCACCAGCCATCGAGGGTGGCGTACAGCTCCCCGAGCCGCACCTCGGTGAGGAAACCGAGGTTGCCGACGTTGACGCTGAGGATGGGCGTGCCCAATGGCGCAAAAATCCGACCCACCGAAAGGAGGGTGCCGTCGCCGCCGAGCACGATGATCAGCTCGGGCTTGGAGACCGGCAATTCCTCGCGGTCGACAACCTCGGCGTTCGAGGTGTACTGCCCGGACTCGCGGTCGACGACGGGTTCATACCCGCGCTTCCGCAACCATGCGATCAGGTCCGGCAAGATGCGGGCGAGTTCTTCTTTCTGCGGCTTGCAACAAATCGCGACGCAACCCATGCGGTCCTAGTGTAAAGGACGGGGACCAAGGGACCAAGGGATCAAGGGACCAAGGGACCAAGGGACCAAGGGACCAAGGGACCGAGGGACCAAGGGACCGAGGGATCAAGGGACCAAGGGACCGAGGGACCGAAGGAACAGGGAACAGGGAACAGGGGAACGAGATCAGGAGCGGCGGGCGTAGAGTAGGAATTCCTGGTTGCCTTCGGCGCCGGTGATGGGTGAGGGAATGGTCCCGGACGGCTTCCAGCCGATGGAGTCGAAAAGGGCGGCAACCTTGGCGATGGCGATTTGATGGGCGGCCGGATCGCGCACGATTCCGCCTTTGCCAACGAACTCGCGCCCGGCCTCGAACTGCGGCTTCACCAGCACCACCGCCTCGCGCACGCCAGGCGCGGCATTCAGCACCGGGACGATCAACAGCGTCGCGGAGATGAATGACACGTCCATGGCCAGGAACGTAAAGTCCGGGGAGAAGCCGGCCAAAGATCCAGCCACAAGAAAGCGCGCATTGGTACGCTCCAGCAATCGCACGCGCGGATCATTGCGCAGCTTCATCGCGATCTGTCCGAAGCCCGTATCGACGGCAGTGACGTGAGCGGCTCCGCGCTGCAGCAGGCAGTCGGTAAAACCGCCCGTAGACGCGCCGATATCGATGCAAGCGCGCCCTGGCACATCGATGCGCCAGTGATCGAGGGCGGCTGCCAGTTTGATCCCTGCGCGGCTGACATAAGGCAGATCGTCTCCCAGCAGCCGGATCGACACGTTCCCGGCTACCGCAACGCCGGGCTTATCGAGTTTCTGTTCATTCACCAGAACGCGGCCGGCAAGAATAAGGGCGCGGGCCCGCTCACGGCTGGGGACGAGACCGCGTTCAACGAGGAGGACATCGATGCGGATTTTGGCGGGTGGGGGCACTTGGGATGATTATCCCGCGCGGGGTGGGTTCGTTGGGCCTCCCACCTTCGCGCCAGGAAAAAGGCGCGAAGATGGGGCACGGGATTTTTCTGATTCGTGAAGCGCTATGGAAGGGTTGTGCAACTCGCGTAGGAAGCGGCCGCGGTGGAACCGGGGAGATAGCAGGGCTGGCCATAGCCCGGCTTGCGGCTGGTGTTGTTCGCATTGCCCCTGTTGGCGTCCTGAGTGCTCACCCGCACATCCATGATGTTCCCCTGGACCAGGACGGTAGCATCGACGATGTCCTGGTCAGTGCGAATGATGGTCAGGTACGGACTGTCGGGCGAGGCGACGTATACCTTGCCATAGAGCGAATTCTGGGTGGACGCGACGGTGCGCGGGTGTCCGGTGACGGGAACGGTCTTCTCCACGGTGTGGCTGATGAGGTTCACCACGGTGACCGTCTGGTCGGCCTGGTTTGCCGTGTAGGCGCGGCTGCCGTCGTTGAGCGCTGTGACGCTGGCGGGATTGACGCCCACCGGAATCGTAAATGTGGTCCCGAATGTGGCGCTGTCGTTGCCGAACTCATCCAGGCTTACGTCGATGACGTTGACGGTGCCACCGACGTAGTTGGCCACGATCAGCTGGCTGGTGACGCTGTTGTATTCGGCATAGACGGGGCCGGCGACAGCCGGAACCTTGGCGCCCGCCAGGCCGGCGCTGGTTGAGAGCGGCAAGGTGGGATGGCAGGTCACGGTCTGGCCATTCTGATTGACAAACGGAGTGCAGGCATCGAGGGTGTTGTTCTGGCTGTTGATGACGGTAATGGTGTCGCTGCCGCGATTGAGGACGAAAAGCCGTTTGCCATCCGGGCTCTGGACGGCGTACACCGGGCATTTGCCCAGGGGAATGCGGGAAGAAATGGTGTCGTTGGAGACCTCGATGCCGTCGGCTTCGCCGGCGGGAGCGGTTCCGGGCGAGTTGTTGCAGGCCACTCCGTCGGCCACCGCGCCCTGGGTAATGGCGTAATTGCGCTCCCCGATCACGCCCGGGCCAATGAGCACCACCGGCGTGGGCGCCACGGGGATGGAGAGCTTGAAGGTTTCAGGGGAGCCGGTGAGGACGTCGGTCAGAGCGCCGTTCAGGTCCGTCAGCCAGAGTCCCGCCGAGGGGGAAAACATGCTGATCGGCACGGAGGTCGACGGCAACGTCGTCACCGTTACATTCTTCTGCTGAAGGTTGCCGCTGGCCGGGAAATTGGTGATGGTCCCGTCGCTGTTGTAGGTGTATCCGGTCGAGCCGGTTTCGTCGAGGGTAAAGCTGAGCGGGCCCACACCGATGGGCGATTGCGCCACGATGGTGTCGCCGGAATAGTCGATGATGGTGGCCACACCCGGGGCCGCGGGTGCAGGCGAAGAAACCACAACTGCGAGAGACGTGGGCTGGGGAGCGGGACCATTGGGATTGATGGGCGTGACTACGGGCCGGTAACCGGCGCCGCAGCCGTCCACGAGGGCCGCAATCACAAGGGCAAGAGCTGCACAAACAAAGGGCGCATGGGCGCGAAAAGGCTTGGAGAAAACGCTCATTCAGTTTCGATCCTGCTTCCTGTCGATTGTAAATGACCGGGCCCGAACACCCGGGACGGCGGTTTACGGTTCGGGAGCCCGGATAAGGGTTAGACGCGGCGAGGCAAAACTCGTGGCGGATGCAGTGAACATCCAGCCATAGCCGGGCATTGCGAAAGGCGGCTCTGCTTTGAGTCCTACTTGCCTTCGAGCCGCTGAATGCGCCGCTCCTGGCTCTCGGCGATCTTGAGCAACCGCTGGCCTTCAACCGCCATGAGTTCCACTGTCTGGATCAAGGCAACGTGCCGATCCTTCAGCTTATCCAGATCCTCGGAGATCTTTTCGAGGCGCTCATCGAGAGTCATGCCATCCTTTTATTCCCGGCCCGAGTCGCAGCGAAAGGTTGGATGTCATGCATCAGCGCCCCATGACTTCCACCAACCCGTCATCCGGGCCGGTCCAGGCGGCTGCTCCTTGATGGGTAAGCTTCCGGGCGGCGTCGTCCCAATGGATCCTGGTTACCGACCCGACGCCGTTTTCGTAGGCGTAGGTCATGCCATCGTCGGAGAACAGCGTGAAATCGGCATTGGCGCCCGGGTAGACGCGCACCCTGGCAATCGCCTGCGGCTGATGGGTGTTCTCCACCGCCGCGCCCAGGGGCAGAATCGAGCCCGCGCGAACGAACAGCGGAATGGTGTCGATGGGCGCGGAGACGGTAATGGTCTGGCCGCCTTTGACGCGCTCGTTGGTCCAGTAGTTGTACCAGTCGGCGCCGGCGGGCAGATACACCTCGCGGCTTGTAGCGCCCTGATCGGTGACCGGAGCCACGAGAAACGCGGGGCCGAACATGTACTCGTCGCGCATATCGGTGACCTTGGGATCGCCGGGGAAATCGAGCGGCAGGGCGCGCATGAAGGGCGCGCCGGTCTGCCAGGTCTTGTAGCCGAGCGAGTAGATGTAGGGCATCAGCTCGTAGCGGAGCTGGAGATATTTTTCCAGGATCGGCTCGGCCTGCTTGCCGTAGGACCACACCTCGTTGTAGGGCCGGCTGCCGTGGGTGCGCATAATGGGCAGGAACGTGGCGTACTGGAACCAGCGGGTGTAGAGCTCGGGGAAATCGTCATCACCGCCCACAGTTGTCACGCGCATCGGAGGGATCGATCAGGGGCGGGTGCGCCGGATGATGTTCGCGCGGCAAACCCTGCCAGCCGCCGGTGTCGTTGGACCAGTAGGCGATGCCCGAAGCCGTGAAGTCGAGGCCGGTGGGAATCTGGCGCTGGTATGTATCCCAGGTGGGATAGATGTCCGAAGACCAGAAGATCGTTCCGTTCGCTTGCGCCCCGGTAAACGCATCGCGAGACAGGATCAGCGCGCGGCGGTTGGGCTCGTCCTGGCGGAAGCCGTTATAGAGCGCCGCGGTGTGGAAGAAGGGGATAGACGTTGAAGAACTCGGTGCCGGGACCGATTTTGTAGAAAGCGCCGTTGGGCGGCAGGTCGGGCTCGGTCTCGTCGGCCCAGAGCGAATCGAAGCCGGCGCCGATGATGTTGTCGTGGACCACGTTCCAGTACCACTTCGCCGCATCGGGATTGGTGGTATCGATGTCGGAGCCGGCCAGGTCGTAGGGCAGGCCGTTGATGGGCTTGCCATCGGCAGTGTGGATGAGCCAGCCATTTTTCAGCAGCTCGGCGTAGTAGCGATCTTCGGGGACGAAGCGGGGCCACACGCTGATCATGGTTTCGAAGCCCATGTCGTGAAGCTGCTTGTTCATGGCCTTGGGATCAGGCCAGGACCTGGGGTCGAAGTCCATCTGGCCCATCTTGGTGTAGTAGAACCAATCGACGACCAGAACATCGGCCGGCAGATGCCGCTGGCGATAGCCCTTGGCCACCGAGAGCACCTCTTCCTGGCTCGAATAGCGCTGCTTGCACTGGATGTAGCCGTAGGCGGCCTTGGGCAGCATGGGTGTGGGGCCGGTGAGCAGCTTGTAGCCGGCAAAGATCTCGTCGGCGGTCGAGCCGGCGATCACGAAGTAGGAAACGCGATGGCCCGATTCCGATGACCAGCGCGTCAGCTGATTGAAACCCGGCTCGATGGTGGTCTTGGAGGCGTTGTCCCACAGCAGGCCGTAGTGGTTGTTGGTGATGTAGAAGGGCACGCAGGTGCTGGGCGCGGCGGGAGCCAGGTAGTCGTTCCAGCAGTGGACGGTATGGCCGCGATGATCGAGAAAGCCTTCCTGGTTCTGGCCGAGGCCGTAATAGTGTTCGTCGTCGGGAGACGCGAAGGAAGCGCCCACAACCCAGGAGGGACCGTCGCTGGGCCGGCGGTCGGCGGCCAATTGCGCGGTGCCGTCCTTCTGGTTGTAGACCGACTGCTGCCAGCCGTTCATCTCGAGCAGCGTGGCGCCATCGGTTGTCTTGAATGTGATCTGCGCCCAGGGAGCGGAGCCGCGGAAGAATTTTGAAGTCCCGCTATCGCCGAAGAGCCTGGTGGGAGCGGGGCCGTGTGGATGGTTCACCGTAACGATGATGCGGTCAGACTTGTAGACATCGGCGCCATTCGATTGGGTTGCGGTCCAGCCGGAGGCATCCGGTTTGGCGATGATGCCATATCCCGGCGCGCCTTTTGCCGCATCGGCATCCATGCTCAGCGTGACCCGGAGGATATTCGGCGCGTAGGGCTCGAGAACGATGGTTTCTCCGCCGCCGGTGAGTTCGAGGCGCTGGGGAGAATTCTGCGCTAAGCACAAAGTGGAAGGGATGGCCAGTGCTGCCACAGACATAAAGAGTGCAAAGGACCTTTTCATACACAACTCCATCGGCGACCAAATGAGTTGGAAAATGGCTGCGCAGTGAAGTGTAAACCGATTGATCTGTGGAGTCCCAATGCAGCCCGACGAGCGGTTCAGGTCATCGGATCCCAGGTCCCAGAATCGGGGACCTGGGGCACCCAGCGGTTCAGGTCATCGGATCCCAGGTCCCAAAATCGGGGACCTGGGGCACCCGGCTCAGGATGACAAGTGTGATTGTGGTGCGGCGGATAGGATGAGGACGTGGCTCGATCCAACCTGGCGTGGCAATCGAAGCTGGTGCTGCTGCTTGTCCTCCCCTGGACGGCGGTGAGCGTGTTTATGGAGTCGCGTGGGTGGATGGCGCAACAGCCGGCAGTGGCGGCGTGGACTTTGGGACTGAGCGCTGGACTGGGAATGTTGGCATGGGTGCTGCGGACGGCGACTCCCGCTGCCGCAGTGACAGGCGCAGCCATCAATGCGAGCCTGATGTTCTCGATGGTCGATCCTCCGTTCCGGCCGTGGAGGACAGGATTCGTCGCGGTGCTGGCGGTATTGATTCTGACTTCGCTGGCCACTCGCTTCGGGAGGGGGCGCAAGGAGAAGCTGGGAACGGCGGAAGAGCGGCACGGGCGCGGCGCCGCACAGGTGACAGCCAACCTGGGACTGGCGGCGCTGGTCATGGACCCGTTTGTACAAAGCGGCCTGATCGATACCCGCTGTTTCGCGGGGCTACCATTCGCTTCCGTATTTGCGCTGGGGCTGGCGGCACTGGCCGAAGCCGCCGCTGACACGGTTTCCTCCGAGCTCGGGCAGGTTCTGGGCGGAACGCCGCGCATGATTACCAATTTGCGGCGAGTTGAGCCGGGGATGGACGGAGGCATTACCTTGGCCGGCACGGCAGCAGGAATTCTTTCCGCGGGACTGGTCGCCGGCGCAGGGAGCGTTGCGCTTCACCTCGACGCAACCCTGCTGGCAGTGAGCTGGGCGGGCGGCGTTTTCGGCTTTGTATTTGACAGCCTGCTGGGCGCCACCCTGGAGCGGGCCGGGTGGCTCAACAACGATGGGGTGAATTTCGTGTCTACCGCCAGCGCCGTAGCCTTTTCGCTCGCCCTACTGGCACTGGTTCCGCGTCCCGGGATCGGCTGATAGTCCCTGATGCCTAATCCCTGATGCAGAATCCCCAAACCCCTGGTCCCGTCGATATCATGAGCGCAAGGTCCCCCGCATGGCCACACTGCCCGTTTCTGAGCTTCTCTCTACTGCGAATCCCGTCACGGTGGCGGACGCCGTGGCCCTGATGCAGTCCCTGGATACCGTTCTGCCGGCCAATGACGGCGTGCGGTGGTTCAACCGCCTTTACCTGATGGTCACCCAGCAGGTGCACACCATGCTGAATGAAGGCGCCTGGCAAAGCCCCGGATGGTTTGATCATCTCGATGTGACGTTCGCCGGATTTTATTTCGACGCCCTTCGCGCCTCGTTAGCCGGGCAAAGCACGCCGGCGGCCTGGACGGCGCTGTTCGAAGTGCGCTTCAAGACCGGCATCGATCGGATACAGTTCGCGCTGGCCGGCATGAACGCCCACATCAATCACGATCTGGCGCTGGCCCTGCTAAAGACCGGCGCCGATTTAAACATGGTCCCGGCCGACGACGGACCTGAGCATCACGACTACCAGGCGGTGAACGTGATGCTCGAAAACCTGATGCCTTCCGCGCTGGCCATGCTGGCTGCCGGCCCGCTGGGAGAACTCGCCGAGGACAGCGGCAAGATCGGCCGGCTGCTGGCCTTCTGGGACATCAGCCGGGCGCGCGACCTGGCCTGGGACTTCGCCGCTCATTTGCGCGGCCTGGCCGAGCCGGCGCGGGACATGGCCATGGCGGTCCAGGACGCGATGACCGGCGCGCTGGGCCGGGCCATTCTCACCCAGGTTGGCTAATTTCGGACCGGATGAATTCGCGCCTTGAGCATCGTGGTACCCAGGTCCCAAAACCGGGGACCTGGGGCACCCAGGATGGTGATTAGTGCTTGGGTGCAAACGACGGCTGGTGATCCCGGACATACGTACCCACCTGCTCGACCGTATCGAGCCAGATTCCGTTGGCCGGATCCTTCAGGTATTCGCACAGGCGCTCCAGGGCGTTCAGGTCGTAGTCTTCAAGCGCGTTGTTGCGCGAAAACGGGTAATTGCCGGTGCAGGGGTGGGTGACGGTGTGATTGCCGATCTCGTGGCCTTCGGCCACTGCCTGCTTCCAGCCTTCGAGCCGCTTCTCGACGCCCGGCGCCTGCGCGTAGAAGGTCGCCTTCACTCCTTGTTTCCGCAGCACGGCGAGGCCGGCGTCGATCTGGCTGAGGCGTGAATCATCAAACGTAAGGCTCACCGCGGCGCGCTTGCCATTGGGCCACTGGAAATGCGTCTGGCCGGAGGCTGGCTGTGTTTGTGCCACCAAGTGCCGGGCACCCATTGCCACCACCAGCACGACCATGGACAGCGCACAGATTCTCATGATCCCTCCTCGTGGAGCAGCCTGCGTACCAGGGCCGGCAGCTCGTCCGGACTTCCCACACGGACTGTTTTGAATCCCGCACCGGCAGCGCTGAGCAAGCCCGCCTCCGAGTCCTCGAACGCGATGCCACCACTGATTCCCAGCTTTTCACGGATCAACACATACGGCGCCGGATCAGGCTTGTGGCGGGTGATTTCCTCTCCGAAGACACACGCATCAAAACAGTCCGCAATTCCGGCGGCGCGCAGCAATGGCTCAATGTCCGCGCGGTCTGAACTCGTGACCAACCCGAGGGTCCGGCCGGCGAGCGACTGCAGCAATTGGATCGTGTCATTGGAGATCGGCGGCTGGTCGAACTTCCACCTGCGCACCATTTCCCGGCGTTGGGGAAGCTGCAGCCTGATGTGCGCTCTGACCTCCGGGTCAGGAATGAGTTCGGCAAGCGACTCCAGCATCATATCGTCGCGAATGCCGCGCCCCACCCGGCAATAGTCTTCCCACGCAAACGTTACGTCGTACGGCTTCAGCAACTCGCACCATGCACGCCAATACAGCGGCTCGGTGTCGGCGATTACGCCATCGAAATCGAAGATCAGAGCTTCGGAGATGGATCGCATCTTCTTTTCTGCAACCTATCGCGCCAGGTCCGGCGGCGTGCTCACTCCTTGTCCGGCGAGTGGACCTGAGGGCGTCTTCACGTCGAATGTGGCGCTGAGCGCAATGTCCGCCGACGAATTCCCGATGAGCACATCGAACGTGCCCGGCACAACCTTCCAGAGCATATCGCGGTCGAGCAGCATCAGATCCTGGGGCCGGATGGTCATGTGGACCGTCTTCTTCTCGCCCGGCTCGAGCGCCAGGCGAGATCTTTCTGCCGCAGCGTGTCGGCAAGGGTGAAGAACCCGGCTCCCGGACCGATTTCGGTGGTGTAGGTTCCGGCGGCGAACTTGCGCACTGCCTCCGTCTTCTCATCCACGGTCTTGCCCAGGTCGTCGACATAGACGCAGGGCAGATTAAGCTGGCCGATCTTCTCCTTCAGCGTCATGCGCTTCATCAGATCGTCGATGCGGACGGAGATGGGAAGGCTGGGATCGAGGTAGGCGGGCTCTTCGCCGGGGGCATGGGAGGCGGGGGCAGGCGCGGTGAATGCGGACAGGAGAAGAACAGAAAGGATGAGCAGCCGATGTGAAAGGCATCTTGAAAGGTCTATTGAGCACTGCGAAAGTAATGTCCGATCATTCGCGCGAAACGACATCATGTTGTCACCCTGATCGTAGCGGAGAACCTGCTGGCGAGTTTCTTACGTCCCTCCGGGACTGGGTTCATCTTATGCGTTATCCCAGGGTTCGGCTGCGCTCCACCCTGGGCTATTTTCTTGCGTTCCCTGCGGGAACTCTTCACCTCCGATGGCGATGGCTGCCAGCGGGTGAATGCCGTCAGGCGCACTCAGGCTTCGCTGAAATCGATGGTCTTCGGCGCGCGCTGGAACAGCCGGGTAGCGATGGCAAGATAAGTGAACCCGAGCGCGAACCAGATTCCACCTACGATCTTGGCCACGTGATTGAGGTTGAGCCAGATCGAAGCGCAGAAGGCGAACCCGATCAGCGGCAACACAATATCTGCCAGCACCCGGGGCGATCCGGCTTTCCCCCACCCCACGGACGAAGACCTGTCCGTGGGGACCCCGGCTTTGCGAAGCAGCGCGAAATGCCAGAAGGCCGACAGGTTCACGCCCATGAACGCCAGGAACGCGCCGAAGTTGAGCAATTCGCCGGCATGCTCATAGGCGTTCCCGATCTGGTTGAGGCTGATGGCGCCCAGGTATGCGATCACGCCAATCAGAAGAATGTTGAAGGTGGGCGTGTTGGTTTCCGGCTTGATGTGCGCGAAGAATCGTCGCGGCAGCACGCCGTCGCGGCCCATTCCAAACAGCAGGCGCGCCGCGCCAAGCCCGCCGGTCAGGGCACTTCCCAGCGCGGCCAGCAGCAGAATGGCGCCCATCGACTGCATCAGCCAGCCTCCGCCCACGCGATGACACACATCCAGGAAGGCCGTTTCGAGATTGGGAAACAGGCGCCAGTCGGGCCAGATCCGCTGGCCAAGATATACTTCCGCGCCGCTCAGCAGGCCGGTGAGCACGCAGACCATCACGGTGGCCAGCAGCACGTTGCGCCTGGGATTCTCGACATCTTCTGAAAGCGTGGTGATCCCGTCGAACCCGATGTAGGTGAGCGCCGCAAACGAGGTCGCGCCCCAGATGCGCCCCAGGTTGAACGTGGCCGGCGCATAGAACGGCGCCACCGCAAACAGCCCGCCCCATCCGGCGACGTCGAATAAATAATGCACTCCCATCACGAAGAATGCGGCGATCACCACGCACATCGCGGCCAGCAGCAGCTTGTTGGCGCGCGCCGAAGCCTTGATGCCGATCAGGTTCAGTGCGGTAACGAACCCGGCCACGATGAGTGCAATCACCGCGAACGGAACGCGGTGAATATACCGGCTCTGTAACTCCACCGAAATCCAGATCACGTTGATCAGCGGCTGCAGGACGTAATCCAGCAGCATCGCCCATCCAACCAGGAATCCCAGGTGGAGATTGATGGTTCGCCCCACGTAGGTGTAGGCCGAGCCCGCCGAAGGATAGACCGCGGCCATGCGCCCGTAGCTCACCGCCGTGATCACCATGGCCAGCATGGCAATCAGAATGGTGGTGACGGTGTGGCCGTCGGATAACTTCTGCGCAACCCCGAACAGCGGAATCGGCGCCACGGGCTGAATGAGCACCATGCCGTAAAAGATGAGGTCCCATAACGTGAGGACACGCCGCAGGCGGATTGGACTGCTTTGTTCCGTCGATTCAGGCATTGGCTCTCATCTTAGTTCGCCAACGGCGTCGCCGATCCACAAAAGACGGAATGGACTTGGGGAAGCCAACGTTCGTGGACTCCCACCTTCGCGCCAGAAAAAAGGCGCGAAGATGGGGCACGGAAGTTTTGTTTCTTTCCAGTCATGCGGATCCATTCGCGCGCAGCGAGGCTCAGGCCGCCACAGTGGACAGAACCTTCCTGAAGCCCGCAACGATGTCCTCTTCGTCCTGAATGGTGAGGCATGAAGGAATGGCGGCCGCCACCGACACCCACAAATAGGCAGGGATGATGACCTCCTGCCCCGGCCCGGCACCCAGCGCCGACAGAGCCAGATGGAGCGCGCCTGTCCCGCTGTTCACGGCCAGGCAGTGATCGATGCCGAGGAATTCGGCGAACTCCGATTCAAATGCCTCCACCTCGCCCTGCAGGTCGACGCCGTAGTAGCGGAAGGGCGAACGGCTGCGCAAGACGCGGAGCGCGGCTTCGATCTCCTCCTCGCCCATGTGGTGCACGCCTGGAAACTCGAGCGGCAAGGGTGTGCTGCGAACCGGGGCTCCCCCGTTGATCGCCAGATCCGAGGGTCTGGTTTCCGGTGTGTCTGATTCCACCTTTGGCGTCATGTCATCACTCCGGGTGATCGGCGGTCATGAGGCAGATGTCCGGCAGGTTGCGGTAGCGCTCGGCATAATCCATCCCGTAGCCGATGACGAATAGATTGGGAATGGAGAAGCCCACGTAATCGGCGTCGATCTTCTCGATACGGCGCGAAGGTTTATCGAGCAGCGCGGCAATGCGCAACGTTTTGGGCTTGTGCTGGAGGAAAATCTTGCGCAGGTAGGCGAGCGTGAGGCCGGTGTCGAGAATATCTTCAACGATGAGCACGTTCTTGCCCTCGATGGGTTCGTCCAGGTCCTTGATGAGCTTGACCGCGCCCGAGGAGCGCAGGCCCTTTCCGTAGCTGGAGACAGCTACGAAGTCGAAGGTGGCGTCGACCTGGAGGGCTCGGGCGAGATCGGAAAGAAAAATCGCCGCACCCTTTAATACGCCCACCAGCACAACCTTTTCGCCATTCAGATCGCGGGTGATTTCTT
Organism: uncultured Acidobacteriota bacterium; assembly: GCA_963720105.1. GTDB lineage: Bacteria > Acidobacteriota > Terriglobia > Terriglobales > Acidobacteriaceae > Telmatobacter. The sequence continues at coordinate 76,739 of CAVREL010000066.1, read as the reverse complement.
CGCCCATCTCTGCCACGCGCTCGGCAATTTGGCGGCGAGTGTAGAGAACCTCAGTGCCCGGGAATGTCATGGTGGCCATGGGTTTAGTATCTCCCCGGAGGCCGCCGGGCAGGCAAGGGCCGGGGTATAAAAATCGCACCCTCCCGACAGCGGGGGACGAATCGCCGTTCACCTTTCGCGCGTCTATACTTAAAGAAGCGATGCTTCCCTATATCAACCTTGGCTCCTTTCATCTGCCGACCTTCGGGCTGATGCTCTGGCTGGCCGCCGTTACGGCCGGTTTCATCATGGATCGCAACTTCCGCCGCTGGAAGATCGATGCCGATGCGGTGGGCATGGTGGCCATCACGGTGGTAGCCGGTATCGTGGGCGCGAAGCTGTGGCACGTGTTCGACACGCCGTCGGAGTTCCGCGAGCAGGGCTGGCGGGTGCTGTGGGATACGGCGGGGTTTGCATGGTTCGGCGGGCTGGTGTTTGGGATTTCAGCCCTGGTCCTGCAGGGCTGGCGAGCCAGGATTGGACCGCTGCGGACGCTGGACCTCGCGGCCCCGGCTGCGGCCATCGGTTACGGCATCGGGCGTATCGGCTGCTTCCTTTCCGGCGACGGCTGCTACGGAGTGCCCACAAATCTGCCCTGGGGCATGAGTTTCCCCCGGGGCATCGAGCCGACGGTCGCCCGGGTGCATCCGACTCCGCTGTACGAGCTGGGGGCGGGGCTGCTGATCGGAACCTGGCTCTGGCTCCGCGGCGGCAAGCCGCGCCCTGCGGGCCGCATTCTGGGCGAGTACCTGCTGCTGAGCGGCGCGGCCCGTTTCCTGGTGGAGTTTATTCGCCGCAATCCCAAAGTGCTGTGGGGCCTGTCCAATGCGCAGCTGGCCAGTGCAGGATCGATTCTCGCCGGCATCGCGATGGTGATCTGGGCTGCTACCCGGGGTCCCGCGGCCGAAAAGCCGGAATTAGTGGTGGAGAAGACGGCGTGAACTCTCCGCCCTGGCTAACAGTCGGTGGCAGAAATCGTAATTTCAGAAAAACCATCCCTCGGCGGCTAAAGCCGCGCTCATTCTGCGGCACTTGCGGCACGGCTGAAGCCGTGCCCTTTCAAAACCAGACTTTCACCACAGGCTGCTAAGCGAAGGCGGGGCGCCCGGCCTGATCTCCGGTCCTTGGTTTGCGTTCAAGGCCGCGGCGGAATGGGGTAGTGCATGAACGCGCGGCGGCGATGAGCGCGGATCTCCCGCACCACCAGGATGATCAGCAGGGCAATAATGAGGAGCGGCCCCCAGAACAACCATGCCGGTTCGATCACCCGGTCGCCGCCGACGCTCACGGAATCGGCTACCCGTAGACCTCCGCCGAACATCGCCACCAGGTCTTTGCCGATGGAAACATCCTCGCCCAGCCGCATCGAGCCGAACATGCTTACAACCGACTGGCCAACATGCGCGTTGTCATCGGCCCGGATGATGCCGAAAAAGTTGACTACATCGTGATTAGCGCTCGATCCGACGTGGACGTCGCCGAAAAACACTACGATGTCCCCTTCGACGGTGCCCTCAGCATCCACATCGCAGAAAAAGCAAACTGCATCGTGAATCGAGGCATCGCGCGGGACTCGAATGGTGCTGCCGAACTGGACTTCGTCTTTGCTGGCATGAGCCGGCAGCGCCAGCGCTCCCACCGCCGCAAGCAGCAAACAGAGGTAGAACAGGCGACGTTTCATGCGGTCTCCTTCCGACCGGTACGCGAAAAAGGAGGCGGAAGTTCCCGGCCGGCTTCGCCGGACACCAGTGTAAAGGATTGGGGACTTGGATTGGTGGTCGTCCAACCCGCCCAAGCAGAGCTTGGACGGGGCACCCGGCACCCGGGGATGCTTAGAACTCGAACCGCATCCCGAGCTGAATGCGCCGCGGCGGGTTCACCGATGTCACCTGGCCGAAATCCGCCGAAGTCTCCACCTGGTCGATGCTGGCCGGGCTGGGGTGGTTGAGGAGATTGAATGCCCCCGCGGAAAACCCCAACCGCGGCGCATCCTCGTCCTTGTTGGGGGTGATGGCGAAATCGTGCCCCCAGCGCAGGTCGAGGTCGACATACGACGGCAGGTTCTCAGTGTTGCGCGGCGTGCCGTCCGGGCGGCCGTTGAACAGGTCCGTGCCGTAGGGATCGGCGCCGGTTAGCATGCTCCATGGCCGCCCCGAGTTGGCAAAGATCCCCGCCGACAGATTCAATACCCCGTCGGGATGGATCATGGCGTACATCCCCAGCCGCTGCCTCCGGTCGAAGCTGGCATTGGACCACTCGGCGCTGGGATCGAGCTGGTTCTCGGGGAAAAAGCCGATTCCGTCAGTGTTCGACTCGTAGTGGGACCACGTGTAGCGGCCAAACCCGGTGAAGTACTTATTGAGCCGCCCGCGGTAGGAGACGTCGAGCCCGCTGCCTTCAAGGAATCCTTCTGACTGCATCTGGCGGACGCGCCCGTAGGCCGGATCGGGCCGCTCGGTATAGCCCGTCCCGGCCGTGGGCGCGTTGACGTCAATGGAGCGGAAGGCCCCGACGTCGCGCATCGAGTAAACGCTGACCACGGCCGTGGCTTTCTCTCCCAGCTGGCGCTCGATCGAGAGACCGTACTGGATTTGATAAGGGATGCGGGAGTGGGGATCGAATTCCACCCGCGCCACGGGCGCCGTGACAATATCGACGCATTCGCTGATGGGCACGCAGCCGGGTGACGGCTGGGTGGTTGGATCGAGCGACAGTGTGACAGAGCGCCGGCGCGGCTCGAGGCCCTGGTAGCGGACCAGGTCGAGCAGCGAACCCGATCCGGTGCGATCATAGTAGATGCCGCCCCCGCCGCGGACCACGGTCTTCGAAGCTTCATTCAGGACCCATGCGAACGAAACGCGCGGCGAAAACCCCAGCCGCTTCTGGGCAAAGAAACTCTGCCAGTCGTAGCGAATGCCGGGAGTAATGGAGAACCGGTCGTTCATCTTCCACTGGTCCTGGATGAACGCGCCCATCTCTTGCTGGTGGTAGATGAAGTGCACGTCACCGGAATTCTGGATGTAGCCCGACGGATGACCGGCCTGGTAATTCTCGAGCGCGGACTGGAGCACCGTCACGCCGTCCGGGGCCAGCGTCGGCCCGAAGACGTAGCCGCCCAACGCGTAGGTGTTGTCGTCGAAAGCGCGCCGGTTGAGGTGAGGAATGCCGGCGCCGAACTTGACGAAGTGGCGCCCGTGGGTCCACGTCATCATGTCGTAGAGGCGAAGGTTGTAGTCGGTCGAGAGGGCGTCGTTCTGCGCCGACCCGGTGGTGAAATATCCCTGCACATTGACGCGCGGCGCCTCAGCCGCGTTCACGTTGTGGCTCAAATCATGTTCCCCGACCACCGAAATCTGGTTCAGCAGAACCGCCGATAGCGTCGAGTCGAGGTGGATTTTGAAGTCGTCTTCGTGATAGCGGTTGTTGAAACCGGCAGCGGCCAGGGTCTGTCCGCCCACCCCCTGGTTCTGGCCGGTCCAGTCCTGGTAACTGTACTCGGCGTATGCCGAATGATGCTCGCCGAACTGGTGCGCGGCGCGGGTGCTGAACTCCGTATCCCGCGTGGGCGCTGGCACATTGGCCGAGTAGGCCACCCCGGAAGGGTTCGCGGGCGAGGGAAGTGTCGCCCTCACCACCGCGTCCTGGTCAAAGAGCACACGGTTGAACGACACCAGGAAACTGCTCTTGGGAGCGAAAAAGATGGGTCCCGTGGCGCTGCCTTCATAGGTCTGACGCTGTTCGAAGGGCTTGGAGGGAGCCAGCGCGTTCTGCGCATTCATGGCCGAATTGCGGAACAGGAAATTGAATTGGCCATGATACTTATCGGCAGCGGATTTGGTGACGATCTCCATCTGCCCGCGCCCCGGCCAGTAATACTGCGCCGAATAGGGATCCTGGTTGATGCGCACTTCCTGCACCGCCGATGCCGACACGGTCGCGCGATTGGCTTCGACCCCATCCACAATCAGGCCCGATCCACCGGTAGCCGTGGCGCTGTCGTCGAGAAAAGCGCTCATCGCGGTGGCGTAGTCGTTGTCGAAAATGGGCAGGGACTTCAACTCCTGCGACGTGATGACGGAAGAGTCATGATTGTCTTCCGAAGCGGTGAGGTCCTCGCTGGCATCCGCGTTGACCTGCACGTTGGTCGAAAGTCCGGCGATGGGCAGGGTAATGCGGAGAGTGGCGGCGAACCGGCCGGCCGAAGCACTGGCCAGCGCAGATGCGGCCGCGGGTACCAGCACCGGAGTCTTGGTGGTCTCGAATCCGGGCTCGGAGACGACAAGGGTGAAGTTGCCGGCGTGCGGCGGCACCAGCTGGAAGCTGCCGTCACCGCCGGAGTGACAACTGCCCGCGATCGAGCCATCGGCATCGACCAGGTCCACTTCGGCTCCGGGAACAATGGCGCCGGTGGGATCGGCCACAACCCCGTTTACCCCCGGCGCGCCGGCTGGGGGAGCAGCCGCCGGGGTGGAAGCAAATACGGCAGGCGGAACAAGAAACAGAAGGCAAAGAGCAAGGCGGCGAATCATGCAAGGTCTCCAGGACGACAAAGACGATCAGAATTCGAGCGGACAAGAGGCAGAGTCAGCGAGCGATGGAAACGTTACCACACAGGAGCAAATTCTGAGCCGGATTGAAGTACACTCAAACATCGGTTATTGCCCTAAATCGATTTTTACATGGGTCAGAGCCGTAGTCCAGTCCTTTGCGGAATCAACCATCACGTCGGGCAGCTCTTCCATCAGATTTTGCGGCCCGAATCCAAATTGGCACCCCAGGCTCCATGCCCCGGCGTTGCGAGCGGTCTGCACATCCACCTTGCTGTCGCCGATCATCAAGGTCTCTTGCGGGTTCGCACCAGCTTCGCGCATGATCGACAGCATGCCCATCGGATCGGGCTTCTTCAGCGGGAAACTGTCGCCTCCGTAGATGCGGAAGAAGCAGGCGCCCATGCCCAGTCCTTCGCAGATGGCCCGCGCCGGCCGCACCGGCTTGTTGGTCAGAACGGCCAGAGATCGCGGAGTCCCGTCGGCCATCACGCCCAGGCCGGCGAGCGACTCCAGCACGCCTTCATAGGCATAGGTGAAGTCCAGCTTGTGCTCGCGATAATGGGCCAGAAAGAAACTATAGGCGGTGGCCAGTTCCTCGTCGTGAACCTCGTCGGGAGACACGCCGTTCTCCACCGCCAGCGAGCGCCGCACCAGCATGGGCGCGCCATTCCCGACAAAACTGGCGATGACGTGGTCCGGCAGGTGAGGCCGGCCCATATGTTCGAGCGCGGCATTGACGCTGTTACACAGGTCCCGCGCCGAGTCGATGAGGGTTCCATCGAGGTCGAAGACGACGAGCTTGATTTGCCCGGCGGGGATGGGGCGGAGAACCCGGATCATGGATCCAGTGTAAAAGACAGGGAACAAGGGACCGAGGGAACAAGGGACCAAGACTTCATGCTCTGTAACCGTCGAACACCGGACTCGCCGACCCGCGACGGATGAAACTGGGTGCCCCACCCTCGGCGCGCCTTTGTTTTTGCGCCTAGCAGCCCGTGGTGTAAGTCCAGGTACGTGAGCGGGGAAAAGTCTGCTATTTGAATCGACCTCTTCGTAGCATTGAGGCATGGGGATGGGAACACGCCAGGCTCAGGAGAAGCAGGAAGACATCTGGATCGCGAGCGGGGATGTGGCGCGGTCTCCAGGTCATCCTTTCTACCAGCGTCTGAATGAGCTTCTTGACGAAGAGAAGTTTGACGAATTCGCCGAGGGTCTTTGCCGGAAGTTCTACGCTCGCATGGGGCGCCCAGGTCTGGCGCCGGGGATTTATTTCCGATCCCTTCTGATCGGCTATTTTGAGGGCATCGATAGCGAGCGTGGCATCGCATGGCGTCTGGCCGATTCGCTGGCGCTGCGACAGTTTGTACGCATCGGAATTACGGAGCAGACGCCGGATCACTCCACGATTTCGCGGACGCGGCGGTTGATCGACCTGGAGACGCACCGGGCGGTGTTCAGCTGGGTTCTGGGATTGCTGGCGGATCGGGGACTGATCCAGGGCAAGCGGGTAGGGGTGGATGCGACTACGCTGGAAGCCAGCGCAGCGATGCGTTCGATAGTGCGGCGCGACACGGGGGAGAGCTACGACGAATTCCTCACTGGTCTGGCGCGGGCTTCTGGTGTGGCGACGCCGACGAGGGAGCAATTGGCGCGGTTGGACCGCAAGCGCAAGAAGCGCACCTCGAACCAGGAGTGGATGAGCCCGACGGACACGGATGCGCGGGTGACGAAGATGAAGGATGGGCGCACGCACCTGGCGCATAAGGCCGAGCACGCGGTGGACCTAGACACCGGCGCGGTGGTGGCGGTGACCCTGCGGGAAGCTGACAAGGGGGACACGACCACGTTGGACCGGACGCTCTGCGAGGCCGGCGAAGCGGTGGCGGAGTTGGTTGGGCGCGAGGCCGAGCGCCATCCCGACTCGGTGCCCAAGGTGAATGTGGCCGGGATCGAAGAGATGGTGGCCGACAAGGGGTATCACTCGGGCGCGGTGGTCGAGCGGGTGAAGAGTTATGGGGTGCGCAGTTACATTCCGGAACGGCAGCAAAAAGGGCAACGGCATTGGGAGGGCAAGGCCGGCCAGCAGCAGGCGGTGTACGCCAATCGGCGGCGGGTGCAGGGCCACTACGGCAAGAGCTTACTGAAGAGGCGCGGTGAGATGGTGGAACGCAGCTTCGCGCACTGTTACGACACCGGCGGCATGCGGCGCACGCATCTGCGCAAGCATAACAATATCCTGAAGCGTCAGTTGATCCACATTGCAGGATTCAATCTGAGCCTGATCTTCCGCCGCTTGCTGGGCGCAGGCACTCCGCGGGAGTGGAACAACCTAGGTGGAATGCTGCTTTTGTTCTTACTTGGGCTGTTTACGCGCCGCACGCATCGCAGTCGGCCCTGTAGAAGCTTCATGCGACAGTCTCATCCAACTTCTCCACATAAACGGCAATCCCTGCTCAGACAAGGACCTGCCCCGGATTAGCTACTTACACCACGGACTGCTAGGGTGGGTGGAAGTTGGCTCCATTCATTTCGGCTTTTTCGCCCTAGACGAGATTCGCCCACCCGTTTTGGTTTCTGCAAGCCCTCCACCGCGATACGATGGGCTGCATGAGAATCGTCTGCATCGCTCTGGTTGCTGTTTTGACGGGGATGAACAGCATGGCGCAGAAGAGAACTGCGCCGGAACTGATTGCGCTTGCCAATTCGCACAGCCCGGAACTGCGGGCTGCGACTGAAGCAAGCTTTGAGGCCAAGAACCTGAAAGAGGGAACGGCGTGGTCGGGACATGGGCCGGAGTTTTTCTTTGCCGTGGAAGCGGCAAGCGCGCCCACGCTGATGATTGACGATGCGCCGGGTCCCGCAATGACGCAGTTGCCGGACACGCAGTTATGGTATGCGGCGGCGCACGTCGAGCCTGTGGGCCGGCTTCACGAATATCACTATGTGGTCAGTGGCGCGAAGTTCGGCGGGCGGCTTGACCTGCCGGCATACGGGCCGCTGAGCTACCTGCAGCCCGGCGTGCCCACCGGTAAGCTGTCGGAGAAGATCACCCACACCAGCAAAATCTACGACGGCATGAAGAGCGAGTATTGGATCTACGTGCCTGCGCAGTACGATCCCAACACGCCCGCGGCGGTGATGGTGTTTCAGGATGGCGGCGGGTACAAGGACCGCGACGGCAATATCCCCGTCCTGGGCGCGATCGACAACCTGATCGCGCAACACAAGATTCCGGTAATGATCTGTATCTTCATCGATCCGGGAGATATCTCCGGCTCGCCCGGCACGCTCACTTATAACTTCGTTAAGGCTTACTCTGATAAGTGGCACCGCACGCTGAAGGACTCGATGCGCAGCACGTTGTATGACACCGTGAGCGATCGCTACCCGCGATTCCTGCGCGACGAGATCCTGGCTGAAGTGGGCGCGAAATATAACCTGCGCAAAGATGCCTACAGTCACGCGATCACGGGGCTGTCTTCCGGCGGGATATGCAGCTTCAATGCGGCCTGGCAGATGCCCGGCCTCTTCAGCCGGGTCATTTCCTGGATCGGCAGTTTCGAGAGCATTCAATGGAAGGAAGATCCCGCCATTCCCGACGGGGGGCAGGATTACTCCGACAAAGTTCTCCGCGAGCCGCATCGCAACATGCGCGTGTGGCTGCAGGACGGGTCGAACGATCTGGAAAACCCGAAGTACGGCGACTGGCCCATGGCCAACATACGGCTTGCCAATTCGCTTAAGACCGGGGACTACGATTTTCATTTCAGCTTCGGGAAAGGAACGCACAATCCCGGCCACGGCGCCGCGCAGTTCCCTGAAGAGATGATCTGGTTGTGGCGCGATTACGATCCGGCGAAAACCGACCAGCAGTTCACGCCGGATCCGGCGGAGAAAGACAAGCCCTACTTTCGAGTGGCCATCACCAGCCGGGATGCGGATTGAAGAAGGTGGTTAGCGTAGGCCGCCGCCAACAGGGTCATTTACTTAATGCCTCGCAGTTGGGTTGAATTTGAAGAAGAGGCATCCCTCAGGGGCTAAAGCCCGATACAATTTTGTTCGGCTTATCGGCACGACTAAAAGTCGTGCCCTTTCAAAACAGCCCAACACGCGGCGTTTTTCCGCAGCCTGTGAAGTCGTGCCCTTTCAAAACATAAACGACCATCTGTGCGGCGGACACCATTAGCGAGTAATCAGTGAGTCCCTGAACCTGCCGCCGGGGCGACCTGCACCATGGCTGCGGCATCCCACCGGGCATGATACGCAAACTCAAATCGGGACAGTTCCGCCTCTACTCCCGCACGAAGAATGCAGCCGGCAAGCGGCGCTAACCTGGGTACGTTTTCTTCCCTGGAGGCGGCCAAACAACACGAGCGCGAAGTGCAGTTCTTCAAAAGACACTGAGGCAGGTGGCTCATAATGGCGGGCGCCGCGAAGAAATGGGTAAAGACAGTGAAGACGGATTCGACCCATCCGCCCGAAGGGCTGTTCACGCGCGATCCCGAGACCATTGCCGGGCAACTGGCGTCGGAAGAGATCTCGCCCAAGGGTCCCGGATCAGGGGCACCCGGCACCCCGATTTGGAATTTCGTCACACGCCGAACTTCTGCCCATGGCGCTCCTGGCCAACCAGGGCCATGATGGAAGCGAGCACAAAGACACTGATCGCCAACAAAGCCATGGCGGTCGCATAGCTTGTTTTCTGCGCATAAACGGCTTCGATAACGGGCGCTGAGGCGGCGATGACGCCGGCGCTCTGGTAAGCGAATCCGGGCAGCAGCGCGCGGACGGAATCGGGAGAAAGCTCGGCCAGATGCGCCGGAATCACACCCCATGCGCCCTGCACCATGAACTGCATCAGGAAGGCTCCCAGCACCAGCAGGATCATGTTGGGCGCATATGCCCACAGGGGGATCAGCGCGGCGGCCAGGACGAACGCCAGCACGATCGCCTTTCGGCGTCCCCAATGATCGGAGAGGCGGCCGAAGGCAAGCCCGCCGGCGATGGCGCCGATTCCGGAGATGGCGGTGATGATGGCCCTTGGTTGCGGACCAAAGTGCCACTGGCGTTCCAGAAACGTGGGGTACATGTCCTGGGTGCCATGGGAGGCGAACATCATCATGGTCATGAACGCCAGCAGGTAGAGGAACAGCTTCCAGTGGGAGAGAATTTCGCGGCGCTGTTCGGGCCACGGCTGGCGCGACTTGAATTCCTTCTTCCAGACTTCCGATTCCTTAACGCGAAACTTGATGTAGAGGACCAGCGCGATGGCCGGCAGGCTGCCGAGGTAAAACAGCGGCCGCCATCCCAGCGGTCCGATCAGGAAGTAGTAGGCGACGGCGGCCAGCACGTTTCCCGCGGCGTAGCCTTCCTGGAGCAGCCCGGAAAGAAGCCCGCGCTTGCTGGTTGGCGCGCCCTCCATGGCCAGCGAAGCGCCCACGCCCCAGCATCCGCCCATCACGATCCCGAACAGCGCGCGCACGATCAGCAGGGTGGTGTAGGTTGGCGCCAGGCCGGTGAGGATATCGGAGATGGCGAAGACCCCGGTGTTGATCATGAACGGGATCCGGCGCCCGTAGCGGTCGGCCAGAAATCCGAACAGGAACCCGCCCACGGGACGGAACGCCATGGTCATGGTAATGATGAGCGAGATTTCGGGGACCGTTTTATGGAAGTCATGGGCCATCGCGGTGAGGCAGAAGGTCACCCGGAAGAAGTCGAACGCATCCAGCAGCCAACCGGAAAAGCCGGCGATCACGGCCGGAGGATGGCTGTGTTCGGCGGTGATTTCCGAGGGGGATAAGAGGCCTTCATCCGGCGATGAATCGCGTGCCGCCATGCGTGAACCTCAAAGCCATGTGCGCATCAAAAGAAGCGCGATCTTCAACCCTAGCAGATGTGCGCGCCAGGGCGAAAACCGGGCGCGACCAGCCCGGCGTGCGACGCCGTTGCCCGGTCCCATGCCAGACCACCCGCAAACGTACATTGCCATCTAAGCTGCTGAGCCAAATGCGCTCTCGCAAGCGTTCGCGAATCATTGCGGATCGCAACGCCAGACAAGCGATCTGATGTATCCACGGTTCTATCACCGGCTTCCCGTCCTCTTTGTTTGCGGCTGACGCAGGTTTCCGAGCCGCGGCGCGGCAGGGCCGCTCTCGTGTGTGTGCGGTAACTTTGCTGTTCGTTGTTTCGAGCCGAGGGCCACGTCACCTGATCGACGCTGAGTTTACCTGGGGGCGGAGCATGGATACCAGTTCGGCTCCCTACGAAGAACAGTACTATCCCTACGATTCCAGCCTCAACTGGGGACGGTCCGACTACGACATCAACCGCCAGGAAAAGCTTTTTGGCATGTGGCAGCCCACGTTCTTCCGCGGCCAGCACAATGTTATGGAGCGGCTCGTGGGCGGCTGGTCGCTCAGCGGCATCCTGAATTTGCATACGGGATTTCCCTGGAACCCGGTGTACGTCAGCCCGGTTGGCAGCCTGTATTGCTCCACCTGCGGATACAGCAACGTGCTTCCGGCCGCCTATCTTGGCGGCGCCGGCAGCGACACCAGCAACGACGCCTACAAATCCGGCCAGGGAACTTCGGGCAGGATTCAACCGCGCTCGGATCGCGCACGGTAACCCTTCAGGCGCGGTTCGACTTCTGAGAAAGCCAGTTGAAGAGCGGCAACCGCGAAAATTCGTATTCGATCATTGCGAGCAGCAGGTTTCCCAGGAAGCCTGCTGCTCGTTGTTCTCACGGACCATTCCCGCTTAATATCCTTTTTTGCTTAGACGGAGAGGAGTTATCCGATGAACCGGATTCTGCCGCGCCTCTTGCCATTTATGGCCTCTGCGCTTCTGGGCGCAGGCGCGTTGATCTCTGCCCAGGAGACCATCAACATCGACGCGCAGGCCCCGGCAAAGCCGTTTCCGCATTTCTGGGAACAGATGTTCGGCTCGGACGCTCACCCCCAACGCCCTGGTGCTGGTGAGAGTCAGTGGTCAGTGATTAGAAAGGCCATCGGAGAGATTCGATGCCCCAAAAGCAACCGCAGATCCTTCGACTCCGGTCGCTTTGCGCGACCTCCGCTCAGGATGACAGAGCCTGATGGGTATTCGTGGTCTCCCGCCCTAGCAAAGCCAGGACGGGGCACCCAGGTTTGGTGGCTGTTCCGCGGTCATAAGCTCAAAATGATCATTGCGCTGACCACTGACCACTGATCACTGAACACTGCCTTTCACGCCGCTTCACTTGCCTTGGGCGGGATGGTGGCGAAGTCCTTCATCATGGCTTTCAGGTCGGCCATGGTGGTGGGCGACTCATGCAACAGCAATTCGGCTGATCGCACCAGCGGATTGGCGTGGAACCATTGCTGCACTACGTCATCGCACAGAGTGTTCACCACCGCCAGCAGCGACATGCCCTGGTGATGGGCCATCCATTCGCGAACCACTTCTCCCTTGTGCGATCCGGTGGTGTAGTCTGCGGATTCGTAATATCCGTATGTACCCACCCATCCCGCAGAAGCCATGTAACGCAGATTGCTGATAGCTTCGAGGGAATCGACGCCCAGCGCCAGGAATGTCGAATAGGGTGACACCACCGGCCCGGCAGTGGCGTCCCAAAAGAGAGCAATATGCGGGATTCCAAAGGCGTAATAGCTATAGTCACCGCTGTCATTTCGCTGCGCCAGGCCGGACTCGGAGATACCCCACGGAATTCCGTGGGCGCGGGCAAATGCCCGCTGCACATAGACCGCCGCAGCCAGGTTTCTGGCGATCAAAGTATGGGGATAACTGCGCATCCACAACGACGGCATCAGGTATTCGAACATGGTGCCGGTCCAGGAGAGGATGACGTGCGTCCCGAAAGCGGAAGTGTAATCGCGAGACAACTTGAACCAGCTTCGATGGGGCAGTTCGCCGCGGGCGATGGCCAGGAAGGTGGCAATGCGGGCCTCGGAAGCGAGCATGTCATAGCAGGACTGGTGCGCCTTCCGGCCGCGCACATCGTACCCGATGCTCAGAATCTGGCGGCCAGGGTCGGCGAGGAATGTGAATTCCGTCTTTTCCGCGAGTTCTTCCGCCAGCTGAGCAATATTGCGCAGTTCCGAGGCGAGCTGCCGCAAGTTGCGTGCGGCGGCCGGCAATGCGGAACACAACTGCGCCGCGAGGGGCGGCGCCGAACTGGACTTCGCCGCCTCCGCAGCGTGCACCAGTTTCTTTTCCAAGGCGTCTGCGAATTGCGCCGCATCTTCGATGGGAAGAGCATCGGCCCTGGCATTGATGGCGAACTCGGGAACTTCACGCAGAGGTTTGTATTCCGGCAAGAGCCACGGCAGACAGTCGCGAATCAGGGCCAGTAAGGCATTCACCCGGTGGCGCGTTTCCGCGTACCACCACATATCCGCGGGCTGGCTTCCGGAGTAAATGCGCGAGGCTGCCGCCGCGGTTTCGAACGCCGCGGCTGCATTCGGAAGCCACGCCACCCAGTCCGCGACGCCGGCCGAGTTGCCGGGTGGTGAAACCTTGGTCAGCACCGAAGAGAGTTTGCCTTTGGCGTGCATCATCTCCCAGTACAATCGCACTCCCTGAAAGAGCTGCCGTGAGAGAAGAGGCCGTTGCCGCAAGTCCAATACACCGGCGTGAAGTGTGTAGAGAGACGCGACGAGGTTGCCGCTGTCTACGGTGGAGACAAATGGATTGGCCTCCAGCGGCGCGCCTGTCCTGGTGTCGTACCAATTGTAGAGATGGCCCCGGAACTTCTCCAGGCGGGTTATGGTCGCGAGACTCTTCTGGGTTAAATCGGCAAGCTCGGGAATGGTGAGGAAGCCCAATTCGCACGCCGCCTGGCGCGCATTGAGCAGCAGGCCGATATTGGTGGGCGAAACGCGCGCCGCTTCGGCGTGATCCTGTTCCTGCACATTGTCGGGAATAAGATAGCTGTGGCGCTCTCCGCCAAACTCGTAGAAGTAGCGCCAGATCTGTAGTGCATGGTTATGCAGAAAAGCCCTGTCGCTCGCGCTCAGGCGCTTGTTCTGCTCGCGAGGCGGATTGTTGAGCCACGTGGTAATGATGGTGACCAGGCACCATAGCACAAGGATTGGGGCCGCAACCAGGATGGTTGTTTTGCGCGGCGCGAGAGCGTAGATCGCCACCGCCAGGGCGCAGGCGATGAAGGGCATCATGGCGAGATAGCGATCGACGGGGGTCACCTTCCGGCTCTGCGACTCTGCTTCCGCAGCGGTTTCCCATTCCAGCAGGCGCTCGCCGGTGATGAAGCGCCGGATCAGCGACCGCACAATGGCGTCAATCGCCAGCAGCGTCTGGTGGGGCAGAAAGAACAAATTCAGCAGCGCGACCAGGGCCGCCTGTCCGGAACCCTCCAGGGCCTGGGACACGCTGCCTTCGCGCCGGCTCATCCATGCGCGGCTGACGCTGAAGATCAGTTGAATGATGGTGGGAAAGAAGAACAACAGCAGCGGAACGATGGTCCAATAGACCGGACCGCCCGGCAGGTAAAACCAACCCGCGAGAAAAAGCAGGAAGGTAAACGGTTCCACCAGCGAGCGGCGCAAATTGTCGAAGATCTTCCAGCGCGAAACCGTGGAGATCGGACTTGGAACCCGGCGCCCCGATTCGTCGGGCACGCGCAAGAACATCCACTGCGCAATTTGCCAGTCGCCACGCACCCAGCGGTGCTTACGGCGCGTATAGGCGCTGTAATGGGATGGATAATCGTCGATGAGTTCGATGTCGCTGACCAGGCCCGCGCGCGCATAAGCGCCTTCGATCAGGTCGTGACTGAGCAGGGAGTTGCGCGGAAACCGCTTGTTCAGTACGGCGTGCAGCACGGCAACTTCGTAGATTCCCTTGCCGGTGAAGATGCCTTCGCCGTAAAGATCCTGGTAAGCGTCTGACGCTGCTCGGGCGTAGATATCGAACCCGGTCTGCCCGGAGTAAATGGCGGCCAGCCGCGTACGCGACGCCGAACTCACGCTGACGCCGATGCGCGGCTGCAGGATGCCATAACCTTCCACCACGATGCGCAACTTCGGATCAATGACCGCTTGATTGAGCGGATGCGCGATAGCGCCGACCATGGCCGCGGCCGAGCCGCGGGGCAGCTGGGTGTCGGAGTCGAGGGTGAGGATATATCGGACCATGGGCAGGATGTCGAGCCGGCCTGCCTTGATGGGGAAAGCGTCGTACTCCCCGATCAGCAGCTTGTTCAGATCAAGCAGCTTGCCGCGCTTGCGCTCCCATCCCATCCACACCCCCTGGCGGACGTTGAACACGCGATGGCGGTGAAGAAAGAGAAATCCCCCTTTTTGAGTTGCGGCGTAGCGGGCGTTGAGATCGTCGATGAGCCGAATGGCGAGGTCGACGAGTGGATTGGAGTCGTCAATGTGCGGCTTGCTGGCTGAATCGGGCAGATCGGACAACAGGGCAAAATGCAGATGAGGGTCGCGATTGGCCAGGAATCGGACTTCGAGTTCGGTCACCAGCTCGCGCACCTGCTTTTCGTTTAGAAGCAGCGTGGGGACGGCAACGAGGGTCGTGCATTCCTTGGCAATCCCTTTGGTGAAGTCAAGCTTGGGCAAAGGCGCCGGATCGAAAATCGAGGTCACAATGCTGTTGACCAGGTCAACCGCGCATTGCATCACCGGCAGTAGCAGCAGCAGGAATGCGACCACGACCCTGCCGAACACGGGGTAGTTGGACAATAGAGGAAAGATGGCCGCGGCGATAAAGACGATGGTAATGAGCGCGATCCCTGTGATATAGAAATCGTCGGGATTGGCACGGATAAAGGCGCGGATGCGATCGGAAACGGGCGGGTGGAAGTTCACCCGCGCGGCCAGTTGGGGGAATCCCTTGTCGACCAGGTAATACCCGACGTGGCTCACTCGCCGATGGATGCGCGGGTCATTGTAGGCGAGGCGCGCAGCCTCACGGGCAAGGTCGAGCGTGTGCTCTGCCACCTGAATCTCCGTGCAGTCGGAATGCCGAGCAACATAAGCGACCCTGGTGCGATATGCCTCGCGGGTCTGAAAATCGGACGCGGTGAAGGCTCCGGCGGGATCCTGGTTGAGCGCGGAGTCAATCACAATGAGCGGCTCGATGACCGGTAACCAGGCCATATCCGCCAGGGTGCGCATGCTCCCCATCAAGGCCGGCAGGTGTGATGAGCCCGTCCCCGCGGGAGCCTGCAAAGTCGAGTTGGCCTGTACAAGGATTTCCTCCAACAGGCAGAAACGCAGAAACCCGGGGAGATTCCAGAGTTCGAAAACCGTAAGGGGTTCGTGGTCCTGCAGGGTGCGAATGAATGAAGTGAAGGTGGATTCGGAAAACTCGCCGCGAACCGCGCTCAGATAAGAGGCGCAAATGCTTGCCGTCCGTGGTTCGTCCTGCCGGTTGGAGACAATCACGCGCGGCAACTTATCCATGTCTTCCGGCTTGAGGGTGACGGCGGTGATCCCGGTACGCAGCAGGCGGGCATGGGCGCGCATGTCATTCAGCGCCGTCATCCGCGGATCGGCGCCCGCCGCCGAAGGGAGCGCAGCCAATTCGGCTTCGAGCTTCAATAAATCGTTGCGGCGGGCTTCAACCCGCGCTGGAAATGCGCTGGCATTGGCGGTCCGAAAAGACACATCCCACGACGATGCCTTGCGCGCCGCCGCGGCGAGTTCCTCGAAGATGTCTCCGTTCGGCAAAGGCTGCGGTTGAAGCATGGTGGCGGTGTCGTTCATTGATCCTCAACGGTAACTGGCGGCCTGCATCTCGAACATGGCGGCATAACGGCCGCCCAGGGCCATTAGCCGGGCGTGGTTGCCTTCTTCCACCAGGCGGCCGCCTTCCAGCACCACAATGCGGTCGGCCATGCGTACGGTGGAGAAGCGGTGAGAGATAAGCAGGGCCATCTTTCCTTCGGTCAGTTCGGCGAACCGTTCGAAAACCTGCAATTCGCTGCGCGCATCCAGCGAAGCGGTGGGCTCGTCGAGAATCAGTAACTGCGCGTCGCGAAGGTAGGCGCGCGCCAGGGCCAGCTTCTGCCATTCGCCGCCGGACAGATCGACGCCGCCTTCGAATCGCCGGCCCAGCATCTGATTGTAGCCGCCGGGCAACTTGGCGATCACCTCCGCGGCCAGCGACTTCTGCGCCGCGTGCTCGATTTCTTCCTGGGTGTGCGGCACTTCCACGTGGCCTACCCCGATGTTTTCGCGGGCCGTCATTTCGTAGCGCATGAAATCCTGGAAGATGACCCCGATTTCCTTGTGCAGGTCGTCGAGATCGTACTCGCGCAGGTCGATTCCGTCGAGCAGGATCTGGCCCTCGGTCGGGTCATACAGCCGCGTGATCAGCTTGACCACAGTTGTCTTGCCCTGGCCGTTTTCGCCGATCAGGGCGATTCGCTGCCCGGGGCGGAGAATGAAATTGAAGTTCTTGAGGACCCGCCGCGTTGTGCCGGGATAGGCAAACGAGACATTGCGAAACTCGAAGCCCAACAGGATGGGGCGGGGCGCCGGAAGTCCGTTGGCCTTGGACTCGACGCGGGGCTTCATCTCGAAAGAACGCCAGCAGGTCGGTGAGAAACAGGGCCTGGTCGGCCACGCCGGATGCAGTCGAGAACGCCTGCTGGATATTGGCCATCGCCTGCATGATGGCCATGGTGATCAACGTCAGGTCGCCGATGCTGTAGCGGCCGGAAATGGTTCGGTAAATGCTGTACGCGTACGCCGCGTAATAGCCGAGTTGACCGACGATGGCCAGTACGCCGCCCCAGAACAGCCGCCGCCGATTCAGCGCCACGTTCTGCTCGTAAATCGTCTGCGACAATGCGGAAAAGCGGTTGGTCAGGTATTCGCTCAGGTTGAAGAGCTTTAGTTCCTTGGCGGCTTCCTTGCTGCCGCCCACCTGGCGCAGATAATCCATCTGCCGCCGTATCGGCGTCTGGCGGAAGTTCTTCGCATAGGTGATAAATGCGAAGTGGCTTTCGCCGAGGAACGCGGGAATAATGCCCGCCACCAGCAGCAGCAACAGGAAAGGAGAGTACTTGATCAGCACCGCCGAGAACGCGATCGCGGTGACCGATTGCTGGATTAACCGGCCCATCTGCTGGATCATCGCCAGGCGGTCGGTGGCCTGGACCCGGGCCCGCTCCAGGCGATCGTAGAACACAGGATCTTCATACACCGTTAAATCAAGAGCGGCCGCCTTGCGCATGACCTCGACGCTTACGTGATGGGTGTAGCGGTCGGCAAGAAGATTGTCGAAATAGTCGACCGAGCGCGCCAGGACTCCGGTGATGACCGCCAGCGCCATTTCCGCGCCGACCAGCCACCAGAAGTGCTGCGGCAGCGGCTGGTGGAGGCGGATGCGATTCACGCCGTCGATGATGAAGCGGCCGACGATCCCGATGCCGACCGGCAGGAAGGCAACGATAACCCGGATGGTGATGTTCCAGAAGACGACCGCCGGCCCTGATTCCCACACAAAATGAAGCACGGGAGGAACGTTCTTAAGAGCGCGCAGGCGGTCTCCCCAGGCGCTGGCAGTTTCCGGCGGGGCCTCAGGCATTTTTTCGCTGGATGCGCCGGCAATTTCCGGATCGTCAATAGCGGAGGACATTGCCTTCCTTTTATCTGTGTGTTCGATGCAGCAGCGATGGGATATCCGGGATGGAGGTCGAATAACTTTAGCCCAACAGAAGGGAACTCGCTGCTCCGACCGGCGTCGTATCTACTTGGCTACGATGCGTTTTTGAATCTCATCGTTGTTCCTGAACCAGGCAACGGCGGCGCTGGAAACAACCGGATCAGGAACCGATCAGGACTGCGGACCAAGGCGGCAAAGCGGCATAGAGAGCTGCAGGATTCATCCCGTTGAGCTAATTCTACAAGGCAGCAGGCGCCATCTTACAAGACGGTGGTTGGGGCCGGATACGGTTTGAAGCCGGCCGCTTCCATGCCCCGTTGGGCTTCGGGGTTCTTCATGAACGTGCTCCAAACGAAACCCGAGCGTGCGTTTTCGGCCATCATCATCGTTATCCCGGTGTCGATCCCGACAACGTCGGTGTCATACCAGTCGGTGATGGGATTGAAGGCGTCCACAAATCCATACCTGGACCACGCCTGGGGATAGTGGTCGTGAATGGTGCGCAAAACGCGCATGGTGGCAGCCGGCAGGAACGGTATGGAACCACCCGCCGCGGCGGGAACAATCGTTCCGTCGATCGGTCCCATGGCCGGCGGTCCGCCCCAAACCACATATCCTTTGGCGGAATCGGATGCCGTGATGCCCCAAAGGGCATTGCTGTAGTCGGGGAACTGCGGATTCAACTCCACGCAGAATCGGCGGTGCACGTCGGTGGCAATGATCGAATTCTCAAAGTAATCGGCAAAACGGTCCTTTTTTCCGCGGAAATCGAACCAGGCCTGGGAATACTGGTGAATAAACAGAGGGGCAAAGTTGCCCACGTAACGGAGCCCGTCATACTCGAAGATCTGCCGTTTCCAGGCAAACCAGGCATCCACGGGAAGGGGGTGGGACGTAGAGCCCATGCCCAACAGGTACATCATCATCAGCTCGCTGTAGTAGTCCCAGCGCGATGGAATGAAGCCCATTTCCGGCGTCCATCCCATGGATAAAAGCGCGGTGTCTTCTGACAGCCACGTCCAGTCGACGCGATCAAAGATGGCATGCGCCAGTTGATCGATGTCCTTGTCCTGGAAATAACTGCGGCAGGTGAGGGCGCCGCAAAGCAGGATGGCCGTATCGACCGAAGAAACTTCCGAATCCCACACCCGCTCGCCGGTGTTCATGTTGGCGAAGTGAAAAAAGAAGCCGCGATGGGTAGGCAGCTTGTGCCAAAGGAACGATAGCGTTCTTACCACCCGCGTACGGGCATCCTCGTAGCTGACGAACCCGCGGGTGTGGCCAATGCAAATGGCGGTGAGACCGAAGCCGACCGAGGCAATACTCGCCGCCAGGCTGGTATCGTTGGTTCGTACGTTGCAGCGATCCTTGACCAGTCCGGTATCGGGATTGGCCTGCTCCCAGAAGAAAAGAAAGTTGGCGTGTTCGAGATCGTTCAGGAATTGGTGGTCTTGTAGAGACAAGGTGGATGGGGCGGGCGGCGGAGCCGGTTCGGTGGGCGGTGTCGAAGTCCCTTCCTGCGGCGATGGAGACGCTGCCTGAAAGGAAAAGAGGCCGGAATGCGAGAGCGGAACACCGATCGAGAGTCCGGCCATTTGCCCAAGCAGTTGGCGGCGCGACAGGCCCATTGCTGCGTGCAAGTGCGGACCAGGCTGGTGGTTGAACTCTTCCAAACCTTCATCCTTTAATGGCCGGGGGTGGCCCGGTTGAATGAATTCCGGCTGCAATCATTTTAGATGCATTTGAGCGTCCCATCACGAACCGTTTACGGCGGCAGAGGCGGACAGCGAAAGCAGCCCAGGGCGCGTCCAACTACAGATAGACGAGTGGAAATTCAATGAATTGGAGAAAGTGGATCGTCTGGATCGGCGCTGGCATGGTCGCCGCGGCTATCATCACGCTGCTCGTGGTGCGCAGCCATCGCTGGAGGCCCAGGACGATATCCATCCAGGGAGCAGTCATTCGCAAGGATGACGATTCGCGCAGAGAACGGCCCATCGCCAATGCGACCGTGACTGCCACCGACGGCCTCATGACGGTGCGAACGCAATCGGATGGCTCAGGGTACTTCAATCTGAGATTCCGCGAAAACGTGTGGCCCGGCCAGACCGTCACCCTGAGTTTTCGCCATCCTGATTACGACGCTTACGACCTGACGCTCCGTCCGGGCATCCGATCCACCACCCAAAAGCTATACATCGCGGAACTGGCGCCGATTCGTACCCCGCCCGCTCCACGGGCCACGAGGAAACCATCGGTTGTTTCCAACATTCGCATTCGCTACACGGTCAATTCCCAGGGAGACACCAACGTCGGCAGTGCGGTGAAAACCTTCCAGGTGGTGAACAAGGGCAACATCCCCTGCAATCGCCAGGCGCCGTGTTCACCCGACGGAATGTGGAAAGCGGCCACGGGATCCATCACCATGGATGCCGGACCGGATTCGGAATATCGCGATGTGCGGGCCTCCTGCATCGCCGGGCCCTGTCCCTTTACGCGCATCGACTCCAGCGGGTACAGCCAGGGTGGGCGGGTCATCACCGCCATGGCGCTGGACTGGTCCGATACGGCGACCTTTCTGCTTGAAGCCGAGGTGTTCCGCACCGCCATCAATTCCAATGTGCGCGAGTCGTTCCCGGTGATCTTCGGGCAAACGCTGAACTTTACTTTGCCGGGCACATCGGAAGGGCCGAGTATCGAGGCGGAGCTGGATGGCACGCCGATGGTGTTTCCCCTGGGCCCCGACCTGTTTCTGAGTTGGGCCACCTGCACCGCTCGAAGCGGCCGCGAGGGCGAGCACGCCACCGTTTATCGATGCGAGCTGAAGCCGGGATATAAGTTCAGGGACTAGTGCAGGCCGCCGCTAACAGGGTCATTTACTCATGCCCAGCAGTTGGGTTGAATTTGAAGAAGAGGCGTCCCTCGGGGGCTAAAGAGTGCGCGTGAGAACTGGCCGGATGGGATGCGAAGCGGATTGAAGGCGGCCTTTTTAACAAATGCAGCAAGTCAGCGTCGCTTCGCGACGTGGCAGGTTAGCAAGTTAGCGGGTGGATCCGAGTTCTCACGCAGACCCTAAGGCCGGGCTCATTTCGGGCCGTTTTACGGCACGACTGAAGTCGTGCCCTTTCAAAACATAAACGACGATCTGTGCGGCGGACGCCACTAGAGACTAGAATGCCGATGCCAGGAAGCGCAGAAGCCGAGTCTTTCGGACTCGGCTTCTGCGCTTTGGGGGGATGCGGGTGCGGCATTGAAGAGAGAGACTACGCTGCGTTCTGGCGGGTGGCATCCTGGGCCGGGGCCGCCGGAGTGGGCTGCGCGGTCAGCTGCGGCTTGCGGCCATTGTAGGACATTGCGATCAGGGCCCCGGTGATCGCCAAATCGACCACGATCGCCGATGCCATCGACTGGGTTGCGATGGCGAAGAGCACTCCCAAGGGAACGCCAATCGCTATCGGAAGCAGCGCCATCGGGCCCCAGCCCTTGCGCCACGCGGAAACGGTGAGCAGCACTTCGAGGATGAGAAGCATTGTTGATCTCCTTGAGGGAATTTGCCGCTGAGCGGCTACGTTCAGGGAAGACGGGGAGCGCGTCGCTATATACCCATGGGCGCCAAAAATTGTGGGAAGCGATTTTGGCGTGTCTCATAACCCGGCGACCCCGGACAGAAAAAATCCACCTGCCCTGGAGCAAGGAAACGCCGGATCCAGCGGACGTTTCCTTGTTCGAGGGCAGGTGGATGGAGATGAGGAGTGGATTTTGCTCCGTCAGTTTTCCAGAACGAAGTGGTAATCGGTGCCGTAACCGCTCAGATTCTCGACCGTCGCGTAGAAGTTGCCGTTCCATGCGGCCGTCCAGGTCAGGATGCAGTCACCGTACCGGCAAACCGTGGTGGTGATCAGGTGGTTGCTGTTGTCATAGACGCTCAGGCGGAGGATGGTATTGCCCTCTCCCTTGACGCCGACCCCAGCCGTTTGTCCGCCGTAGACGTAAATGTTGGAGTACGTCATTCTGCTGTAGCCGTTGAGATGGTCCCAGTCCTTGGTTTCTTCGGCGTGCAGTGCGGCGGTCCCCATCAGGGATGCGAACACGGCAGCGATTGCGAGTGCGCGGAATTTCATGGTGATCTCCTTGGGGTTTGAATTTGGATTTCGGAGGCGGTAGCCGTTTGACCACCGCGCTCTCGACACTCAGGAACGACGCCTGCGCCTGGCCGATATTCCCCCCGTCATGAAAAAAGTCTTTGAACCGGAATGCGGACTTTCCCGAATCCAGCCCGGACCTGAATACGCGCACGGAACCGGGCCGGCCATGCTGCTAAAACTCATCGACAGAAGAAAGAAGCGATGCTATATTGCTCTCGTTTCGAAGTCAGGCGACTTCGCGCTTCCCTGGCACGCACATTCGGTCCCGCACCATCGGAGCTGATTCCTGCGCTCCGCGCAGGTGCTCTTTACCCAGGGGGCCTCCAAAGAAAGACAGCGGCTTTAGACCGGGTATGGAGCCGCTAAATCCCCCGACTGGTGAGCAATGCAGACCGCTCTAGAAGATCTGCTGAACAGCGTGGACTCTATCTTGCGGAACGTTGTTCGGCAAAAGCTGCGCGTGACTCTGCGGACGAACGACTTCCGGGAGCAGAATCTCGATGGCCTGGACGTCCTGCAGGACATACGGCTGAAGCTCATCCGCAAGCTTTCCGGCGAACCGGGGGAAGGCGAAGATTCTTCGATACAGGAATTTACGGCTTACGCAGCCACGGTTGCGTATCGCACCTGCTCCGATTACCTGCGCGCCAAGTACCCCCTTCGAACCAGCCTTAAAAACAGCCTGCGCCGCATTCTGGACGGATCCCGCGAGTTTGCCGCCTGGGAAGGCGCGTCCGGGGAGTTGATCTGCGGTTATCCAGGATGGAAGAATCCATCTTTCAAGACCGAGCCCGCCAAGGTGATGGAGCTGCGCAATGATCCATATCTTTTGCCGCGCGAGGCGCTGCCGCACACCTCAGCCGAGAACATGAAAGCCACGGCGTGGAAGGCGCTGCTTGAGGGGGTCTTCCAACATATAGGAGGGCCGCTGCCGCTCGACGACCTTATCGCCATCGTGGCTCCGGTGGTGGGAAAGGAAGACGTCCCCGACCTGGACGACTCGGAAGATGCCGACGAGGAGAGCAACGACCTCACTTTCCTCACTTCCCGGGATCCCGGCCCCTATTCGGCATGGTTGACCACGGAACGGCTCAAGCTTTACTGGGCCGCCGTGCTGCGGTTGTTGGTTTGGCACCGCTGCGCTTACCTTCTGAATATCCGTGAGGGCGACCTGGAGGCACTTCCTTTTTATGGAGTCGCAACCTTCGAGCAGATTGGCAATTCCCTGGAGTTCACCGATCCCCATTTTTTGCGCTTGAGCAGCGAATTGGCGGTCACGGAAGCTGCGCCGGCACATGCCTCAGGCGGACGCCGGTTCCTCTTTTTCTGGAAATACCTCCCTCTCGAGGACAACGTGATCGGCGTGGTGCTGGAGGTCACTCGCGCGCAGGTAACCTCTTATCGCAACAAGGCAAAGGAACGCCTGAAAAGAATGCTGAAAGGCGAATTGTGAGTTTTCTTCGTGTCCATGGGCATATGTGCGCCCAGAAGCCGTCTTCCTCCCGAAAGGAACGCCGGAACGCCCTCCCCAGGAGGGATTCGGGAAAGGCGGCAATATGAGCACCGGGTCACAAAATGGGCGCATCGAGCAGGCGCATTTGAACGAGGAGTGGATCAGGAAGTATCAGTCTAAGAGTCTGGCAGTGGAGGAGTTACAGGCGGGCGGGCGGCATTTGAGCGAATGCGGAACGTGTCGCCGCGTCTTGCTGTCAAGGATGGGACCGGTCCGGCTCCCCGAGGAACTGGCGGAGATACCCGAGGCGCTGCACCTCAGCTATGAGCAGATCACGGCCTACATCGACGGCAAGCTAAACAGCGCAGCGGCGGAACGGGTAGAAGCGCACACCTTTATTTGCGCCAGCTGTAGCCGGGAGATCGCCGACCTGAGAAAGCTGGACGCGCAACTGGCCGAGCCCGCTCTCGTGAAGGAGCCGCCTGTCCCCAGGGGTTCGCTTAAGGAACGGTTTGCGCAGTTTGTTCGCATGCCCGCACTGGCGCGGGAATTCGGCCTGGCGTTCGGCGCCGTCGTGGCAGGTATCTTTCTCCTGTTGCCAGGGGGCCACGGCGGAGGACAGGGAACGAATGCCGTCGGGCTTATGCATTTGGGCTCAAGTGCGCATCAGGGATTGAACCTGGGGGCCTATGCCCTGGTGATCGCGGGACTGGTTTACATGGTTTACCGGTTTTGGCGCCGGCGGTAAGAGCAGGCTTACGCAAGGGTCATGAACGTGGCCGTGGGGCATGGCCGAGATAAGCGGCGAAATCAGGAGGGGGTATGGCCAAACGACCGGGTGGGGTCATGGTGCAGGGCACGGAGGCGACGCGTTCGCAACTGATCCCCTTCGTTACAAAATGGGAAGAGCTGGGCAAGAAGGCGCAATTAGGACCAATTCTGTTCTGTATTGCCGCCTATTTTGCCCTCGACTTCTTTAGCGATCCCACCGCCGACATCATTCTGCAGACAGGCGACAATCCTCTGAAATGGATCTACTCGTCTCGCTTTCTGATCCTCCTGTCATTCCTTCTGACCGCGGTCAGCTTTTATTTCATCTACCGCGTCGTGGGAAAGAACAAATCGTGGTGGATTTTGCTGGGCGCATTTGCCTTCAGCGCTTATTTCATCTGGCTCGATTCCACGGAAGGCACGTTTTCATGGCTTTGGATCTTTTTTCACGTGAAACTTGCCGGTGAAGGAGAGGGTGAACGCTCACTATTTCAGTGGATCGTGGGCACGGGCTTTTTTGAGGAATTCGTTAAATCGATACCCGTGTTCATTATGGTCTTTCTCAGTGCGCGCATGAGCCCCGAGCTGCGCAAGAAGATCGGCGTTGAGGAGCCCCTGGACGGCATCCTGATCGGCTGCGCTTCGGCGGGAGGATTCGCCATTGCGGAATCATTACTGCAATACATTCCACGGGATCTAGTCGCCCACTGGATTCAAAGCGGAATATGGGTAAGTCACAACCTCTGGGTCAGTATGGATGACCTGGGCGACTTTCTCCGGCACCATAAGGAGATTAATGTCACCGCCGAGTTTCTGCGTGGCTTCAATGCAACCCACATGTCCAGCACCCTGGCAGTCCCCTTGGTGATCAGTCGCAACATCGACCAGGCATTTGGGCACATGGCCTATTCCGGCTACTTCGGCTATTTCATCGGCCTCTCGGTGTTGAAGCCCGAACAGCGCTGGAAGATTCTGGGCATCGGATTGGTATCGGCCGCGATTCCGCATGCGGTGTGGGACTGGGTCCAGGACTTCGACAAGCCGGTGATCACGGCGGCGGCCGCGATCTTCTCTTATGGCGTGCTGGCGGCCGCCATTCTCAAAGCCCGCGAGATTTCCCCCAATCGGGCCGTTCTGCAGCCCAGCGTGATCTTCGGGCCGGGCCAGTTACAGCCGTCGGCCAATTTGCCGGTTGGGGTGCGCGTATCCCCGGTTGTGAATGTGGCGGTGCCTGTTCCAGCGCCGGTAAGCGCTCCGCCTACCGCTGCAGCAGGTGGGATTGAAATAAGCGGGAGCGGGAATCGCCTGCGGGTGGGGAGCCGGTACCTGGTGATTGTCGCCGGGCTGAGATTGCTGGAGCATCAGGTTCCTGGCCTGGTGGCGCAAACCCGGGGCGGTCCGGTGGCCGAAGTCACCCGCAATCCCAACGATCCGTCGGTGCTGGGATTGACCAATCTCTCCACTTCAGCCTGGGAGACGGTGACGGCCAGCGGAACGCGCCGCCAGATCGCCACGGGGCAGACCATCAAGCTGGCTCCGGGCACCAAGATCGACTTCGGTTCAACGGATGGGGAAGTGGGCTAAACAGGCTGCGGAAAAACGGGGAATGTGCAGCGAAATTGCGGCGGGCGAGCATAGCAGGGGCTAAAGCCCGCATTGATTTCGCGCGATTTGCGGGACGACTAAAGTCGTGCCCTTATTACAAAGCACCCTCCGCAACGGGTTTTTCCGCAGGCTGTAAAGGAGCGCCGCACCTTTGAAGTTTTAATGTCTTGAAACAGCCTGAGTTATTCGCCTGTACCGGGCAAATGCAACGGGCTCGAAAAAGCTCTAGCCATAGCGCGAATCGCTCGTTCACAATGGAAGCCCTTACAGGAACCTCAAGGGATAGATGAAACAAACCCGGGCGGGATGGGCATATTCTCTATCTTTTGCCGTCGTCCTGCAGTGAAAACGCTGAGAGAAGTGTCGGTGGCGCTTCCGCGATTTTTTTGAGGCTGCCCACTCAGCGCGAAACGTATCGAGGAGGTCGGCAATGAGCAACATGACGGCAGAAGTCCCCCGCGAGAAGCTGAAGGAACTGGTGCAGAAGAACGGCGATAGCCTGCTTCAGGATCCGGACCGCTGCGAAGGGTTATTGAAGGATCATTGCGGGGCTCACCGCCGCGAGATCTCGGCCCTGGTGGGAGCGCTGGAGGAGCGCATCCCGCTGGAGCTGAAGTCGACCTGGCAGACCGCCATGACGCCCGAAGCGATGCGCGCGCGTCTGGTCCAGAGGCTGGAAGAGAACCGCGGCCTGGCGCCCGACGTGGCCGGCTGGGCGGTGGACGCCTGGTCCTATGCGCTGGGAGTGGGCCTCGGCCGCCGTTCCGATCGCGTCTCCGATTCGGCCAGCGAGCTGGGAGCGGGGGCGGCAGCGGGCGCCATTGCGGCCGGCGGAACCTGGGCCGGAAACGCCGGACCGAGCATTGCCGAGCGGGTTGCCAGCGATCGGGTCGGCGGCGGGTCGGTGGTCGAGATGCCATCGACCGCCACCAAAGGCTTCTCGATCGCGCAGATGAGCACCCCGAAAAAGGCTGGTTTCGGGGCCGGGGCTGCGCTCTTGCTCGGGGTGGCGGCGTTCGCCATCATCAACAATCACCATCCGACACCTCCGGGTCCTACTCCGGGTCCTGCGCCAACTCCGGTCGTTAATCCTACGCCTGCACCGAAGCCCAATCCGGATGTGCCCCCTGGTCCGGCTGGCCAGAGCGATGGCCCGAACGTAGCTCCGGGCAACGGCGGGCCCGCCAAAACCGTGACGCCTCCGGCGCCGAAGTTTCTCCCCGCGGGCACGACGGTTTCCGTGCGCCTCGACCAGGCAATTAACTCCGATGAAGTGAAGGTCGGCGATACCGTGGATGCGACCGTGAGTTCGCCGGTTACCGTCGAGGGCAACGTCATCGTGAACACCGGCGCCAGGGCCAAGCTGAAAGTCGTATCGATTGAACACGCGGCCAAGGAAGGCGGCGCCGAGCATCTGCAGCTCGCACTGGTGGATCTGTCGACCGAGCAGGGCAAAGCGCAAGTGACCACCAATACCAAGCAATTCGACGGGCCGACGATACGCGCCGAACAGGTGAAGCGCGGCGGCGTGGGAGCCGCGGCGGGGGCGGTGGGCGGATTCCTGGTGGGCAAGATCTTCCACCACGGGGGAGCCGGAGCCGGCGCGGGAGCCGCGGGGGGAGCGACGGTGGGAGTGGTTACGGCCAAGCCCCAGCCCGTCAAGGTCGCGGCGGAGACACCGATTAATTTCCGGATCGCGACTACCGTAAAGGCGCCTCACCAGACGACCGCGAAGCGATGAGGCAGAAAGCCGGGGGTGCGGGGGTGCCCCGTCCTGGTGTGGTGAATCTGAAGTTCATGGAAAGACAACCGCAGATCCTTCGACTCCGTTTGCCGCGAATTTCGCGGCAAACTCCGCTCAGGATGACAGCGAAATCATGATGCGAACTTCTGACTCAGGACACTAGCTCTGCCAGGGCGGGGTTCCGAGGCGGAGGTTTAGAAGCCAGCCTAGGAGGGCTGAACAATGCCGGTAAGACCGGGAGGAGAATACGCGGGCAGGCCGTTGCACATCATCTGGCTGCTGGACTGTTCGGGATCGATGGCGGAGGGGGGCAAGATCGAGGCGTTGAATAACGCCATCCGCGAGGTGGTTCCGGCCATGCGCAAGGCCGCAGAAGGCAACCCCGAGGTCCAGTTCTTTGTCCGCGCCATGCGATTTTCGAGCGGGGCAAGCTGGCACATCGCCAATCCGACGCTGCTTTCGGATTTCAAGTGGGTGGACCTGCAGGCGGAAGGGGAGACCGATATGGGCCAGGCGTTTGCTCTGCTGGCTGAGGATCTTGGGCAATTACCGCAAAACACGCGCATGTTGCCGCCCCAGATCGTGCTCATCTCCGACGGTAAGCCCACCGACGATTGGCGCAGCGCCCTGCAGGTATTGATGAATGTCCCGTGGGGAAGGCGGGCGGTGCGTCAGGCGATCGCCATCGGCCAGGACGCCGATCACGAGACGCTGCGCAAGTTTGTCGATAACCCCGAGCGCCCGGTGCTGCGTGTCGATAATGCCGAACAGTTGGTTCGCTATTTCCGCTATGTGTCCACTTCGGTGACCGCGACACCGCCGGGCAGGGAAGTGCCGCCTACGCCGCAGATTCCGCAACCGACCTATGACGATTCGGCCTGGTGATGCAGTTGTTGAGAGGCAAAAGAGAATGAGTTGGAAGGTGGCTCATGCATGTGTGCGAGGCAGCGCGCACGTGCGTTCCGGACTGCCGAACCAGGACGCTGCGCAATGCATCGCGACCGCCGGCGACGCAAGCACGCCGGCGATCGCGATCGCGGCGGTGTCGGATGGGCACGGAGGCGTGCGCCACTTCCGCAGCCAGATTGGTTCGTCGCTGGCCGTCAGCACGGCCGTGGATGTTCTTCAGACTTTTCTGATGCAACATGCGGCCGACACGGGCGCAGATTCGATCGGCGCCGACGAGATTCAGAATCTCGAGAGAGATCTTGTAGACCGTTGGCTGGCGGCAGTATCGGCAGACCTGGAGAATCATCCCCTCACCAATGAAGAGCTCGGCGAGTTGGAGGAGGGAGACGGCGCCGAAAGCCGCACGGCAGTGGAGACACTGCCGACTCTGGCTTACGGGGCCACGCTTCTGGTGGCGGCCGCCACCGACAGTCTGGTGCTTTACCTGCAGCTCGGCGACGGGGAGATCCTCAGCGTGGATTCAGCAGGAGCAACCCTACGGCCGCTTCCGGAGGACGCCCGGCTGGTGGGCAATCAAACCACATCGTTGTGTCAGCCCGATGCCTGGCAGGAGTTCCGAGCGGCATGGTTTTCTGCTCCGGACCTGCCCACGCTGGTTCTGCTCTCCACCGACGGATACGTGAACTCATTTCGCTCCGACGAGGACTTTCTGAAGATTGGAACCGATTACCTGGAGATCATACGAGAGCAGGGAATCGCCGCCCTGGCTGACGAGCTGCCCGAAATCCTGAAGGAAGCAACCCAGCAGGGCAGCGGCGACGACATCACCCTGGCGATCGTGCAGGGCGATCTGAAGAAGAGCGCTGTGGAAGGCAATGGCGCCCCCGTAAAGCCGAAGATCTCCAGCGAGTCGCGTTCTGCGCTGATCGAGCAACTGAAAGCGCGGCACAGCAGCCAGCACCGGCGGCTGAACGAATTGTCGACGCGCCTGGAAGAGACGCGCAAGGATAACCGGCGCCTCCAGGTACTCCTGATCCTGCTTATCCTCGTTGCGCTTGGAGCGGGCCTTTATTTTTTCCGGGGAAAGTTCCTGTTCTCCCCGCAGTCCAAACCTGACGATAAGCCAGCCGCCCCTGCCCCGAACCCAAAGCAGGGCGGCGGCCAGTTGCCAGAAGACGCGCCGACGCTCAAACCGGTCAAGGCAGCCGTCATCAGCCAATGGCGTCTCGACCTCGCCGATGGCTCGGCCCTGACCCTCAAGCAGGGGCGCGAGATTCAACAGCACGAGATTCTGGGAAACGCGTCAAAGGAGCTTTTCGCACGCGTCGCCATGCGAAAAGAGAAAATGCGCATGATTAACGACTCGCCATACGAATGGACGGTCGTGTCCTCGAATGGAAAAACGTCCAACATAAAGAAGAACGAAGATTTCGCGCTTGGCTCGGGAGAGCAGGATATTACTTTCACGAAGGAGGTTGGCGGGACCATCAAACCCGTGATTCTCCTGTCGGTCCCGGCGCAAGCTGCCCCGGTACCGCTGGTAAAGCCGGCCCTCCCGCATGATCAATCCCTTCCGGAGACACAGTGACGATGGAGGGGATGCTGCCACGCGGCCAGACCCTTCTGGCGCGCAATATGCAATCGGCCGCCGTGATCGAGGATTTGCTTGGCGAAGGCGCGCAGGCCGAGGTCTATCGCGCCCGTATCGGGGACTCCTGGTATGCAGTGAAATGGTATCGGCCCGAATACCTGGGCGCCGACCCCCGCCTGTGGGACCGGCTCAAAACTGCCATCGGCGCCGGATCGCCTGCGGAGCAGTTCTTGTGGCCTTTCGATCTGGTATCGTTGCCGCGAAGCTCCGCATACGGCGGGTATGTGATGCCGCTCAAGCCTCCCGAATTCATCAGCATGGTGGACCTGCTGCGGCGCCAATGCGAGCCATCGTTCCAGACGCTCACGGTGGTGGGATTCAACCTTGCCAACAGCTTTCTCAAGCTGCATGCCCCGGGACTTTGCTACCGCGATGTCAATTTCGGCAACGTGTTTTTCCATCCCGAAACCGGAGACATTCGCATCGCCGACACCGATAACGTGGATGTCAATCTGAAGCCGGGCAGCATCAAAGGTACGCCCGGATTCATGGCGCCCGAAGTGGCGCGGAACATGGTTCAACCGAACGCCATGTCCGACCGCTTCTCGCTGGCGGTCCTGCTGTTTTTCATCTTTATGCTGGGTCACCCTTTGAAGGGCAAGCGGGAACTGACTTTGCCTTACGACCCCACCGATCCGGATAAATCGCGCCGGCTGTGCGAGGATGACCCGGTCTTTGTTTACCATCCCAGCGACGAGTCGAACCGGCCCATCCCGGGTGAGCACGATCCGTTGCTGAGTTTCTGGCCCATTTATCCCCTTTCGTTGCGACGGCTGTTCACCCGCGCCTTCACCGACGGCTTGGGCGATCCCGATGCGCGGGTGATGGAGAACGAGTGGCGCAAGGAAATGTGCGCCATGAGGGATGCGATTTTCTTCTGCGATCGCTGCACGGCGGAGAACTTCTACGATCTCGACCGTGTGCGGCAGAAACAGCCCATGAATCCCTGCTGGAGTTGCGGGCGGGCCCTCGAAACTCCGCCGCGCATGCGGCTCGGCGCCAACCACGATGCTCACCTCGTCGTTCTTAGTCGCGGAACGCAATTGTTTCCCCATCACCTGGAGCGCGACACCTACAACTTCACCCGCGCGTTGGGCGAGGTGACGGCCAATCCATTCGGACTGCGCAATCTGTCGTCGAAGAGCTGGGTTTGCCGCGCCGAGGACAACTCCATCACGGTGGTTCGCAAGGATGACATCCTCCCGCTGCGAGCAGATTGTCACCTGAGTTTCGGACAGATTGAGGCACAGATTCGTCTCCGGTAGAGCTTGTCATCCTCAGGCCCCAGACACGCCGACTAGCCTATGAACCCGGGCAGTTAACCTCAACCGTGCCCGGCCGGAGGTAACCTGAAATGGTTACTCAGGACTGCCGTATGCTTTCTCGATAGCAATGTAGAATGGTTCGATCTCCGGATTCTCGCAAGTTTTGCGCTCTATGAGAGATGACCTGAGATCGCATGTGTGTCTTTGAACATGAGACTGCGCAGAAATTGGAGCACCATGGGCCGAAGCCCGCAATGCCGAATGCTTGTCTCGTGCGTAACTGCACGTGCTGGAAACTCAACCGAATGCGGAGGGTTTGCGCATGCACACTCGAATATTGAGGTTTTTGTCGTGTTTTGCCTTGGTCACGATCGCATCTTTTCCTGTCGCTCTGGTTTCCCAGGACGCCCCCAAGCCTGCTCCTAAGGCTTACTCATCGGATTCCCCTTCGCGGTGGGATATCTTCGCCGGGTATAGCTATCTGGCGCCCAAAGGGACCGTGGAGGTCCTCCAATCGGATGGAGTCACGACTCTGCCGGAGACATTCAAGGCCATGGACAAGGGGGTCATCGGGAGCGGAGCCTACTTTTTCAACAAGTATGTGGGCGCCCAGGTGGAGACCGCCGGTCACGACCTGTTTACGAATGACACCTCCAGCAACGGCAACGCCTACACCATTGCCGGCGGGCTGATTGCCCGGTTTCCGGCTGCCGATCTCACTCCCTTTGTTCATGGCTTGGTGGGCGGCGCACGGGTCGGTGGTCCCGAGCATGAGTCCTCAAAATGGGGACCGCTGCTGACGGTGGGCGGCGGCATGGACTACGAGACGCCGTTTTTCGATCATCGCCTGGCCATCCGGCTGTTTCAGGCCGACTACGAGTACATCCATGAGGATTGGGGACCGGGGATCTGGGGCGGCCGCGCCAACCTCAATTCCGCGCGCCTGAGCGCCGGGGTAGTGATTCACGTGGGCTCGCTGGCGCCGCCACCGCAGTTGACGGTGGCCTGCGCGGTGAACCCGGCGTCGGTATTCCCCGGCGACCCGGTGACGGCCACCGCGACGCCCGGATCGCAGGATCCCAAGCTGAACCTGATCACCACCATTTCCGGGGACGGGATTGCGGCGCCGGTGAACGGGACCACGGCGCAGGTGAACACGGGAACGCTGTCTCCCGGCCAGCACACGGTGAAGTGCGATTCCAAGGAAGGCAAGCCGGGCAAGGAAGGTCTGAAGCCGTGGCAGACGGCCACCCAATCGACGGCCACGTTCACGGTGAAGGAATTCGAGCCGCCGACGATCTCCTGCTCGGTGAGCCCGACGACCATCAAGCCGGGTGATTCGGCGACCGTCACGGCCACGGCGGCCAGCCCGCAGAACCGTCCGCTGACCTACACCTATTCGGCTTCGGCAGGCAATGTAACGGGCACGGGCGCCTCGGCGAGTTATTCGTCAACCGGCGCGCCCACGGGCGCGGTGTCGATCACCTGCAACGTAGCCGACGACAAGGGTCACAACGCCTCGTCGAACACCAACCTGACGATTCTTGCGCCTCCGCCTCCGCCGCAGCCGCACGTGTCGGCGCAGTGCTCGATCACCTTCGAGACCGACAAGAAGCGGCCCACGCGGGTGGACAACGAAGCCAAGGCCTGCCTGGACCAGGTGGCCCTGAGCCTGCAGAACCAGGCCGACTCCAAGGC
The DNA here is from genome assembly GCA_963720105.1 of uncultured Acidobacteriota bacterium. Classification (GTDB taxonomy): domain Bacteria; phylum Acidobacteriota; class Terriglobia; order Terriglobales; family Acidobacteriaceae; genus Telmatobacter. The sequence goes on along the minus strand of CAVREL010000066.1, from coordinate 43,259 downwards.
GGTGGTGGTGGGCGAGTCAAACGCCAAGGAGAAAGCGGCGCTGGAGAAGGAGCAGAAGCTTCAGTCGAAGCGCCGTCATCCCAAGCCGGTGGTCGATCCGGCGGCGGAGCGGGCGGTGAACACCAAGGACTACCTGGTGACGGAGAAGGGCATCGATGCCTCGCGCATCAGCGTCGCCACCAGCGCCAGCGACGGACAGAAGGTGGAAGACTACCTGGTGCCGGCGGGAGCCAACTTCGGCTCCGACGTGCAGGGCACGACGCCGGTGGATGAAACGACGGTGAAGCCGCAGGTGCGCAAGCCCCTGCCGCCAAGGCACCACGCGCACCACAAGGCGGCCGCGAAATAGGTTGGCGTGTTGAACTCATCCAAAGCGCTCGTTCCGCTATCGAGTTGTACTCGGTAGCGGGCGGGCCGGGCAAGCAATCGTCTGAAGTCGTCAGGGTCGATCGGATTTTCTGGTCGACCTTTTTCTTTCCTGAGGTTCAACCATCATTTGGGAGCCAGGGCGCAGGGTTGCAGCTTCCAGTCTCAACCTGACATCTTTTCCGCATACTGCGATCTCAAAGGAATTACTGAGATGGTCCGCCGAGCGAGAGGCTTTGTTGTTCTGGTGAGGTTCCATTTAAAGCGGACATAATTGCGGCGGTGGATCGATCTCCACCGTTTGACGATGGGATTCCGTCTGGCGTCGTGGTTATGCGTGAGGAATTGGCGCCGGATCGTCGCAGCGAGGCAAGATAAGCAATAAGCCTGTTCGGCAATTCGCTGATTCCCCAGGACGCGGTTCCGTACGTGCCGATCCTGCACAGCCGGATCAAACGTCCTTATTGGAATTGGAACCAGTTCAAGTTCGCCCCGCTGGTAAAGACGATATACAAATCATGCACTCCAGAGCCGCCGCTCACTGATGCAGAAACGGTCTGCCAACTCTGCCAGCCGCCGGTCGAGGGCAAGTTCACGGTTGCGATCGGCGCACCCGAGGGGTTATCGAGATAGAGCGTCGCTGTGGCGCCTGTGGAAGCACTGGCTTCGCGTAAATCTACCTTGGTCACGGAAGTACCGAAGTCGACGTTCTTGTAAACGGCGAAAGCTCCATTGGTGAGATATCCAAGGTCATATCCGCCTGTAGTGTCCGATGTCGTCTCGGTTTCCAGTCCGGATTCGCTGCTGTAGCTGGACGCCTGTATCTGCGATTTGGCGAGAAGGGTGGGTGTGCCCACCTGTGCACCCGACCAGGTGAACGTTGCCGCTGCGAAACCCGGTAACGTGTAGGAGAACGATTGTGTGCCCCACACTACCTTAAAGGTCTGGGCGGAGCTTGTGTTATTGAACGCGACCAGGGCCTTGGAGCCGTCCGGATTCGCGAACGCGACCGTATCGATGCCGTTGGCATTGCTGGAATAGATACGCACCGCGCCCGGCAACACGTACTTGCTGTAGTGACCCAGCGTGTAATACTCGATATCTTTCGTGACCGCTCCCGTCTTGCTGTCCACGGTCACGATCGGGGTGCAGGTATTGCAGCCGCCGAGGCCGGCGTTCAGGGTGAGGTTGGGACCCAGAGATTCATCCAGCGCCAGGCTCCACTTCACGTATGCCTTGGCCGCATTCCGCATCACCTGCGTGATCTCCACGAAATCGGAAGTGAACTGATCGGTCACCCAGGTCCCGCCGGAGTGCTCCGTCTCCCAGGTTCCCTTGGTGGGGTAAAGACTTTGTACCGTCTGCTGCGCTCCCGGCGTTCCTCCGTATCCATGCCATGCGGTTCCTGCCACCTGATCGGAGGCTTGAATCGTGGAATCGGAAAGCACGGTTTCGGGATAGGAGGGGGTATCCCAGTTATGGTCGTATACCAGGACCCTGGCCGAAAGATTGTTGGTCTTCAGTGCCGGCAACACATAGTCCCGCAGAACGGCCGTCTGCGTCCCGGCGTCCATGCTCATGCCCGGATAGGCGGGTGGTACATAGAGGGGTTCATTCTGCAGTGAGATGTAGTCGATGGGAATCCCAGCGGCCTGGTACGCCTGAATGTATTTCACGAAATAATTCGCGAAGGGCGCATACATTGCGGGCAGCAGCGATCCGCCGATCATGTTTCCGCTGTCCTTCATCCACCCCGGCGGGCTCCACGGATTGGCCATGATCTTCAGATCCGGGTTGAGCGCTTTGGCTTGTTGGATGATGGGAATGATGTCTGCCTGGTCGTGAGCGATTGAGAACTTTGCCAAACTGGAGTCGGTTTCGGAAGGGTTCAGATCGTCGAATGAGTAAACCGACCGCGCGATATCGGACGCGCCCATTGGGTTGCGCATGAAGCTCAGGCCGATTCCGGCGCCGTTGCGGGAGAACAGGTCGCTCATGGCGCCGGTGAGTTGATCCGGCTGCGCAACCTCCTTCAGTAGATACGCCGCGGAATCGGTGAATGCGGCGCCAAAGCCTTCAATAGTCTGGTATTGCTGATTCTCATCGACCACCACGATGTTGTCGCCGGCAGCAGCCAGGGCCGAAGTGAAGTTGACGCCAGGTTGGGCCGCCATCAGGTTGTTGCGATCGGCGGTGCTCAGGACGATGGCGACGGACGGGCCCAGGGGGCCGATGGTATACACCGCGCTGGCGATGGCGCTCGGGCTATATCCGGGCGCGGTCGCGATGGCATCGATGGTCGTGGTTTCCGTCACGTTGATCGGAGTCGTGTACTCGGCCGATGCGGTGGTTGGAGTTGAGCCGTCAGTGGTGTAGTAGATCGTGGCGCCTGTGGTGGTGTCTGTCAGCGTCACGCTTTGCGACGAGTTGTAGGCGCCCGGAGTGGGCGAGAATGCCGGGGTTGCCGCCGCCGGCAAATTGATCGTAAAGGTCCCCATTGTTACGGCGCTGTTGGTATATCCGGACGCAGCTGCTATCGCTTCGATGGTCGTGGTTGTGGCGACCTTGATCGGGGCCGAGTAAAGAGTAGAGGAGGCCGTCGGCGTCGTTCCGTTGGTCGTGTAGTAGATCGACGCCCCGGTGGTGGTGACGGAAAGAGTGACCGACTGCGCCGATGAATATGTGCCGGCAGCCGGGCTAAATGAAGGCGCCGCCGCCGTGGGAGTGACCGGAGGAGCGCTGGCGCCCCCTCCGCCGCAACCTGCAACGAGAATGTATAAGGGAAAAACGGCGAGAAGAGTAGTTCGCATGGCCCCAGACTTTCCTCGTGGCGCCTGCGTGGGTTCAGAAGCCTGAACCGCCAAACCGCGCAGAGAGAATTCCCCCGTTGCGATACATAGGTGCTCGTTGTCGCACCGGGAAAGACCGCCCTCATCCGGCAGCGCTGCCTTAAGACAAGCGTTTGCTTTCGGTAGAGTGGACGCCACATTCAAAAATTAGAATTAACGAATTCTAGCACCACCACGAGTAAAGGAACAAACCCGCGCCGGGAAGTGCGATCCAAATGAATCGTTTGTCTACAGTAGGTATTTACTAATGCCCCGCAGTTGGGTTGAATTTGAAGAAGAGGCGTCCCTCGGGGGCTAAAGCCCGGCTCATTTCGGGCCCGTTTTACGGCACGACTGAAGAGGCTGCGGAAAAACAGTTAAGGGACGAGCAATCGAGGTAAAAAACATCCCTCAGGGGCTAAAGCCCAATACATTTTGTTCGGCTTATCGGCACGACTGAAGTCGTGCCCTTTCAAAACAGCCCAACACACGGCGTTTTTCCGCAGCCTGTGAAGTCGTGCCCTTTCAAAACAGCCCAACACACGGCGTTTTTCCGCAGCCTGTGAAGTCGTGCCCTTTCAAAACATAAACGACGATCTGTGCGGCGGACACCACTAGATGAGGAAGGATTCCCGCCGGTCTGGTAACCGTGCAAGATGTGACGCGCCAGGCGCAATTCTTGAATTAATCGATTTAGTTGGAGCGAAATATGGTTACAATGGATGGATCGAGACGAAGCTTACGGTCGAAGACATTCTTATGCGTTCGATCCGATGGTCGGGGCCGGGCTATTCGGCGTCAGCCCGAAGTCTCCGGGGCCAAACTGAAGTGTGGGCTCTTGACCAGGGATCGATGAACCATCCATTTCAAAAACCGTGAGCGGCGTCCATGAAAGACCCTAAAGCGATCAAACGCCACAAGCAAAACGCAAAGCCGGTTGCCCGCAGCCATGTCAACCTGAGGCAACTGGCCGAACACCTCCATCTCAATCCCGCCACAGTTTCCGTTGTCCTCAACGATGTGCCCGGGCGGTCCATTCCGCAGGTCACGCGCGATCGGATCAAGGCGGTGGCCAAGCAACTGAATTATCAGCCCAACCTGCTTGCGCGGTCGCTGCGCAGCCAAAGGACACTGACCATTGGAATCCTCGTGCCGGAACTCGGCGAGGGATATCACGCGCAGGTATTGAGCGGCATCGGCGATCAACTGATGATGGCCGGCTACTTCTATTTCACGGCGCATCACCGCCACCAGCCGAGGCTGATCGAAGACTATACGCGCATGCTCATCGGCCGCGGCGCGCAGGGGATCATCGCGGTCGATACCCACCTTGAACATCCCATTTCCATACCCGTGGTTGCGGTTGCGGGTCACTGGCCGATCGAGGGCGTGACTAACATTTTGCTCGACCACAAGCGCGCCGCCGAGCTTACCCTTACCCACCTCCATTCACTCGGCCATCGCAAGATAGCGTTGATGCGGGGCCAGTCCTTCAGCTCCGATTCCGACGAGCGCTGGAAGCACCTGGCTGCGGTGGCGAAGGAATTGCGGATCGAAATAAGGCCTGATCTGGTCGTCTCGCTGAACCGCGACCTGACTTCGCCGGAACTCGGCTATCCCGTCGTGCAGCAGTTGCTGGGCACCGGCCAGCCATTCACCGCGCTGGTGGCGTTCAACGATATCTCCGCGATCGGGGCCATTCGCGCCCTGCAGGATGCCAACCTGAGGGTGCCGGCGGATGTTTCCGTGATCGGCTTCGACAACATTAATGCCGCCGCCTACACATTCCCGCGCCTGACAACCATCAATCAGCCGTTAAGCGAGATCGGCCGCATCGCCACCCAGTGCCTCCTCAATCGCCTTCATAACACCGTCGCCCCGCCCGACGAAGTGGTGGTCGAACCAACGCTGATCGTGCGCGAATCGACCGGCCCGGTAAGACCGTCAGCCTGAAGCCAGATCAGACTCCAGATGTCTCCAATTCGTGCGCCCGGTGCGCCGCTGATGTGCCTTCCATCCTAGACAACCGTTTGCATTCAGGCGTATAAAGAATCACTCTCAAACTATGCGCTTCAATGAGCGGATGGGAACACTCGGAGAAGAGTCCCCATCGGTTTCGCCGTGGGTGCGCGATGCGCTCCCGGCCGGAATTCAAGATAGAAGGGAACGAACATGAGTCAGCAATTCTGGAGAAGCCTATCCGAAGGCGCCCCCTGCCAGGCAGGCAAACGGGCAGAGACATCCATCATGCATTCAGGTTTGACAGTGGCGCTCTTGTGGGCATTGATTGCCGCATGGGGATGCGGAAGTTCGAACTCCCGATCCGGCGGAGGCGGGGGAACCAACCCCACTCCGGCCGCAACTCCAACGATTTCCACGACCGCCGCGCAAAACGGAGCGGTGATCGTGAAGCTGGCGGATACCACCGCTGGTGCGACGATCTACTTCACCACCGACGGAACCGCGCCGACCACGTCCTCGCAGGCGTACGAAGCGCCGTTCCTGGTGGCGTCAAACCTGACCGTCAACGCCATCGCGGCGGCTCCCGGAGATACCAACAGCAGCGTTGCCAGCCAGGCCTTCTCGCCCAATATCCCGTCGGGGATGCTGGTGTGGAGCGATGAATTCGCAAACCCAGGCACGAGCGTCGCGCAACCAGACGCGAAGACCTGGACCTACGACACGGGCGCCGGCGGATGGGGAAACAACGAGTTGGAAGATTACTGCGGCTGGGGATCGTCCACCACTCCCTGCGATGCCGCCAATCCCAACGCATACGTTGGGACAGACGGATATCTGCACATCGCTGCCCTCCAGGTCTCTGGACAATACACGTCGGCGCGCCTGAAGACCCAGGGTCTGTTCAGTTTTCAGTACGGGCGATTCGAAGTGCGGGCCAAGGTGCCGGAGGCGCAGGGCTTCTGGCCGGCGGCATGGCTGCTGGGCAACAACATCACCACCGCGAACTGGCCGGCCTGCGGCGAGATGGACGTGATGGAGAGGATCGATGCCGCGGGGAACCCCGACTGGAATGCGGGTTCCATCCATGGGACGGGGTTTACCGGAGGGAACATCGGCAAGCAATACGATTTTCCTTCAGGACAGACGGCCTCCAGCGATTTTCACACCTACGGGATGATCTGGAGCAAAGGCAGCGTGGCGTATTACATCGACGATCCCGTGAACGGGATCTACGCCACCTTCACCCCGACCGACATCAGCGACTTCAGCGGCGCGGTCTGGCCGTTCGACGCGGGACCGAACTTCATCATCCTCAACCTGGCCGTGGGCGGCGGCTGGCCGGGCAATCCGGACTCGACCACTCCCTTTCCATCGGAGATGCTGGTGGACTACGTTCGGATTTATACCAACTAAGTCAGGCCGAACTGAACGTGATCCTCCTCACATGCAGCGATGCAGATGGGCGAACCGGGCGTGTCCGCCCATCGGCTCATCCGCTCGGAGGGAATGCGGGACCCCAATCCACGATAAGTCGCCAAAGGTAAGACAAACCATTTTTTTTATATCAAGATAGGGTCTCGACACGTCCCTTGAGTCTCAAGAATTCCTGTCTCTGATGGACTCCGAGATCGAGCGCCATAGCCAACAAAACCGATTGTCTTTTGATTATGTGATAGCAGTCACTTCCAGGGCCGCGTTGCGAGTGATCTAATCTCGTTCGTCTTTGATTTCTCATGCATGTCGTTTCTGTAAACAATCGTTTGTCTCATGACTGCAGAGCGATTCTTAGACCTTCCGATGAATTCCGGAGTGGTTCTGTCCATCTCATGCATGAACCACTCCGGCTTTTTCCGTGCCTGCACTGCTGTGGGCTGGAATCACCGGACAGCGATGTCGAGAAGGAATCCACGTTCAGGCGCATGCGTCGCTTGCCTGCGCTGGAGTGTGGGGACCTGCGCGGGGCTTGTGCTCCATGGCAGCTACAGCCAATTCACCAGTTCAGTTTCAGAAATTGGATGCTGACAAGGACGCAATCCGCTGAACTCAATCGAGCCGGCGCTACCGCTCTTTCCGAATACGCGAGAGTCGAACGCCGGATCTTTGTGGGCTTTTCAAAAGGAGGCAGTAAATGCGGAAGACGAAAGTCTTTCTGAGTGGCCTGGCGATCGCCGCCTGTCTATGGGCGATTCCTGGTTTGGCGCAGAATACGAACTCCGCCGACCTTCGCGGAACCGTGACGGACGCCAACGGCGCCGTTGTTGTGGGCGCTACGGTGACGTTAAAGGACGTGGACAAAGGTATCATCAGCGTTTTCACTACCGACAAGGCCGGGCTTTATGACACCAACTCGATCGTTCCGGATCACTACCTTGTCACCATCACCGCACCTGGGTTCAAAACCTTCGTGCGCGGCCCCATCACCCTGGGCGTGGGAACCGACACGCTGAATGCCATGCTGCAGGTGGGCACCGTCTCCGAATCGGTAGTGGTGACCACCGACCTGCCGCTGCTGGAGACGGAAACCGGCTCGCAGACCAGCAGTCTGGAAGCCAACACCATGGCCGAGCTGCCGCAATATGGCTCGGACTGGCAGAATTTCGTCTTCCTGATTCCCGGTGCGCAGTTCAGCTACCGTACGGGACAGGTGGCGGAAATCAACGGCAACCTGCCCTACAACTCGGTGCTGGCCGACGGCGCGACCACCACGCTGCCGATGAGTTCCAATTCCGACGCGACCATTTTCGAGGCCACTTCGGAAGTCAAAGTCGACGCCAACGCGTTCTCCGCCCAGTATGGTCTCGGCGGCATCATCTTCAACGAGATCACCAAGGGCGGCGGAGACAAGTTTCACGGCTCGGCGTATGAGTATTTCCAGAACGATGCGCTGAACGCCGCGGACTACAGTCTGACCGCCAACAAAAACAAGGTCGCTTTCCAGCGCTATGACAACTACGGTTTTTCGGTCGGCGGACCGGTCCTGATTCCGCACACCGGCATCGGAAAGAAGCTCTTCTTCTACTTCGATTACGACCGGACTTACAGCAACGGCGGCGCGGGAAACCAGGTTCTCGCCGTCCCCACCGACGCCATGAAGGGGGGCGACTTTACCGGCCTGCCCACCATCTACGACTACAAGACGCAACAGCTTACCTGGGTACAGGACCCGAAGACCGGTAACTGGATTCCGAACACAGTACGCACGTCATTCGCGGACGAGTTCGGCAACGGAAACAAGCTGCCTTCCAGCTACTTCTCTCCGCTGATGCTGCAGTTCCAGAAGTTTTATCCCGAACCGAACGCATCCGGTACCAACGCTTACCATCCTTCCACCGGCATGCCCTGGAAAAACTACTCCGTCAACGTGCCGAATCTTGGCCCGTTTATCAAATACTTCGGACGTCTCGACTACAATCTTTTTGCCAACCACCGGTTAACGATCTCTGAAACCGAGAGCGATAACCCCGCTATGAGCTACGGCTGGGGAAAACAGCTTTGCCCCATCAACTGCCAGAGCCAGGATGTGAGCCGCGACAATGCGCAGGTCTCCGATGTGTGGACGATCAACTCCAACATGGTGAACGAAGCGCGCTTCGGTTTTACCGATCAGCTCAACTTCTTCTCTCCCTTCTCCCGCGACCAGGGTTATCCCGCGAAGATGGGCATCAAGTGGACCGTTGCCGATGCGATCCCGCAAGTCGACCTGATGACGATGAGCGGGCTTCCGGAGCCCAGCAACTCCGTCTACAAGGAATTCGTGTTCGATCCTTCCGACGTGTTCACCCTCGTCAAGGGACGTCACGTGATGCACTTCGGCGGGGAGTTCCTCATCAGTCGGGCTGATTCGACGGCGTGGGGCAACCAGAATCCCGGCGAGACTTACTTCGGCGGCTATTACTCGGATGGCTGTACGCCGACCCAGACCTGTTGGAACGACGGCGGCTCGATTGGTCAGCAGAACAACGATGACGCGGAATACTCTGACTTCCTGCAGGGCTATAGCGCCATGTGGTGGGGCAATTTCACCCCCGAATTTGGCGCCCGCATCAAGAACCCGCAGGCCTTCTTCCAGGACGACTTCAAAATCCGTCCTAACCTCACTCTCAACCTTGGTCTTCGCTGGTTCGGTACCACCGGCTTCTCTGAAGTCAAGGGCCACATGGCCACCTTCGACCCGACCGTCGTCAATGGAGCACCGGCCAGCTGGGTCGATCGCAATAACAACCCATCGGCGCCGCAACTGGGCGGGATGTGGTATGGATTCAGCCACGCCAACGGCCGTACCACGCTGCAGGCTCCCGTTTACTCCACCTTCCTGCCGCGCGTTGGTTTCTCGTGGACAAAGGACACCAAGACCGTCGTTCGCGGCGGCGTGGGCCTTTACAACTACTCGTGGTCTGAGGATACCTACGGCGGCGGCATGGGCGGCGGAGCCGGCGGCGGCGGCGGCGCATGGGATCCTTCCAACGGCATCTACTACCAGTTGCAGGTGGATGGCGACGGCAGCGTCAACTACGAAGGCCCGCAGAACGGCGGCGCGGCCGGATGCACCTCGGGCTGCTGGGGAAAGAGCGTAAAGGACCTCTGGGTCAACAATCCGACCACTCCCTATGCCCAGAACGGCAACAGCCCGGGCTACAATCAATACCACACCCCGGTCCAGAAGATCTGGCAATATAACCTCACCATCGAGCGGCAGATCGGCAATACCATGATGGGCTCTATCGCCTACGTGGGAAGCGAGGGCTGGAATCTGCCTTTCAACGTCGATATCAACCAGGTCCACGCCGGCGATCTATCACCCACCGATAACACCCCCGGCACGGTCAAGCGGCCATACCCGATTTATCAGGGAATTGGCGGCAGCACCGATAACGCCCGCTCTAACTACAACTCGCTGCAGGTTGTTTTCCACAAGAGGGTGGGCCATGGCCTGGAATTCGACACCAACTATGTTTGGTCGAAGTTCCTCGACAACATGGATTCGGCCGGCTGGGGAAGCAGCGTGGGCTCCACCAACTACCAGAACTCCTACTGCGTGAAGTGCGAATGGGGTCCGTCGAACTTCGACCAGAAGCATGTATTCAGCTTCTCCGGAGTCTATACGTTGCCGTTCGGAAGAGGAGCTCAATTCCTGAACAACAACATGGTCGTCGACGAAATCCTGGGTGGATGGAGACTGGCGGCGACCTCGCGCGAAAACACCGGTTCGCCGTTCACGCCAACCATGGCCGGCGGCAACAGCAATACCTACGCTCAAGCCGGCACCCAGTATCCGAATCTGGTCGGCGACTGGCACCTGCACGTAACCCAGCGCAGCATCCAGAACTGGTACGACAAGAGCGCATTTGCGTACCCGGGCAATGGCGTATTCGGCAACGTCCATCGCAACATGCTGTATGGGCCGCCCTACAGCAACCTTGATCTCTCGTTCGGCAAGACCTTCAATATTTTCGAGAAGACCAAGTTCGAAGTGCGCGCCGATGCGAGGAACTCGTTGAACCATCCCAGCTTCTGCGGGCCGGACGCGACCATTCAGAAGCCCGGACTGCCCAACGATCCTGCCGCGGTTAGCTGCGTGGACGACGGCGGACGCCACGTCCAGCTCTACGGCAAGTTCACCTTCTAACTCGAACCGCACGATCAACCGGAAGGGCGGCGGTAACTCGCCGCCCTTTTCGTATAGTTCGTAGATTCACATTTCGCTATCATTGGACGTAGTATGCGCCCTCGATTGATCTCGCTCCTCCTGGCCGTTGCTGTTGGCGCGCTGGAAGGGCTCAGCCAGAACCCGCCTGCGCGCGACACGGCACTTCAGCAGCACCTCGGCCTGGCGCAACAGTATCTGCAGCAGAGGCGCCCGGAGCTCGCCATCCCGGAACTGGAAGCCGCGGTAGCCATCGATCCGGCGAATGTCGAAACCCAGGCCAATCTGGGAGTGCTCTATTACTTTGCGCACAACTACGCGAAGGCGGTTCCGCATTTGCAAACCGCCGTGAAGGCCAAGCCGGAGATGTGGAAGGTCCAGGCTTTGCTGGGGCTGGGAGAAGCGCGGCTGGGGGAAAACGATGCGGCCCGCGCAGATCTGGAAGCCGCATTCCCGCACCTCGACGAAGAGAAGATCAAGATGGAAGCCGGGCAGGCGCTGGTTAATTCCTATACGGGCACAGGCGACCTGGAGAAGGCCGCCAGCGTTGTGTCGGCCCTGCTGGCCTCGCGTCCCACAGACCCGTCGTTGCTGTTGATGGCGTCCAAGCTTTACTCCGACCTGGCGGACAGAGCCACGTTGACGCTGGCGCTGGCCGCGCCCGACAGCGCGCAGCTGCACGAGATTATGGCGCGCGAACTGGCGCGGCAGGGAGACGATGCGGGCGCCATCGCCAATTATCGCGAGGCCATTCGCATCGCTCCGCAGAACCCCGAGCTGCATTCCGACCTGGGCCAGTTGTTGTATCACTCATCGGAGGACAAACTGAAGGCGGAAGCCGAAGGCGAGCTCAAATCCGCTCTTCAGGCCAACCCGCACGATTCGCGGTCGGAGATGACTCTGGGGATGATTGCGGAAAAGCGAGGCGATACGAATGGCGCCTACGCGCATTACACCCACGTGCTGGAAATCGATCCCAACTCCAGCGACGCATGCACGGAGATGGCAAAGCTGCTGGTGAGCATGAACCAGCGCGAGAAGGCGCAGCAACTATTCGAGCGAGCCATCCAGATTGATCCCACCAACTACATTGCGCATTACCGCTTGAGCACCCTGTACCGGCAGGCGGGAAGAGCCGATGCTGCGAAGCAGCAGGCGGCTGAATATCTCAAGTACAAACAGATGAAATCCAAGCTGGAAAAGATATTTCACGACCTGAGGGCGCCGGGCGCCGAAACCGGGGCCGATGAGCCGGATGCCAAGCCGTAGAGATACATACATCGTCATCGCCTTGGGAGCTTTGACTCTGGCTGCGGCTGTTAGCGCGCAGATGGGCACGCCGACGCCGCTCCCGCCCGAAGAGCGGAGCAAGGCCGCCGCAGAGAGAAAGGCTTCCGGCCAACCGGTCAATTATCCGACGCTGGTCGATATTACGGCTTCCACGGGAATTCATTTCGACCATAAGTCGAGCCCTGAAGCGAAGTTCATCGCCGAGTCGATGAGCGGCGGCGTGGCCCTGATCGACTACGATGGCGACGGCTGGCCGGATATCTACTTCACCAATGCGCCGAGCGTGGACATGGCTCTGCATGGAGTGAAGGCGCGCAGCGCGTTATTCCACAACAATCACGACGGGACATTCACGGACGCGACCGACAAAGCCGGAGTGGCGTATCCGTGCTTTGCTATGGGCGCCGCTGTAGGCGACTACAACAATGACGGCCGCCCGGACCTGCTGGTTACCTGCCTCGACGGCGTGGTGCTGTATCGCAACAACGGCGACGGAACCTTTACCGACGTGACTAAGGCCGCCGGGCTGGGCGCGGACTCGGGATGGGCCACCGGCGCGGCGTTCGGCGATTACGATCGCGACGGCTGGCCGGACCTCTTTGTTTCGCATTACGTGGATTTTCACCTGGACAACCTGCCGGCGTTTGGAGCCACGAAGTGTAAGTACCTGGGACTCGACGTGCAGTGCGGACCGCGCGGACTGAAAGGCTTGCCGGACAGCCTGTACCACAACAATGGCGACGGAACGTTCAGCGATGTGGCAAAAAAGGCCGGAGTGGACGATCCGGAACGCCGCTATGGCCTCACCGCAGTGTGGACCGACTTCGACAACGACGGCAACCTCGACCTGTTTGTCACCAACGACGGCCAGGCGAATTACCTGTATCAGAACGACGGAAGGGGCAAATTCACCGACGTGGCTCTCCTTTCCGGGGTGGCGGCTAACGAGGACGGGGTGGAGCAGGCCAATATGGGAGTAGCGGTGGGCGATTATGCGCATACCGGGCGAATGTCGCTGCTGATCTCGCACTTCGATGTCGAGTACGCTGCGCTTTATACGAACGACGGAAAGATGAATTTTACCGATGCATCGATTGCCTCGGGAATTGCGCGCGGGACCCAGGGCTACGTGGGTTGGGGCGGGGTGTTCGTGGACTTTGGCAATAACGGCTGGCTGGATTATTTCCTGGTCAACGGGCATGTGTATCCGCAAGTCGATACCGCCCACACGGCCACGCGCTTCCTCGAGCCGAAGTTTCTGTTTCTGAATCAACACAACCAATCTTTCCGCAACATCAGTTGGCAGGTGGGGCCGGCGATCCAGGTGCCGCAGGTGAGTCGCGGCCTGGCCGTGGGAGACCTGTTCAACGACGGCAGAATGGACGCGGTGATCGAGAACCTGGTGGGCGAGCCGATGATCCTGCGCCCCGAGGGAGGACTGCAAAATCACTGGATCAGTTTTCAGCTCGAGGGCGCGAAGGGCAATCGCCTGGCGCTGAATGCGCGCGTGCGCTTGACGGCCGGCGATCTCGTGCAACTGGACGAAGTCCGCAGTGGAGGCAGCTATCTCTCGCAAAACGATCTGCGGCTTCACTTCGGTCTGGGCGCGCATGAGCGCGTGGACAAAGCCGAAGTTCTATGGCCCGATGGAACGGTCGAAACACTGGCAAATCTCGCCGTGGACCGCTTTTACCGCGTGCGACAAGGCACGGGAGTGATCGCATCGAAGTCCGTTGCCGACCAGCACCTGGCGGCGCATTAGCGCATCATTCCGGCATAACGGCGGCTACGGGCTCGTTGGCGCGCGGATCTGTTCGCGCAGAGCCTGCAACTGGCGATTGCCAGGATCTATCCGGAGACCCTCTTCGATCGCCTTCTCGGCTTCCGCCGATCGCGATTCGCCGGCCAGCAATCCGCCCAGGGATAGATATCCCTTGACGAACTTCGGATCGCTGCGGATCGACTGCCGGAACAGTTCTTCAGCCTGCGCATTGTTCCCCCCTTGCGTAAGGAGGGTTCCGAGATTCACCAGGGCATCAGGGTAGTTGGCATTGATGGCGAGGGCTTGCTTGAATTCGCGCTCGGCTTTCTGGGGGTCGGCGTGCTCCGGGTCTGATAGCAAGGCAATGCCCAGGTTGTTGTGCGCTTCCGCGAAGCCGGGATTCAGTTCAATTGCCTTCGCGAATTGGCCGGCGGCGTCGTTAACGCGCTCCTGGCGGGCTAATGCGATGCCGAGGTTGTTATGCGCCTCGGCGAGCGATGGATTGAGCGCGATGGCCTTGGAGAATTGCTGAACGGCATCATCCATCCGGCCAGATCGCGCCAAAGCGCCACCATAGCTGTTGTGCAGGTCCGGCGAACCAGGAAAGATGCGCAGAGCCACTTCGTACTCGCGTAGAGCTTCGCCGGTGCGTCCGGTTTTGAGCAGTGCGGCAGCCAGAGAGCCGTGCACCGCCCAATATTCCGGGTTCAACTGGAGGGCCCTTTCGAAGTGCGGCACGGCATCGACGAATTTGCCCACGCGCACCAACTCGAGAGCGAGATTATTCTGCACGCGCGCGTCGTCGGGATGATGGGTGGCAAGATCGGTCCACTCCAAGACCGCCGCCCCATCGTCGCCTTTTTGGGCCAGTTCGGTCGCGCGGTCGAATTGCGTGTACATGTCCACGGCCGGAGTCGATATCTTCACCATGCCGTCGGGAGGTATGTTCACGAACTCCGGAATATTGACAGCGCGGTTGGCAGCGGTGGCATTGTCGACCAGGATGGCCGGACTATCGTTCCCCTGCTCATCGATGTGGGTCAGGTACATGCGGGTATACGGACCTGCCCGCTTCGACGAAAACACCAGCCAGCGGCTGTTCGGCGACCAGCTATGCCACGAATTCATCGGCGCCACGTTGGCATTCAGTCGGCGCGCCGTTCCACCTGCCGCCGGGATGATGTACAGCTCGCTGTCGGGGCGCATCAATTGCCCGTTGCGGCATTGCACAAAGACGATCCATTTCCCGTCCGGCGATACCTTGGGGAAGGAATTGCTCATCCCGTTCTGCGAGGCGCCGGCCAGCGGCTCGGCGACGCCTCCGCGTCCCCCGTTGAACTGCACCCGGTAGAGGTCGTACTGGATCTGCAGTTCGCGCGGATCGTTGGCGCGCCCCGCCATCTCCTTGCCCGGCGGATAAGGCTCGCGCGCTTCCGCGCGCGCAAACACGATGTACTTGCCATCGGGGCTCCATACGCCGTCGGTCTGTACGAAGCGCGGGTCGGCGGCTCCGGGCAGCGGATGCCGCTCGCCGGTCGTGCGGTCGTACCACGCCAGTATGCCGCGCGAAGGATAGAAGACCTGCAGGAAGCGGTAGTCCTTGAAATTGGCGACGTAGTAGTTGTTCTCCGGCGGCCGATCGGCGCGAGTCACCATCGAGAGCACAAACTTGCCGTCCGGCGAGACCTGCGACATGAACGCCACGCGATTAGCGGCGAACTGGTGCTCCCCGGTGGGGTTCCAGTTCACCATGTCCTCGTTGCGTATGGTCATCTGCGGCTTCACCGGAATCAGTGCGTAGAGGCCCTTGTCGTTGCGCGGCCCGTCCATGTCCATGCCCATGGTTTTGCCGTCGTTGGAAAACGAATGGCAATTGGCGCAGGTGTGGATGCCCGACAGAACCACGCGGCTCTCGGTGCGATCGATGCTGCGCAGCCGCCACTGGATGAGTTGAACCGCGCCTTCGGCCAGCGGCTTAATGATTCCCTTTTCCGTTTCGGAGGGCATCAGCGGCACGTCACGGTAAAAGATGGGAGCGCCGACCGGGTCTCTTGCTGTTTCGATCACCGTGGATCCAACCGAGACGGCGCCGGCCGTGCCGCTCTGCGCGAGACCGGAAATCGTGATGCTCGCCGTCCTGCCGCCGGAGTGTTTCTTGATGAGTTCCCAGGCTTGCGCGTCCGGTCTCCAGGTATGGGACGACGCCTGGTCCGCAGTCAACTTCGGAACTTCATTTGTCGTCGAGATGCAGCGCTGATCGATTTCACCGAGGCGCGGGGCCTCGCCGTGCGACTCGAAGCGCAGCGGCATGGCGCCATCGGAGAAGGTGACCTCGATACGCCAGCGCGCAGCCGAAGGCGACGGATCGTGCCAGATGACTGTGGGTGCGGTGATCTCCGGGGGGAAGATAGAACCGGTGCGAGGATAATCAATCGAGATCGCGGTTCCGGCTTGTTCTGCAGCTCTGACACTAAACTTGGGAGTGCTGCGACAAGGCAGGAACATTGCACAAATCACGACGGCACATTCAATCCCGGTCGGAAGGAGAACAGCACGCCTGATCATCAGGTCTCCGCACACGGATTGAGGTACCCGAAGTCCAAATCGACTCTTCGAACTACCGTAAACATCCGCAACAATTTAGCTGTATATTGACTTCAGTTTAAATCCAGCCTTTGTCTTTGGCAAATTGCTTGGGGTCGACTGGCTTGGGGTCGACGCTTCGCCGCAGTGAGAAGTACAGGGGCGTAATAATGGCGTATAACTACCTTAATCAATCAGTTACGCTGGCGTGCTTTGGGGCCGTTCGAAGGCGATCCGGGAAACTTCAGCTTCTCGATATCGTCTTTGGTCATTTTGTCCATGCGCTTGCCGGCGATCAGCGTCTTGTTGAGCAGCCGCCAGCCGTTCCGGTCGAACGGCGGCTTTCGGCTTCAAGACGCCCCGTGCCCACCCACTCGAGAAAATCCACCGCGTATTTGCGCAGCGTGGGCGGCTTGCGGTCGAGCGGATCGCTGCCCTTGAGGGCGTCGGTGAGTTTGAGGGCGGCGATTTCTCCGCCCTGGTCTGGCCGGTCTCCTTGGTCGACCCACGATAGCGCTCACCGCGCACCGTGAAGTGGTACCAGCATAAGGGTGATTATGGTTTACAACCTGTCGGTTAACAGCCGTGCGCCTGGCACTCACTCCTGCTACTATTGGTTACGATAAGTTCCTATCCTTTCTATACCTTACATCCTCCCTCCTTTGGGCCCATTGCTATCGGCATACGCCAAATCATGACCGATATTGAAGGAGCGCAGGTACAAAAATGGTTTTTTCTGGCGGCGAATCCCTCGTGCCAAATCCAGTTCCCCAGACAGACATTACCGGTCCCCCTTCGCCATCGCAGTTGTGCGCTGATAGAGTATCGGTTTCAAGACTTCCTCAGGTGAGAGCTGTTGAAGAATATCGTTAAGGCGGGCGATCATGGAACAGGAGATGTATTTCGAAGACTTCTATCCAGGGCAAACCTTCGAGTCATTACGAAGCTACCGCGTCACAGCCAGGGAGATTGTAGCCTTTGGCGAGAAGTATGACCCTCAACCGTTCCACATCGATGAGGCGGCCGGCAAGAATTCCTTTTTCAGCGGCCTCACCGCCTCGGGATGGCTCACGGCGGCCATCGTGATGCGCCTTCGCGTCGAGTCGATCAATGTCAGCGGAGGAATGATCGGAGCGGGCGTTGAGGAAATGCGCTGGACGCATCCGGTACGACCGGATGATAGACTCCGCACGCTGGCCGAAATTCTCGAGACCCGCCGCCTCGCCAGCCGGCCGGATTTCGGCCTCATTCGCTCGAGAACGACGGTCTTCAACCAGAGAGATGACGTCGTAATGAGGTCCATTGTGAACTGGTTGGCTCCTGTCAGGGGCCGTTGAGGCTAACAGTAACGGGGTGAATCAACCCAAGGGATGTTCCTCGCCAAAATGCCATCCGTTGGCAAAAATGGGTATGGTTCACCGGCTCGGCGGTGCTCTTGGCAGTAGCTTTGACTAAGGATCGAAAGTTCGGTGACCGCCGACGAGAATGAGAATGACGGCGAAGCGTAGAGTATCGCGATACCTGGCGCACTTCTCCCGCCGGTCATCCTGAGTTTTGACCAGGGATGTCGGGA
This sequence comes from uncultured Acidobacteriota bacterium, assembly GCA_963720105.1. GTDB lineage: Bacteria > Acidobacteriota > Terriglobia > Terriglobales > Acidobacteriaceae > Telmatobacter. The sequence continues at coordinate 25,251 of CAVREL010000066.1, read as the reverse complement.
GCAGCAGCTCAGGCAGCACTATTGTAGCGATGATGCAGACCACCTAGCCGTGGCATCGAAACCACCTTGTAACCGCCGCCTGGATCTCCCCTTGCTTCACGAGCGGCAGGCGTTCCGTTTTCCAGTGCGAGATGGGTGCGATCCTCGAGATTTGAACGCCGATCGCCATTTTGGCGAACCACAACACAAAAGGTGTTCCGTCGCATCAGGCGATAACCCATAAACGCCATTCCCACGGGTAAAAAAAAGAAGCCATCTCCCCGTGCCTTGCATGCGAGTCAGATATCGAACCGGATCGGTATCCATGTTTGACGTCAACGTGATCTAAATCACAGTAGGTGAAGTATCGGCGACAATCCTTCCCGAGACTATGAATCCGTGCCCTGATCACGCTGGACGTCGGGCCTGTGCTCATCACTGCGAGTCAGCCGCCGAAGGAATAGACTCAATGCAAAATCCGTGTCACGAACAATTCTGCTGGGGCGAGAAATCATCATGCTTCCGCGCCGTTTGTTTTGGTTTTGTTTTTATTTGTCTCTTTGCACAGGTTTGGTGAACCTCGTCCTGGGTTGTGGTTCAGGAGGAGGCTCATCCACTCCTCCACCTCCACCTTCACCGACCATCATTTCTGTCGGTGTGGATCCGACAAGTGCAAACGTGCAGCCCGGATTGACGCAGTCATTTCAGGCTACGGTTATGGGTACGGGAAGCTACTCGTCGGCCGTGACGTGGTCAGTGAACAGCGTGGCGGGTGGAAGCGCAAGTGCCGGCACAATCACCGCGGCGGGAATGTATACGGCGCCCACAACCGCTCCCAATCCCAACACCGTCACTGTGACCGCAACGAGCCAGCAGGACAATTCCAAATCAGGATCCGTGAAAGTGGTCGTCGGCACCAATGCCTACGACATCACCGCCATTCAGATCTCTCCGGCAAGCCCGGCCCTGTTTACGAGCGCGAGCCAGCAGTTCTCCGCGACGGTGCAAGGCAATGGCACGTTCAGTTCGGCGGTGACCTGGTCCGTCAGCAATATTCCGCGGGGAAACGCGACACTGGGAACCATCAGCGCAAGCGGCATGTACACGGCGCCGGCCGCTGTGCCGCAGGGCGGGTTGGTTTCCATACAGGCGACCAGCGTGGTGGCACCGGGGGTGACGGGATCGACGAATGTGACGATCAGCCAGATTCAATCACCTGTTATTCAGCAGATATCGCCGTCCACGGCGAATGCCGGCGAGCAGATTCGCATCATGGGGAGCGACTTCAACCTGGACCAACCGGAAACACTGGCGACCGTCGTGTTTACTGGGCCGAATGGAATACAGTTGCCGGTTGTCATCGGCGGGGGCTTTTCAACAAACGACACGGAGCGTGATGTAACGGTGCCTCTGTCGGCAGTGAGCGGACCGGTGTTCATCTCTGTCGCGTCCGGCCAAGGACAGTCATACGCCTCGAATTCGGTTCAGTTCACTCGTGCTCCGCGCATCCGCATTCGCGCTCCACAGATAGATCTGTCCGGTGGAGAGAGCACAACCTTTCAGTGGCGACTAATTGGCGGCGATGGTCCCGTGACTCTCGATTGGACGGCGGATGCAGGTACGGTAACCGCGGATGGGACATACACCGCGCCTACCGGTATTTCTTCGGATTTGTTTGCACTTGTGACGGCCTGCATTCATGGGGGATCAAGCTGCGATCAGCAACGTCTAGGAATCCATCCCTTCAGGATTTCGCCTGCCGTTCCGGCCATCACCGCAGGGCAGGCCCTGCAACTCGGAGCACTGGCGGGTAACTCGCTGCTGAGTCCGCAGTGGACGCTCGATGGGCCGGGAACGCTCTCGAACACCGGACTGTATACCGCATCGAGTGATTTAACGGGCGCGGGAGGAGCTCCACTGACGGCCACGTCCGGCAACCTTTCGGAACCGGCGTTGATTGAAGTCACGGGACAATTTCCAGGCTTGGTGAACCGGATTGCCGACTACGTCGACATGAGCAAGACGGCGACTCCGTATGCGTCCACATACGATACCTATCCCTTTTCGCAGAGTGTCACGGCGACTCGACTGTACGTGGATTCGGCATACGGAGCGTATTCGTACACTCCCCAACAAACCTCAACCCCGGCGACGGTGGCTCCTCAAGTGGTGGACGTCTACGACATCAGCGATCCCGTCCATCCGCAATGGATCGACGCGATTGAGCCAATCGTTTCAGGGAATGGGCGCTTTACTGAGTGCAGCGGACGCTTGTACCACGTGGTGGCCATGGACACGTCGGGCGGCGATCTGTACGGTAGCGGGGCGATCGGCGTGTATGACATCAGCCAGGCATCGCCCGTGCCCGTGCAGAAAATGCTTTTACCCGCTTGGACTACGATTGTGTCCGGCCAGTCCGGCTGCGTGCTGGCAACTCTTGCCGCTCCGCTGGGCGCTGTGCAGGCAGGATCGTCGGTTGCATTGACGCTTTATACGATGCAGAGCGGCGGCATCACCACCAGCCAGTACTCGATTCCGTTTACGAGTCTGCCAGGAAACCAGTACTGGACGGCGACAAGCATTCTTTCTGACGGAAAGCGCCTATACGTGGGAATCTTTGACACAACGGCCGATTACCGGCTGATGGCATTCGACCTCACCACGTCGCCTCCGACCCTGCTTGGTTCGGCTACGATGCCGATTGGCTCCTTCGGCCTGGCGCTCCTCGGGAACGATCTTTTCAGCACCGTCGACGATGGCCTTTATTATCCGCACACCCTGATCTATGACGTTTCCGGCCCGACGCCTGTCTACATCGAGGACCTTCCTATTGGACAGGTGAGGAGTGCAAGCGGCAACTTAGCCGTAGCCTCGACCCTGGAAGAGGGATTGAGAGTGGTCGATATGACCAATCCTTCCCACCCTGTATTAAGAGCCAATCTCAGCGACGCGACAACACTCGTTTACGACGCGGCGCTGGCGGGCAATTATGCGTATGAAATTGCCGGCGGCACCGGCGTCGGCGTCTGGGATGTTTCTGAACGTGGCGGAATGTTGCCCACACTGGAATCTCCGGACTGGACCGGTTCGTCGATGCTGCCGACCTCGATTGCGGCAGACGCAAAGAACCTGTACGTGACGAGCCTGCCATTGATCGCCGACGCGGGGCTGGTCTTTCGATACGATCTCACCACAACTCCGCCAACACTTGTCTCGACTCTGTCGCAGCAGCCGTGGACGCCGATGGCATCCGCAATGTCGGGTACGATGCTGTACGTAGGCGCAACCACGAGCCTGCAGGTGATGGATACGTCGGGCACGGGAAATCCCACTACCATCTCCTCGATTCCAGCAAACGTCGAGGCGCTGGCAGCACAGGGCAACATGCTTCTGATCGGCACCGGTGACAATCGACTCGTGGTTGACAACATCGCCCAGCCGCAAAGTCCTGTACAAGTGGGGACAGTGAATCTGCCCGACCTGCCTTACCAGATCGCAATCAAGGGGAACCTGGCGTTGATCGCCGATGCGAGCGGCGGGCTGCTGATTTATGACGTTTCTGTTCCCGCAACGCCCCAGTTGCTATCGAGCGTGAAGAGTTTCCCGCAGGTCTATGGCGTTGCCGTGGACGGGTCGCTGGCGCTGCTGGCCGCAGGAAGAAACGGACTGGTAATTGTAGATTTAAGCAATCCGGCCGTTCCTGTAGTGCAGGGAACTGCCGAGCTCGGCACCTACAATAGCGGATACAACAAAGCCTTCGCCATCGCGGAGAGCAACAAACTCGCGTATGTGGGCGCATACAACCAGGACACCTCCGATCCTCCGAATAACGGTGCTGGGATGATCTATGGCTTCGACTACGCTGATCCCGCCAATCCGCGCCTTGTTTCGCAGAGTGGAAATGGCACCCCTGCTGATGGCGCGGGCACGCTTTGGGCATCAGGGAACCTGCTTTTCTGTGGGTGCACCGAGGGCAACACCGCCTTCGACATCAGCCAGCCGCGAAGCGTGATTGGCCGTTTTTCTGTTCCGGCTGCACTGAGCGCGCCGGTGTCGCAAGGAGTGAACGCTTTTCCGGTATCCCTTACAACGGCTCCCTCAGACCGCCCCAACTCAGGAAGCGTGAGCGGGCAGCGACACAGGAGAGTCCCCGTGGTTGGTAAACTCCCGGCTGCCGGCGCAGGTTCGATGAATGTCGCCAAGCCTGGAGAGTCATTGCACCAACGCTGAAAAGCCTGCGCGTGGTCATTGAAATTCGCCCGAAACCTGGCCGGCATGTACGCGTTCGCCACGACAAAAGGCGTGCCGGCGGATTGTCCCGACCCATGACCCCGAGGTAATGGAACAGGTGATCGATCAATACCGCCCTGTCGTCAGCGAGAACGCTGCAGGGTGCACTCCCTTCTAACTTTGCGAATGGCCCAACACGAATACGTCTCTTTTCTCAGTTCAGGTCGAATAACCTCCAATCTGTACATGACCTCGGGGTCATGTCAGTATCGGCGACGATACGTCAGAACAAAGAAAAATGAGTCTTCAAGCCATCAGTTTTCCAGCAAGACGAATTCACGACCTTCTTGGGCTTCGCATCGATTCTCAGTGCATGCGCAGCGCCTGTATGGGATCGACCGAGGCGGCGCGGCGCGCCGGGATCCAACTGGCGGTAAGAGTCACCAAGGCGACGAAGATCGCGCTCGCGACGAACGACAGTGGATCGGTCGGCTTCACGCCATAGAGCACACTTGCCAGCAGTCGCGTCGTCAGCAGCGACGCGGCGAAGCCGATCCCGGCTCCAGTTCCAGCCAGAATAAGCCCCTGCCGCAGCACCATGCGGACAATATTGCGACGCTCGGCGCCGAACGCCATGCGAATGCCGATCTCCCGGGTGCGCCGGTTGACGATAAACGCAATCACGCCATAAAGGCCGATCGCCCCGAGAAAAATCGCGAGCAAACCGAGCGTGCCGACAAAGCCCATCAGGGTCTGATCAATCCAGAACGATTGCCGCATCAGATAGCCGATGGTGCGCACTTCATAGGGCAGGTTGGGATCCGTGCTCCGGAAGACGCTGCGTTCAGCAGCGATCAGCGCCCGCGTGTCCTCCCCACCATCGACGATGAGGCTTGCCTTGCCGGCGGGCCATTGCGCAAAGGGAAGGTACAGGTACGGCTCGGGATTTTCGTGCGGCTCGTTGATTTTGGCGTCTTCGGCAACGCCCACCACGATGCATGGTGTTCCGTCGACGACAATTTGCCGTCCCAGACTGTTTCCGGAAGGCCAGAAGCGATTGGCCATGTTTCGGCTGATCACCGCAACCTTCATGGCTGTGGCGCTGTCTGTCATCGCGAATTCGCGGCCTTCCAGAATGCGGGTTCCCATCGCCTGAAAGTAGTTGCTGTCGACGGCATTGAACTTGACGGGAATCGACGGCTGGTTCTGCGGCAACAGGACGCCTGGAATCGAGACTCGTTTGGAAAGGCCGCTTCCGCTCTCCGACAGCAATACGCGCTGCGCCAGGCCGGCATGTTTCACGCCGGGCAATGCCGCGGTCCGCGCCTCCACCAGATCGAAGAATGCTCCGGTACGGGCCGGTGTATAGCCGGCAACGAGATTTGGGTTCATGTCAAAAAAGACAAAGTTTCTCTGGCGCTCGAAGCCGAGATCGATGCGGCGACTGGCGAGCAAGCTGCGCAGCATCAGTCCCGACGCGGTCAACAAGGTGGCCGCTAAAGCGATCTCCGCGACGACCAGTGCATTCCGCAACGTTAAGCGGCGACTGGAGCGATCGACGCCTGTTTCTCCGCGTTTCAGCGCGGAAGCAGTATCCAACCGGGTCGCCTGGAGCGCAGGAGTGAAACCGAAGATAACAACCGCCACTATGGACGACGCCACCGTGAACAAAAGCAGCGTCGCATCCAGATGTAGATCGAGGCCGAGCGCCACTTGCGCGGGAGGCATCAGCGCCGGCTGCAACCTGAACAGGCCGACGACAATGAGCAGGCCGAGCGCCGCACTTGCCAGGGCCAGAAGCAGGCTTTCGGTAAGCAGCTGGCGAATGAGGCGCGCTCGCGTAGCTCCAAGCGCAAGACGCATCGCAATCTCTTTTCGGCGCGCATCGGAGCGTGCCAGGATCAGGCCGGATGCGTTGGCGCAGCAGATCAGCAGCACCATCCCCACTGCCGCCATCATCAACAGTGTGGGGGCTGCCGCGTCGCGGAGACGCTGGCGCTCGGAGACAATCGAGACGGTTCTTCCGCGATTGAGGGCCGGATGCACCTGTGCCATGCGCCGCCCAATGGTGTCGATCTCCGCCTGCGCCTCCTCCGCCGTGACGCCCGGCCGCAATCGCCCGAGCAGCTCGAAGTCGCGGATTGAGCGGTCGTTTTCCCCTTCCCAGGAGGTGAGAGGAAGCCACAATTCCACCGGCACAAAAGGCGCCAATCCTCGAAATCCCGGCGGAGCGATACCGATCACCGTATAGCTGCGACCGGTGAGAGAAATCTGTTTGCCCACAAGCTGCGGGTCCGCGCCGAAAAAACGCTGCCAAACCGAGTTGCTGATCACGACGATCCGCTCGTCATTCTTCGCCGCCGCCGCGAACCTCGGTCCGAGCTTCTGGTCCGTCCCAAGCAGCGAGAAGTAGTTGGGAGAAACAACCTCGTTGACCAGGGATCTGGATTCGGAATTGGTGTGGAGCACAGAAACGTGCCTCGAATAGGCAAGGACTCCTTCGAGCGATTTGCCCGAAGTCGCCATGTCCTGACTCTCCGGGTATGAGAACAAAGTATCGGGGCCCTGGGGCGTATTTGCGACGATACGCACCAACCGCTCTGGCTGCCCAGCCGGCCACGAGCGCAGGAGCGCCGCATCGGCAACTGCGAATATTGCGGACGTGACGCCAATGCCCAGCGCAAGCGTCAACACCACAACCGCTGTAAATCCCGGGCGCCTTGCAAGCCCGCGCAGGCCGTAGCGAACGTCGCGGATGAAAATCTCGATCCATGGCAGCGAGCGCCGCTCCCAATACAGACGTCGTGTCTGCTGGACACCGCCGAGGCGGATCAGCGCCTGGCGACGGGCTTCCTCGGGGCTGAGACCCGCGCGGATGCCGTCGTCCACGTGCAAAGCGATGTGGCTTTCGAGCTCAGCATCAAAATCATTGTCGGCACGATCTCGATGCAACAGGCCGGCAACGCGTAAGAAGAATGCTCTGAACTTGCGTGCGAGGGTTGGCATCACGCCTCCTCCGCCGGCCGCAGAAAGCGAGCCAGGATCTCTGTGGTCTGCTCCCATTCCGCTGCGGCCTTCTTCACCTGGCGGTGGCCGGCTCTGGTCAGCTCGTAAAACTTGGCGCGGCGGTTGTTCTCTGACGCTCCCCAGCGCGAGCGGATGAAGCCCTCCTGCTCCAGCCGGAGCAGCGCCGGGTAGAGCGTGCCGTAGTTGAGGGCAAGCAAATCTCCGCTGGTCTGCTCGATTCGCCGCGCCAGTCCGTAACCGTGCTGCGGACCCATGATTTCAAGGGTGCGCAGCACCATCAGGGCCAGTGTGCCCTGCCACACGTCCGCCTTCTCCGCCATCGCGTCTCCTATTACTAGCCATATAAGAGGCGTTCGCACGCCCTATGGGCTGGCAATAGGACAGCACGATTGTATGGTCGATTTATGTGCCGGCGGTCACACGTTTTTCCAATGGTTGCGATTGCAGCGAAGATGATCGCAGTGATCTTGGCCCCGTAAGAAGCGTGCCGGGCGCGTGACCCCTCTGGGGAAGTTTGGGCAGCCGGGTTGCGTCGGGTGATTTGGTTCGAAACTAATGGTATGGTCCGTCGCCTCAAGCCAGGGAGGGTATAAGAGGTGAACGAGGAGGCGGTCCATGGAGATTGCGACGGTTGGCATTGATTTGGGCAAGACGGTATTCCATCTTGTAGGTCTCAACGCAGCAGGCGAAACTGGTCCCCGGCCACGGGGAAGGCGACCTGATTATCGGCAGGGGCAACCAGTCGCAAGTAGGTACCCTGGTCGAGCGCACTACGCTGTTTGTCGCCCTGGTGAAGCTGGACAGCGGCACGGCCGATGAGGCCGCCGAGGCCTTCACCAACATCCTCACCGTTTCGAAAGTCAGATGGGTCGCTCCATGACCTACGACCAGGGAGTGGAGATGAGACACCACAAGAGACTCACCGCCAATACCGGGGTCGATGTCTACTTCGCCCATCCGAAAGTGAATCGAGAACACATCGACTCGGACCAAATCAACGGTTCAAATCCATCCTCCTGCAGGTGGAGAGTTCTCTGTTGGGGAGACCCTAATCTTGCGAGAGTTTGCATCAAGTTCAACCATTATATTCCGTTTTAATGCACAATACATCATCGAAGTGGCGTATTATGAATTGAACTGATCGTATTGGCGGTTTATGATTCACAGTCGGCAGACGTGGGGCTCAGGCGCGATCGGTTCAAAGACGTTCAATCAGCTGTTTAAAAGGTGAGGCCCCCTCTGTTCACACGACGCCAGAATTGCACGGGCTATCGAACGGAATGGAACGCATTTGGACTGACTTCGTGCATTCTCTCAATTTGAAACGATTGCCGAGAATGATCGGAAAAGGGCAAGGAACATGATGAATCGCAGAAGTTTTGTAAGTTTTCTCGGGGCGTCCATGGTCACGTCGGCGTGGACTGGGGCGGCCTTTGCAAAGGCGGGTACACTTCCCGTTGCTGGACCAGCCCCGAATTCGCCTCGTCGGTATGAACCAGCTTGGGCAAGTCTGAAGCAGCATGCCTGCCCAAAGTGGTACGAAGACGCCAAACTTGGAATCTTCATTCACTATGGTTTGTATTCAGTCCCGGCTTGGGCTCCAACTGTGAAGCTCACCCCGAAAGGAGAAATCGACTGGCATAAATTCGCGCCAGATTTGTCAGATTGGTTCCCCAGCAACCCCTATGCCGAGTGGTATATGAACACATGGAGAATCAAGGGCTCATCCACGTGGAAACATCATGTCGAAACGTATGGAAAAAACTTCGAGTACCTCGACTTCATTCCGATGTTCGATCAGGAGGCGAAAAAGTGGGACCCCGACCAATGGGCAGATTTGTTTAAGGAGATTGGAGCACGTTATATCGTTCCAACGACGAGGCATCACGATGGGTTCAGGCTGTGGCCGAGCAAGGTCACTAATCCTCATAGAAAGGCAAATCAGCAAGGGGCGGAGCGGGACATCATCGGAGAGTTGGCCACCGCGGTAAGGAAGCAGGGGATCCACATGGGCATTTATTTTTCCGGCGGACTGGACTGGAGTTTTACAGAGAATCCAATTCTCACCCGGCATGGGGTGGAGGAGGACTGTCCGCAAAGCGAGGAATATGGTGCCTATGCTGATGCTTTACTCGAAGAGTTAATTCATCGTTATGAACCGGATGACATTTGGAACGACATCGCCTATCCCAGGACAGGAAATCTAACGAAGATTCTTGCCGATTACTACAACCTTGTCCCCGAGGCGACGGTTGATGATCGTTTTCATGAAATCGACAAGCCGCCCGAGCATGCCGATTACACATCTCCGGAAGGAGTTTGGCCCGAAAAGATCGTGGAGAGGAAGTGGGAGTCATGCCACGCATTAGGCACTTCCTTCGGCTACAACCAGAATGAAGGGCCTGAGGATATGCTTACTCCGGGCAAGTTGATTGCGATGTTTGTCGATATCGTGAGTAAGAATGGCAATTTGCTCCTGGATATCGGCCCGAAGGCAGATGGATCGATATCCGAACTTCAGTTGAGCCGGGTCCGCGAACTTGGTAAGTGGCTCCGCATCAATGGTGAGGCTATTTATGCGACGCGCCCCTGGGTCAAATCCGAGGGGAAAACCCAGGATGGAGTCGCTATCCGCTTCACTCAGAAAGAAGATGCAGCCTATGCGACCTTGCTGTCAAAGCCAGCGTCGCATGAGATCATCATCGAATCACTGCGGCTGAAGGAAGGAACCCGAGTTGAAATGCTAGGCGCCAACGGCAACCTGACTTGGAGTGCAACCGGTGACAACGTGAAACTCACCTTACCGAATGAACTGCCGGGAGACTATGCGTATGCGCTGAAGATACTTCCCCAGCCCATGTAGCAAACCCAAGAAAATAGGTGGACGGTGAAACGCCTTCGTTGGATAGGCGCGTCACAACCGGGAAGCGTTTTCGCAGAGATGAACCTGGAGGCCGAGTTCTGCCATCATTGCCGGGTTTGCGATGTTTAGAAGCTACGGCCGACGGCAGAGCCACTTGATCCGATTGTGTCCGCGAGGGCCTCGAGCCCATCTCAATCCCGACATTTTGAGGTGCCCATGAATCAAGGACAACCACACGAACCTGGCACCCGTTTTCGGATACGCAAGCCGGATTTGCGGATCGAGGGGTTTGCCGTCACGGCCCTCTTGTTCTTTGCGATTTGGCAGTGCGTTGCCGACAATGCGCAGCAGCCAAAACGCCATGGGGTGGGAGACAATGCGCCCCCGGCGGAGGACGGCTATCCGACTTTGCCCATCGGCTCGCGTGCGCCCGATTTCAGCTTGCCGGGAGTTGACGGCAAGACGCACAGCCTGAAGGACTATGCATGGGCCAAGATTTTGGCGGTCATCTTTACCTGTAATCATTGCCCTGTGGCGCAGATGTACGAAAAGCGCATCAAGCAACTGGTGGCGGACTATCGGCCACGTGGAGTCGCGTTCGTGGTGATCATGGGCAACGATGACAAGGCAGAAAAGTACAGCGAATGGGCATATACCGACGTCGGCGACTCTTTCGACGACATGAAGATACGTGCGGCATTCAGAGGTCTTGCGTACTCCTATCTGTACGATGGTGCGACCCAGGCCGTGACTCGCAAGTACGGGCCAACGGCGACGCCGCACATTTTCATTTTTGATCAGCAGCGGATCCTGCGCTATGAGGGACGGATCGACAGCAATCCGCAGGAGGCCCTGGCCGCGAAGCAGGAGGCACGGGATGCACTGGACGCGCTCCTCGCCGGCAGAGAGGTTGAGGTTAAGGACACACCCGCCATGGGCTGCTCGACTAAATGGGCGTTTAAGGAGGAGAGCGTAAATGAAGAAGAACGAGCCAACAATGCGAAGCCGGTGATGCTCGACCTGGTCTCTCCGGCCGACCTCAAGACGCTGCTGCGGAATCGCAATAGCGACGATGAACTGCTGTTCGTGAATTTCTGGGCGACATGGTGCGCGCCCTGCATCGCGGAGTTTCCAGACATTGAGAAGATGGTGAGGATGTATGACGCGCGGCAGGTGAAGTTCGTTACGGTGAGCATCAACAATCGCAATGAGAAGAACCTGGTGCTTAAATTCCTGCAAAAGCAGCATGCATTCAACACCAATCTGCTTCTGGATAGCGATGATCCGGCCGACGCCGTCGCCGCATTGGGGAGAGCCGACTGGAAGGGCGCAGTTCCGTATACCGCGATTATCGGGCCCGACGGGGAGATACTCTATTCGTCGCAGGGTGGTGCTTTAAAGCCGCTCGAAGCACGACGCGCGTTGCTGAAGGTTCTTCCGGACGACAGGTATATTGGTCAACAGGCGTACTGGAACAGCAAGTTCTGAGATTCCGGACGAGGCGATCTATGACCAAGGTGTGTTCCCGCACAGATGAATTTGGAGGCCAAGTTCCGCCATCAATGCAGCCTTTGCAGCGAGGGCCTTCTCGGCCGTTTGAGAATCCGGAGCATACGCGACGTTAACATGATTGGCGCGATGGCGGGCCATGAATTGGTCACGGGTAATGCCCCGGAGGCGAACGTGCATTATCGGCCATTGCGGCGTTGCCAATTGCCAACGACGCCTTGTTTCTGCTTCGGGCAAAGTGATTACATCTGCCAGGCCCAAGTCGGCCTGCAGGCAACTTCCTTCGACGAACACTCTGCTCCATACAATCGTGCCAGGCTTACAGATGCCCTTGAGGGTTCCCCCGCCCAGGTGAAAGTACATCGGAGGCTGCCGCTCGCTAATCGCGCCGCGATAACCGCGAACAAGATGAGATGCCGGGCAGGCGCCGGAAATTTGGAACAGCCAAATGAAATCGTCGATGCCGTCGCCCTGGTAGTGTTCGCCCCAGCGGACGTCGTGGAGCGTAGTGGCGGGATCGATGCGCAAGGCATTCCATACGCGATTGGTGATAAGTGAATCGAACCCGGCGCATTCATCAACCTCGTTGAAGTGGGGTACGGGCTGTCCCGCATAGAGTTCCTCTCCGTCCCGGTTGAACACCGGAGGGCGCTCCACATTGTTCAGAAGTCCCTCGACCAAATCCGATGCCGGCGCCATATCTTTCAGGCCCTGTTGATATTGAATACCGATGGCGTCGCAACCGAATTCGTGGGCGATGCGCACCGCCGCGATATACATCTTGCACTGATCGAGAATTTGCCCGTCTGTAAGATCCGTTTCCTCAAAAGGACCCGTGCGAAACTCCAGGCCGCTGGCATCCAACCAATCACGAATCCGTTGAGCTTCATGGTTCGAGATCTGCTTCATTGCCGCAACTAGTGCCGATTGGCTCAAGCGTTCTTTGTATACGCCGGTAGGATTAAGCAAATAATCCTCGATGATCGCGTTGTACATTCCCATGCAGCCTTCATCGAAAACGCCCAGGATCGCTTTGCGCGATCTGAGCACCCGGGCCAAAGCCTTCCCCAACTGAACTTCCGGCTCCGGAAGCAACGACCGATCGAGAGCGCAGACATGACTTGAATCGTGGGCTACTTGATGTTCGTTGAGCCATTGGCGCAAACCGCACCGGAAGAACTCATCGTCGAAGTTTTCGCTCCACAATGTTGAGAACTTTACGCCTGACTTGGAAAGACAGCCGTTCAGATTCAACAGTCCCACCAGACCCGGCCACTGGCCGGACCAGTTGGCAAGCGTGAGTATGGGGCCGGAGTGGTGCTGAAGACCAGGGAGTAGATGACTGCTGTACTGCCATACCGATTCGGCCACTACGACTGGCGCCTCCGGATGGATTCCAGAGAATATATCCATACCCATTCGCTGACTGTAGATGAACCCGTGTTGAAGGTTTTGGTCGTACGGGTGGGCGCGGCGGAGTTTAAAACCCTCAGCCGCAAAGGCTGAGAAGAGTTTGCCTTCCATTGCTTCCTGCGCTGGCCAGCAGACTATATTCGCCGTTTGTCTGAGATCGCCATTGGCGACCAGAAGCACCTCTCGCGCACTAACCCAAAGCCCGGTTTGGGTCTCTGGAATAACGTAGTCAGACATCAAGGCCTCTGCTCAGCTTGGTTGTATAGGTGCTCTTCTGCATCGCTCTCCAGTCCAAATCGCCTCATCTTATTGATTTCGATAGCGATGGAGGTCTGGGGAATGATAATCGCGAGGACCCCGCCTGGCCTATTTCCGAACCCCAAACCATGGTTGATTCGACCGACATTCCCGCCATGAACCAAACATTTCTTTTTCGTTCATTTTATTCTACCATTGTGAACGATTATGAACTTTCCTCTTGACAGGCCCTGTTCCTTCCGCATAATATCCCGCCGTATCAGCTATAGCAATTCTTAATCGGTCACAAAAGTTCAATTCGATGCACGATAGATCCAGCACGGATCTTTTCGACGCCGCGAGCCGAACAAGGATTGGATGGTTGTGTAAAACGCAGTCTCTGCGGCTCCACGCGCGAGAGGCCCTCGTGCCGATGAGCCGACCCGATCGATTTAGCGCGAAAACGCCATCTTGCGCAGCTTAATTGCAATTGCACGCTTTCAATGAGAGGAGACCAGATGTTACGACGCAACAACCTATCCGTCTTTGCGGACGGAAAGTCAATGAGTGATTTCCGAGGTCGCTTGCGCTCATTTGGCTGCATCCAGTGGCTGCAGTCTCTCTTATTGGCCGTTGGTCTTCTAGTTGGCGCCAGCAGCGGATCGGCACAGACCACAGGGACCCTTCTCGGTTCAGTTACCGATCAGCGCGGCGCTGCGATTCCGTCGGCTTCGGTGCGAGTCACAAATACGGACACCGGCTTCACCAAAACTGCAACACCGACTTCGGAGGGATCATACGTGATTCCTCTGCTCCCCATCGGCCATTACTCGATTTCCGTTACAGCGGCCGGATTCGAATCATTCACTCAGTCCGGTGTGCTGGTTGCGGTAGCCCAAGATATTCGTGTGGATGTAAAGCTGCAAATAGGGCAGGTGGCTCAAACGGTTACTGTCAATGGTAATGCCATCAACGTCGACACAACGACTGCCACGCTTGGAGAGACGGTAGACAATGCGCGGTTGGAAGATCTTCCGCTCAATGGAAGAAACGCCGCGGATCTTCTGGCTACGCTACCCGGCGTAGCCGATGTGAGCGCCCCGGTTTACCAAACCGGTGCTCGTGGCGGCCCATCGTACAGCATTGCCGGAAGCAGAACCGATTTCGGCAACATGCAGCTCGATGGCACGACGATAACGGACGCACTCTCTAACTCAAACCAGAATCTTCCCACTCCCGACGCGTTGGCGGAATTCCGTGTTCTCACCGACAGCTACGGAGCGGAGTATGGAAGGGCTGGCGGCGGGGTCATTCTGGCAGTAACCAAGTCAGGCACGAATCAATTCCATGGAGGCGCCTGGGATTACCTCCGGAACGATGCGTTCGATGCCGCCATAAAGTTCACGCCAGCAGGGACGCGCAAGCCGTTGTTGCGCCAGAATCAGTTTGGTGGCGATGTCGGAGGCCCGGTCCTTCTTCCCAAATACAGCGGCAGAAACCGAACCTTTTTCTTTGTCGGCTACGAGGGGCTTCGAATTCATCAGGAGAGCTTGACCATTGCGTTTGTGCCGACAACAGCGGAGCGCAACGGGGATTTTTCGGCAGTGTCTACGCCTCTGACGGATCCGAATACAGGCTTGCCGTTCCCCAACAACCAGATTCCCAGCACCCTGCTCGATCCGGTCGCAGCAGCTTACGATAGCGCGTTTGTGCCTTTGCCCAATCAGCCCAATGGCGAACTGGAATACTCGCAGCCAGGTCCGACGAATGAGAACCAATTAATTATCAAAATCGACCAGACGCTGGGCTCGAAGGATAGGATGTGGTTCCGTTTGTTCCGGAACAAGGCCACAAATATCGGGCCAAATCCCATTCCATTTTTTACGACTCCGAGCGGGGAACAATATCAGACCTATGCGGCGGACGAGATCCACACGTTCAGTCCCAACGTCATCAATGACTTCGAGGCTTCCTACTCGCGACCGGAAGGATTGCCGTTCACCACGGAAAACGGCAAGTCCCCGTCGCAACTCGGGATCAATTCAAACGGCTTCACTCCATATCCCCAAACACCAGATATCAGCGTGAGTGGCGCATTTTCGGCCGGTTCCGGTTGGTTCGTGGATGAACCTTCATATTTTCGGGAATTTGACGACAAGGTTTCGTGGCTTCACGGGAAGCACAACATTCAGGTCGGCGTGATGTTCAACGCCGAGTCAAATGGAGATCTTGCATATCCACCGATGACCTGGTCATTCTCCGGCCAGTATACCGGGAATGGTTTAGCGGACTACATCATCGGCCGGCCCAATAACTTCAACGTCACGACCACCATCATCGACCATGGCCGCTCCAAAATATTCCAGCCATTCGTTCAGGACACTTTCAAGGTGACCAAGACCTTGACACTGGACGTTGGTCTTCGCTACGACTACCAGACGCCCTGGACGGAAAGTCCGCCTGGCGGGGCCTCGAGCTACTCGCCTGGTGCACAATCCACCGTATTTCCAACGGCGCCTCCCGGATTGGTGGTTCCCGGAGACAAAGGAGTTCCCCCGGGTCTTTATTTTCCTTGGAAGATCGGCTTCGAACCCCGTGTTGGCCTTGCCTGGGACGTCGTGGGCAACGGAACAACTTCGGTTCGGGCGGGCTGGGGAGTGTTTCATCCTGTAGTTGACCAGGAAGTCGAGGCAATCGAGACAAACAATGAACCCTACCTGGTGGGGTTCAGCAGCGCACCGCCCGACACCGCAGATCCCTGGGCGGGTGCAACCGATCCGCTGCCTTACAATCCGAAGAAACCGAGCTTCGGCCCGTTCCCGGGTATCACCCAATCGTATCTCGATCCGCACTTCAGGCAGGCGGATATCCAACAATTCAATCTCAACGTACAGCATCGGTTCGGCTCCGACCTGTTTTCCGATGTCGCCTACGTGGGGACGGTTTCGCATCACCTGTACATTGCCAGCGATCTGAACGCAGCCGTCTACGGGCCAGGAGCCACCGAAGCCAACGTGCAATCGCGGCGGCCAATTCTGCCGCAGTATTACGGCAGCATTCCTGCGCTCTTCGACACCGCCAACGCCAACTACCACTCGCTCCAGGTTGAGATACAAAAGAGAATGTCACGCGGCTATTCCGTGCAAGCGGCCTATACCTGGGAGAAATCAATCGACAATCACTCTGGATCGTTAATTGGACCGCCGCCGTATGGGCCCCAAAATCCAAATGATCTGAAGGCTGAACGGGGGCTTTCTGATTTTAATGTCGCGCAGATTTTCGTCGTTAACGGGCTGTGGAACTTCCCAGCTTTGAAGGGAAAAGGAATCTTGACCGCTGTCGCTGGAGGCTGGGAGTTGAGTGGTATCGTCGGCTACAACACCGGCAATCCTCAAACCGTGTATTCGGGCCAGGACAACGCCTTGCTCGGATATTGTCGTGCACTCAGTGGGGGGGAAAGAGCAGACATTATCGGAAATCCCCACCTGGCCGGGGGCCGCTCGCGCGTCGCTCAGGAGGCCGAATACTTCAACACTGCGGCATTTGCACAACCGGCTCCAGGTCAGTTCGGCAGCGTGGGGCGGAACACCATTATTAACCCGGGAAACCTTCACAACGACGTCTCTTTGCTGAAGCAACTCGTTACCCTGCCGCACGAGATGGGAGCGTTTCAATTTCGCTTTGACTTTTTCAACGTGCTGAATCGGACCAATCTTAATGGGCCAAACACCACAATGACTTCTTCGGCGTTCGGCCAGATTCTGACTGCAGGGCCTCAGAGAATTGGCCAATTTGCATTGAGATACGATTTTTAGCCCTCGACAGGCAGCAGTGGCCAAACATATACATCTCGCCGCGCGCGGTGGCGGAGCGATGTAGGTGGGCAGTGCATTTCTCGCGACGATGGTATCTTCAATGAGCGTTGTGCGTTCGTGTCTGGGCATATGCTTGATTGCCGCTGCTGCGGCCAATTGTGGTCCTCTTCTGGCCGACGCGCAGGTTCCGGCCGCAACGGAGGGAAACGGCTCTTTGCGGCGCGCGGCGGAACTGGAAGAGCACGGCCAGTTTGCCCAGGCTGAGCAAATCTATCTTACGCAGGAAGAGCATTCGCCAAGAAACGCGGAGATACTCTTTCATTTGGGCACGCTGCGCATGCACCAGAACGACTGGCCGAAGGCCATCGAGTATTTAGAAAAATGCAGGGCGCTGCAACCGCGGAATACCGATGTCCTCTTCTATCTGGCGCAAGCCCATTACCTGAATGGTGAGCTTGCCCAGGCACAACAAATAATTCTAAGCGCGGCACGGCTTGCCCCAAGGGAAGCCGCTGTACTTCAGAAGGCCGGTGAGTACCTTTGCGAAGGCAACGATTGCGGGCCCGGATTGGAGGATCTTCTTAAGGCCCGCAAACTCGATCCCGCGCTTGAGAATATCGACATGGACCTTGGAATGGCCTACTACAAGCTGTTCAAGCACGAGGAAGCGCAACCAATTCTGGAAGCCGTCTTTCGCGAACATCCCAACAATCTGGTTGCAGCACTTATTCTGGGAGAGATAGCGGCCTATCAGGGTAACTGGGAAAAGGCGCGTTGGCTCGACGAGTATGTGCTCGCACGGAAACCGCGGTACGCGAGCGCGCTGAAAGACCTGGGCGCCGCTCTGGTCGCTTTGGGAAGGGATGAAGAGGCGCTCTCTCCCTTGCACGAAGCTTTAAACATTGATCCGAGTCTGTCGGACGTTCATTTCCAACTAGGGAGAGCGCTGCGCGATCTGGGGCGCTCCCAGGAGTCCCTTCAAGAAATGGAGCTATACCAGTCGATTCGCGATCGGGACCACATCGTTCAAGCACTCGTGAGCCTTGGTAAGGCGTCGCGGAACGAGCATTGGAAAGAATGCGAAAAGCTGCTGAAAGAGAAGGGTGAATCGGCTGCCATCGCATATGTAAACTCTTTTGCCGCGGAAAAACATTCGCAACTCAACGCGTACTACGTGGTCGGGATGCTTTATTCTGCGCTGCAGCGGAACGAAGATTCGATTCGGATTCTGAACAAGGCCGCGCAAGTCTCGCCGAACAACCCGGACATAGTTGCATTTCTAGGGCGTGTCTACTTGAGAGAACATAATTACGAGCAAAGCGAAGTGGATCTTAAACGGGCGCTCGAGATGAGTCCCAAGAATCAAATCGCGCTTGTAGGCATGGGCGAACTGCAATACGCAAGGGGACAATGGGCAGAGGCGGCTCGCTACTTCGATGAGTCCCGCACGCAGGAGGTGTCGGCATTGCTATCAATGTGCGATGCCTATGCGCGGGTCGGCAACCGCGACAAGGCGCATGAGGCGACCGAACTGGTCCGGGCTTTTGCCCATGGAGATATAAGGTCCTTGGAAGCATTGAATTCAACCGGGTGCACCGACAATGCCGTTGAAACACAGCTGTCCGCTCACCCCGCGACAGTAAAGTGAACTCCTTGCGCACTGGGGATTTCATAGCGACGAAGACACTCGGGCATGGAGAGGCTCCCAAGATGACTTTCCAAGACAACCGAGAGTCAAAACAACATCACCCCTTCCAGTCTCGGCGCCGATTTCTTCATGACACTTTCGCTGTTGCAGCGTCTTCCCTGCTGCCTCGGCGCAGTTTCTCCTTTTCGCCCAATTGGTTCGGCAACTCGGCCATTGAAGGGATGCCTTCCGGCCTTCCACAAGGCAAATCTGCGGTCGTCTCTGGGCCTATTACATTTGAGAACCTCGCCCGCCAGAGCGGGGTCACGTTTGTATTGGACAACAGCGCCAGTCCGCACCGTCTCCAGCCCGAAACGGCAATCGCAGGCGTGGGCATCTTCGACTACAACAACGACGGATTGATGGATTTGTACTTCGTCAACGGTGCCCACTTGCCTGACATGGACAAGCGCGACCCCCGGTATTGGAACAGGCTTTACCGCAACAACGGCGACGGCACATTTTCCGATGTAACTGAGAAAGCCGGCGTCCAGGGTACGTTCTTCGGCATGGGCGTTGCCGCTGCGGACTATGACAACGATGGATGGGTCGATCTCTTCGTAACCGGGGTCAACGGCTGTCAGCTCTTCCATAACAACGGCGATGGTACATTTACCGATGTTACAGCGAAGGCCGGACTTACAGAAGCTCATTGGAAGTGGGCGACCAGTGCTGGGTGGTTTGACTACGACAACGACGGATTTCTCGACCTGTTCGTAACGAATTACGTCGAATGGTCCGCGGCGACGGAACCTGTCTGTCTTATCGGCAGTGCAGCTACGTATTGTTCCCCTGACGTCTTCAAGGGCGAGCCCGATATGCTCTTTCATAACAATGGCGATGGCACGTTTACGGATGTTTCGGAGAAATCTGGAATCGGCAAGTACATCGGCAAAGGTATGGGTGTGGCTTTTGCCGACTTCAACGGAGATGGCTATACGGATGTCTTCGTTTCGAACGACACGTATCGGAATTTCCTCTTCCGCAACAACGGGAATGGTACATTCGACGAGGTCGGAGTTGAGATGGGCGTTGCCTATAACCAGTTCGGCAAGTCCATAGCGGGGATGGGAACGGATTTCCGGGACGTGGACAATGACGGGCGCCCCGACATTTTTGTGGTTGGAATGGCTGGTGATACGTTTCCGCTTTTTCGAAATACCGGCAAGGACTTCGAAGACATCACGAGCGAATCGGGGATCGCAACCGCTACGGCCCGGTTTACGGGGTGGGGGGCTGGAATCGCCGATTTTGATAATGACGGCTGGAAAGACTTGTTCGTTGCCTGTGCGGCGATACTGGACAATTCCGAACAGGTGATTCATCTTCCTGCTAAGCTGCCGAACATAGTTCTTCGCAACACCGGCCGTAAGAAATTTGTGGACGTCGGAGCACAGGCCGGCTCCTCATTTGGAGTCCCTGGGGCACACCGCGGGGCGGCGATGGGTGACCTGAACAATGATGGCCGCATGGATGTGGTGGTTACAAGTCAACATGCGTTACCCGAAATCTGGATAAACCGCACTGTCAATTCCAACCATTGGCTATTGATCAAGCTTGTCGGAACGCGGAGTAACCGCGACGGACTTGGTGCCCGCCTGAAGGTGACGCTCGCTGATAACAACGCTCTCTACAATCACGCGACTACCAGCACCGGCTACGGCGCATCCAGCGATCCTCGCGTTCACTTTGGCCTGGGAAGTTTCGACCGTGCAGACAAATTAGAAATCTGGTGGCCGAGTGGGATACACCAGACTCTCACGAATGTAAAAGGTGATCAGATCCTGGTGGTGCACGAATCTGTAAGTTGAAGTTTTGCGTCCTCGCCCTATCGAGAAGCTCCAGCTTTACCTGGCCGAGAGTAATTCCGTCCAGAAGGGAGACATTCATCGTGTATCCGAAGAAGAGAGGGACGGGATTGCTTGCATTCTCTGCGTTGGCGTTTGGGTTCGCTGGATCAAGCGCCGGTGCCGCGCAAACAGCCGGCAATTCGCTTGGCATCTTCGAGAACCAGTCCGACGTGGGCCGCGTGGCGCCGCCGGGTACGGCAACGTTCGATGCTGCAACGGGCGTGTATACCATCCGCTCGGCCGGCGAGGATCTATGGGCAAACGTGGATGAATTTCACTTCGTTTGGAAGAAGGTCTCAGGCGACATGTCGCTCACCGCCGATGTGAAGGTGGCCGCCGGCAGCGCGATTTCACACCCGCACCGCAAGGCGCTGCTGATGTTCCGGCAGACGCTCGACTCCGACGCCTCGTTCGCAGTCGCGGCCATCCATGGCTCAGGCGAGACGGCGCTGCAATACCGGCGTGCCAAGGGCGACATGATGCAGACCATTCTTTTCAATATCGGGGCACCGGAGCGCATGCGCCTGCAAAAGCGCGGCGACACCATCACGCTCTTCCTCAGCATGCACGGCGAGCGGCTGCATCAGGCTGGAGCGTCTACGAAGCTCCATTTCGACGGGACGTTCTATGCGGGCCTGGGTATGTGCGCACGCAAAAAGGACACGGTGGAACAGGCCACCTTCGCACATGTCGAAATGCAGCCGCTCAATGCTCCGGCGGCGCCTGCGGCCATGGAGCTCTATAGCACTCTCCACACCATCGCCCTCGACCCCAATGTGCCCATGGACTTCGTCATCCAGACCGGTAAGGGGCAGATGGAAGCGCCCAACTGGAGCCGCGACGGTAAAACGCTGATTTTTGACCGCGCGGGCAAGCTGTGGAGTGTACCTGCAGATGAAGGCGAGGGTAGGTTCAGCGAGGCCAGGCCGATCGATATCGGCAACGCTACCGACTGCACCGGCAGCCACGGCCTCTCGCCCGACGGCAAATGGCTCGCTATCACTTGCACCACCCCGAACCAACCCGGCCGGCACGTATATATCGTGCCTGCCATGGGCGGCACACCACGGCTGGTTACGGCGAATCCAGATTCTTACTTCCATAGCTGGTCGCCGGACGGGAAGACAATCCTCTTTACGCGACTTAGCCAAGGTAGGTTACGCATCTACTCCATCGCGGCAGATGGCGGACAGGAAACCGCGCTGACTTCGGGCACCGGCGTCAGCGACGCCCCGGACTATTCTTCCGATGGCCAGTGGATTTACTTCAACTCCGACCGTGCAGGTGGAATGCAGATTTGGCGCATGCGGCCCGACGGTAGCCAGCCCGAGCAAGTCACTTTTGACGAACGGCCAAACTGGACGCCGCATCCCTCTCCGGACGGCAAATCAATCCTGATTCTCTCCTACGACAAGGATGTCGCGGGGCACCTGGCCAACACGGACGTGACCCTTCGCATTCTGAACGTCCGCAGTGGGAAGATTCGCGATTTGGTGCGGATTGTGGGCGGAGCCGGCAGCGACAATGTGCCCAACTGGGCTCCTGATAGCGTGCACTTCGCCTTTGTGAGCTACCAGTTCTTGCCCGCTGAAGATGAAGGCTCGACGCAATGACCGCCAAAACGCTCGAGGTGCAGAATGTATTCAGAATCCCTATTCGCATTATTTTGGCCGTATCGGCCATTGCCGCCGCGGCTCAGCCTCCGTCCGCGACGATTAAGCGCCCGAAGATCACCGGCATCTCGCATCTTGCCGTCTACACATCAGACGCCGCCGCTGCCGACCACTTCTACTGCAAAGTCGTAGGCGCGGCAAAGCTGGCGGACCCTGAGAACCCGCGGGGGGTTCGCTACGCCTTCAGCAATGTGCAATTCGTTGAGGTGTTGCCGCTGCCTGCCGGCTCCGGCATCAACCGCCTTGATCACATTGCGTTCAATACCGAGGACGCCGAGGCGCTGCGCGATTATCTTGTCTCCAAGGCGTGGAAAACGCCCCCCGCGGTAAACAAAGGGAACGACGGAAGCCGCTGGTTCAGCGTGAGCGATCCGGAAGGCAATGAGGTTCAATTCGTTCAACCTCCCAGGCACGCTAAAGCGATCAACGCGCCCAACGTGATTAGTCACCGCATCATTCACGTGGGCATTCTGGTGCATAGGAGCGCAGTGGAAGACACCTTCTATCGCGATCTGCTGGGCTTCCGTCCATACTGGATTGGCGGCATGAAGGACGGCGTGGTGGACTGGGTGAGCCTGCAAACCCCCGACAGCCACGACTGGATCGAGTACATGCTGGAGGCAACCCATAGCAGCGATGATCTCCCAACCGGCATTCCCGCCAGTATGACCCAGAACTTTCTCGGAGTGCTCAACCATATGGCGTTGGGCGTGGCGTCGGTTCCCGATGCCTACAAAGTGCTTGAGGCCGGGAAGCGACTGGAGGGACGACACGGCGGACCTCCGACTAAGGTCGGCCTTGACGGCAAGTACGAGTTCAATATGTACGATCCCGATGGCGTTCGCGTGGAACTGATGAACTTTAAGCCGACGGAGAAACCTTGTTGCTCGCCCTATACCGCGGATGATCCGGCGGAGTAGCGTGGCTCCCGGCCCGAGTTGTGCTCCGAGGAAAGGCAATTAGGTTTGCACAGACCAATGGCTTGAAAATCTAATTGCTTCTTCAACTCTTGCAGTACCGCCTAAGACTGTCTCTGGCCGATAACACCGCTCTCTTTAAGCAGCGGCCGCAATGGTGTGTCGAGCGATCCCGCATGTTCACTTGGTTTCGTATCACGCGAGCCTTTCCAGTTCGCCTATCTTCCATAATAGTTCATTTAAATCCATAATAAGTCTTGACATGTCATATTTTGGACAGGTATAAAGGGCCCGGTTGGAGTTTCGCCGCGCTATGCCTCAATCCCGTCGGCCGAGGCTACATCGTTTTGCCCGTCGCGGTTTCCCATCGCCAATGTCGCTCCGCAGGAGGTATCCAGACGAGGCCCGCTGTTCAAAATACAGACTAAGCGAGGAGGACTTCGATTCCGTTTTCCTTGAGCATCTGCTGGAAATTCGCGTCAAGACCGCTGTCGGTGACAATCTGATCTACGTCGGTCAGAGGTGCTACATGAACCATGCTGTCAATCCCGAACTTGGAGTGATCTGTTACCAGCACCACTTTTCGCGCGGATTTGATCATGGCGCGCAACGATTCGACGATCAATGTATTGTGGTCGCTGATTCCTGCGGCAGTGATTCCCCGGATCCCCATGATCAGCATCTCGGCCGAAACGCTGTTCAGCATCTTCTCGCAAATGGGGCCCAATTGGACGCCGAGCCGAGGGTAGAAATAACCTCCGGTCAGGGTGACCTCAACCTGCTTGCTTTCCCAGAACACCTGGACGACGGGGATCGAATTGGTGATCACTTGGATGGGCTTAGAGACAAGATTCTTCGCCACTTCGACTGCGGTCGAACCGCCGCCAAGAATAATCGTCTGCCCATCAGACACCAGGGAAGCCGCCAGCCTTCCAATTCGGGACTTCTCACCGTGAAGCGAACCGGAAAGGCGATCGAAATCCACCCCTTCGTCCCGAACCTGCAGAGAAATCGCACCCCCGTGGACGCGACGCACCACACCCTTGTGCTCCAATTCAAGCAAATCACGACGGATACTGGACTTCGACGCACCGAAAACGCGGCAGAGCTGCTCGAAATCCACGAACTCCTGGCGCGCAAAAAGCTCCTGAACTTTCAAGATTCGTTCTGCTTGACGCATACTAATCCACTATCACGTTGATGTTAGCACAAGAACCGGTGCATAGCAGGCAGGAGAACTGAGTCAACTGAACTATTTTGATTGATTGTGAATCGATTTAGGCATATTATGAACACGATCCAAATTGAGGGGTAATGAATTCATTCGTTCGGGATGCAATCTCGCCAATTCTCCGCCGTGCCGTCCTGGAATGCCTGGCTCAGGTGCTCGAAGACGACCACGTTCCCGGGTCGCCGGCGCAGTTCTTTCGATCGGCTGAAGTACACGCACTCAAAGAGGAAATCGTTCGCACCGGCAAAAAGCTTTGGGACCGAGAATACGTTGACGGAAACGGCGGAAATATCACCGCGCGGATCTCTCCCCGTTGGGTCATCTGTACACCCACCATGCTGAGCAAGGCAGATCTGACTGTCGACGACATCGCATTAGTCGCTGCATCCCGCCACCGGAGAGGAGGTCGCCTCGTTCCCGGTGGCCTGCGCCGACGTGGACCTGGCCGTGCGGGCGGCGCGCCGGGCCTTCGACGAGGGCTGGTGGCCGCGGGCTCGGCGGCGAGCGGCTCCGGGTGCTGCGCACGATCGCCGACCTGGTCCGGGCGCACGGCGACGAACTGCTCGGGCTGCAGGCGCTCGACAATCGGCACATCGGGCAGGAATTGCGAACGCCGCGCGCCTCAATACCGCCAGCCAGCCGCCCGGACTTGGCGAGCGGCAGCGCCTCGCTCATGGGATTGATGCTCGCAGGGACGTGGCCACCAACGAGGTCCTGCAGCGCCGGCGCGCCGCCGCGGTAGTGGACCGGCGTCATCTTCAGGCCGGCGGCGGCCGCGAACATCACGCCGACGAAATGGGGCGTGCCGCCGGCCGCGGTG
>CAVREL010000065.1:0-17186 GCA_963720105.1 uncultured Acidobacteriota bacterium | reverse complement strand
ATCGCCGAGTGCACCAAAGTTACACCCCAAGGTACCAGGAAGACCCCCCTCAGGCCTTCGAACTCGGGATGTATCGCCACTAAGTCCTTTCCTGAGAAGACTCTGCTGGTAAGTCCTATCTTAAGAGAATATTGCAGCCAAATTCCTGCCGTAACCCACTGAATCCAGCGAACTTCCGTACAGAGTCCGGGGAGGGGGAGGGTGGGGGTAGGGCCTCCCAGCCTGGCCATTGGCGCGGCGCACTATACTTTCCGTGGTCCAAACGCGGAAGCCTCCGCGCTCTGGAACGTTTGTGATGGGCAGAGGAGAATCAATGACCCTCCATGGAAGTAAGGCAAGAATGGCAATACGGGTGACCGCGGGAGCTGCGGCGCTGTTGCTGGCAATGTCGCTCACCGCCTGCAAAAAGCAGCCCAACCTGACCGGCAAATGGGCGGCAACCGGAAAGACCTTGGAAAACGGCGAGCAGCAAAAGGGAATCCTCGACCTCAAGCAGGATGGCAACCAGATCACCGGCGAAGTGCGCGACCTGGGCGGAAAGACCAGCGTGCAGGGCACCGTCACCGGCGGCCACTTCGAGTTATTTCCATCCGGCTCGAATGACAAGCATCCCTTCATCGTCGCCGATCTCACCGGTCACACCATCGACGGCAAAGAATGGGATGACCACTTCACCGCCAAGCCTGCCACCGCCGCGGACGAAATCCCGACAACGCCCTATATTGAGCCTCCCGCGCTGCACCCGGTTCCCTATAACGGCCTGGCCAAGACGCCGCCCATGGGCTGGAACAGTTGGAATCTCTTCGCCGAGAAAGTCGACGACCAGACCGTGCGCGGCATCGCCGACGCCATGCTCTCGAGCGGCATGAAAGAGGCCGGCTACATCTACATCAACATCGACGACACCTGGGAAGGCGTCCGCGACGCCAACGGCGTGTTGGCCACCAATCACAAGTTCCCCGACATGAAAGCGCTGGCCGACTATGTCCACTCCAAGGGCCTGAAGATCGGCATCTATTCCGGACCCGGCCCGCGCACCTGCGGCGGCTATCCGGCCAGCTACGGCCATGAAGAGCAGGACGCAAAGATGTACGCCGCCTGGGGCATCGACTACCTGAAGTACGACTGGTGCAGCGCCAGCAACATCTACAAGAACGAGCAGCTTCAGCCCGTGTACCAGAAGATGGGCGACGCCCTCCATGCCACCGGCCGGCCCATCGTCTTCAGCCTCTGCGAATACGGCCTGGGCAGCGTGGAAAAGTGGGGTCCGGCGGTGGGCGGCAACCTGTGGCGCACCACTGACGACATCCGCGACGAGTGGGCCAGCATGATGGACAACATCGACAAGCAGGTCCCCACCGCTCCCTATGCCGGTCCCGGGCCACTGGAACGACCCCGACATGCTCGAGATCGGCAACGGCCACATGAGCGACGACGAGTACCGCACCCACATGAGCCTCTGGGCGCTCACCGCCGCGCCGCTGCTCGCCGGCAACGACATCCGCAAGATGTCCGATACGACCAAGTCGATCCTTCTCAACAAGGAAGTGATCGCCGTCGATCAGGACCCGCTGGGCAAGCAGGCATCGCCGGTGAAGAGCGGCAACCTGGAGACGTGGGTCAAGCCGCTGAAGGATGGCGGGATTGCCGTGGGCGTGGTCAATCTCGACAACTCACCCGCCACCGCCACCGTGAAAGCCAGCGACCTGCAGCTCAAAGGTTCAGTCCGCTCGGCCCGCGACCTGTGGGCTCACAAGGACGTCAAGTTTGCCAACGGCGAATACTCCGCCACCATACCCGCGCACGGCATCCTCATGCTCCGCATCCGCTAACCGGCCTGTCGAACCGGGTGCCCCAGGTCCCGCTTTTGGGACCTGGGAACCATGATCTCGGGCCTGGCCCCTAGTGTAGGGCAACGGATATTTCAATGGTTATGCCGGGACCAGGCCTAAAGCCCGCGAAGCGGGCGCAAGATGGTAGCCCCAGGCGCAAGCCTGGGGAATGCGGGTGAAGTTGTTCTTCCAGCCCCCGCAGGGGGCGAAAGAAGTGCATGAGATGCTCCCACCGGGTGCCCCAGGTCCCTGTTTTTGGGACCTGGGAACCATGGGAGCTAGTCGTACCGCAGCGCCGTCAGTGGATCCACCCGCATGGCCCGTCGCGCGGGGATGTAACTGGCGGCCACGGCCACTGACGTCAGCACCACCGTTACCGAAACAAACGTGACCAGATCCGTTGGCGCAACGCCATACAGCACACCCCTGATCAGGTGCGACACGATCAGGGCGCCACCCAGCCCGATCGCTGCTCCCACCACCGCCAGCCCCAGCCCCTGGCGCAAAATCATCTTCAGAATGATGCCCCGATGCGCTCCCAGCGCCAGCCGGATGCCGATCTCGCGCGTCTGTTCGCTGACCACGTACGAGATCGTCCCGTAGATGCCCAGCGCCGCCAGCAGCAGCGCCGTGCCCGCAAACAGCCCCACCATCTCCATCGAAAATCGCCGCGCCGAAAGCGACCCGGCCACCACGTCATCCAGTGCCTGCGCTCCAAACACCGGCAGTTCCGCGTCCACCGCCTGCACCTGCTCCCGCACCTGCCCCTCAATAGCCCCGCGATCCAGTTGCCCGCGCAGGAAGATCGCCAGGTCCTTCGGGCGCCGCTGATACATGCTCAGGTAGACCTGCGGAATGCCGGGGTCGGCCAGCGACTCGGTGCGCGCATCCGCGATCACCCCCACCACCGTGGCCCAGCCCTTGTCCTTGCGGTCCCCATCCAATTTGAGATGTTTGCCCAGAGGATTCTCGTTGGGCCAGTATGTGCGCGCCGCGGAGTCATTGACGATCGCCACCCGGGGCGTACTCTCCACGTCCTGGTCACAAAACATCCGCCCCCGCAGCAGCGGCATGCCCAGCAGCTGGAAATACCCCGGCGTCACGATGGACGTCTCGATCAGCGGAGCCTGGTTCTCCGCGACCGGGTGGTCTTCGCGGATCAGTTGGAAACGGTTGAGATCGTCACGGCCGTGGGCCAGGGGCAGCGCGGCCAGGTCGCTCATCGCCACTTCTTCCACGCCGGGCAGCGTCCCACCGCGGCGCAAAACTTCGCGCACCAGCGTCGCCTCCTGGGTCGCCGTTCCATAGATGTCCGTTTTGGGGTCATTGGGCACCGGAAGCCACGTCTGCACCGCCATCACGCGCTCCGGATGAAACCCAAGCTGCACCCTGAACAGGTCCCAGAAGCTGCGCAGCAGCAGGCCCGCCGCGATCATCAGCACCAGCGACACGGCCAGCTCGCCGATCACCAGCGCCCGCCGCGCGCGCGTCCTTTGAGACGAACCGAACGTCCCGCGTCCTTCCTGACGCAATGTCCCGGTCAGATCCTGCCGGCTGGTCAGCCACGCCGGCGCAAGTCCAAAAATGATTCCGGCGGCGACAGAGACCAGCAGCGCAAACCCCATTACGCTCCAACTGATCGAAATGTCGTTGAGCCGCGGGAACGTGTCGGGGACCATCTTGAGCAACAGCCTCCTGCTGCCCAGCAGTACCAGGACGCCGGCAATCCCGCCCGTCAGCGAAAGCAGCAGGCTCTCGGTCAGAAGCTGCCGCACCAGCCGCGCTCTGCCCGCGCCCAGCGCCTGCCGCACCGCGATCTCGCGGCCTCTCGCGCTGGCCCGCGCCAGCAGCAGGTTGGCCACATTCACGCAGCCGATAAGCAGCACCAACCCAACCGCGCCCAGCATGAGCATCAACGACTGCCGAACGCTGCCCACCAGGCTTTCGCTGAGCGGCACCATGTGCATATTCCACTCGCTCTGTGCGGGATAATCGCCCGGATACTGTTTTTTCAAGGACCCAGCCAGCGCGTCGAGGTGACTCTGCGCCGCCGCAAGGCTCAGGCCCGGCTTCAACCGCGCCACCGTTTCCAGGCGCAGGCGCACGCCGCGTGACGGATCGGGCGCGGGCGCGGCCGCAAACCCGCTTCCCGCCCACAACTCCGTATCGCGTTCCGCTGCGGTGCGGCCCACGTCGCGAAACCCCGCCGGCATCACGCCTACCACGCGATACGCATCGTTATCCAGCCGCAGCGTCTTGCCCAGAATCTGCGGGTCGGCCCCGAACGCACGTTTCCACAGCCCGTCGCTGATCACCACCTCCAGGTTGAAACCGGGTGTCCCATCCTGCGGATCGAATGTACGCCCCAGCTGCGGCGCCACGCCGAGAACGGCAAAATATCCCGGCGTGACCGGCTTGAATACAATCCGCGCCGGCTGCGCGCAGCCCGTCAGGTTCACCGACCCAAAGCCGTAAATTGACACGTACGAAAAAATCCCCGAAGCCTGCAGATCCTTCAACTCGGGGATCGAGATGCCCACGTCGCGCGCGCCGATCCCGGGAATATCGTCCTCCACACGTACCATCTGCTCCGGGTCGGGGTACGGCAACGGGTGCAGCAGGGTGGCATCCACCACGCTGAAGATCGCAGTCGTCGCGCCCACCCCCACGGCCATGGTGGCCATCGCGATCAACGCGAAGCCGGGAGATTTCGCAAAGATCCGCAGCGCAAACCGCAGATCGAGGAACATGTTTTCGAGCCACGGAAGGCTCTGTTCTTCGTGATGTCGTTCGCGTATCGCCTCCGGTGCGCCGAATTTCACAAGCGCCCGACGGCGCGCCTCGGCAGGCGTCATTCCGGCGCGGAGATTCGCTTCTGTCTGCAGAGCTACATGTTCGGCCATCTCCTCGCGCAGGCGATCGCCGGCCCGGCGCATGGCGGCAAGATTTTCCAATCGAACCAGAAATCGCCTCAGGAGTCTCATCCCAGGTCCTCCGCTTTCACCTTGAAGAAGCGCGCAATGATGGCTGCCGTCTGCTCCCAGTCTCGCGTTTCCGCCTGCAACTGCTTGCGTCCCGTAGCCGTGAGCCGGTAAAAGCGCGCCCGGCGATTGTTTTCCGATGTCCCCCGCTCCGACGCAATCGATCCTTCATGTTCCAGTTTGAGCAGAAGGGGATAGAGCGTCCCCTGGTTGACGGCCAGCAGATCGCCGCTGATCTGCTCGATGCGGCGCGCCATCCCGTACCCGTGCTGCGGCCCCATGACATCGAGTGTCTTAAGCACCATCAGCGCCAGAGTGCCCTGCAGAACGTCAGGTTTTTCTTTCATGGGGAAGTCGACCTCTAGGTTTCCAACAGAAGGAGCGTGGCACAGTCCCTTTTGGAAAACAACAGGAAACATACAGGGGGCGCGCCATCGCCCTGCATTTGTGACCAGCCGCTCAAATCCGGGGACGGATCTTTCGCCCCCGCTCAGCTCCGAAACTCCCGTGCCCCGTCTTCAAGACTTCTTTCTATCGCGAAGGCGGGAAACCACAGACCCGATTCGCCCTTGCCTAAACTCTTTGCACGTCCTATCTCAATGGATATATAGTTTCTGCCTTGATACTTCCCTTGCTTCCCCGCTCTCTCCAAACGACTCCACACGCGAGGTCAATCATGGGCTCGAACCCAAAAACTCCGGGGTCTCCAGCGACAGGTCTTCGTCGCTGGGATGGCAGGCGCCGCATGGCCTGTCTGGCGATCGTTCCGCTTGTCATTTCTGCCTGGATCGCCGGCGCAATGCTCCGCACAGGCCGGGCCGTCCACGCCGATCAAGCCCAGCCCGCCGCGCGGACCGTCTCATTGGGCACAGCCCGCGGAGGCGAAATGTATGCCGTCACCGTAAGCGTCAGGGATCCAGCCCAGCTTCAGGGAGCCGATGCGGTGCACGTAACCATCAGCGATGCCCAGGGCGGGGTCGAATCCAAGTGGCTCCATCCCGCCGATCTCGATTTCTATCTCACTCTTCGACCCCGTACCGCCGGTCCGGTCACCGTAAAGCTTTCCGCAGCTTCGAGCGCATCCCTCCCCGACATCACGATAAGCATGACTCGGATTCCCGATGTCACTGCAACTGAAAATGCATCCCCCGTCCATCGCGCCATGATTGCTGCCGCTCCCAACAGCACCTGGCAAACCGCGCAGTCCTTCGATTTGGGCCAGACCATCTTCGGCAGCGACGATGAGCGCCCCTATGCTCCTTCGAAAAGCGAGGACCCCTACCTCGCCATGCTCAAGGGCTTTCAATGGTTCCGCTTCACCTTCCTCGAGAGCCAGCCCCGGCTGGTCTACTTTGTCCTCAACGTGACCGACCGCGATGTGCCGCTGGATCTCGACCTCTTCCAGGCCGGCAAGGACTCCGATGGCCATCCGGATGTCGTGCCGTTCACCGACGGCGAGTTCGTCTACAAGATCGAAGCCACACAGAATTATCCGGGCCTGTACAAGTTCCGCACCCGCATTCTGCAGCCCGGCCACGAATACTACCTGCGCGTGGCCGCCGATCACCCTGCGTATCAACTCCACACCTATGAATATGGCGTGCCTCCATTCAGGGATCCGCACGACGCGGTCCGCGCCGCCATGGACTTCCTGGTCAACATGGGCGACACCTGGCTGTCGAACACGCCCCGCCGCGGCGCAGTTGCGCTCCGCACCACGATGCAGCACTCTGAAACCCAGTTGTGCATCGCCTGTCATCCCACCCAGTTCACCACCCGCGGGTATCTGAAGGCGATCGAGAAGGGCTATCCGCCCACACAGCGCGCCAGTCTCGAATTCCTGACCGACCGCATTTACAACAACGCGCGCCCGCTCTATGGAGAGCCGGGAGCAAACTGGGTGCGGGTCATCTATACCGCGCGAACGGTGGCCAGCCGCCTGCCTCTCATCGTGCACGCGTTCGAGCAGAACGTGACCCACGATCCACCGCGCCCCAAATTCGACGTGCCCTACGCTGAATTCCTCAAGATCCACTACAAGGGTGTCTCCGAGTTGCCCGGCGATGAGCCCGACGGCTGCGAACCCGACGTGAGCCCGTTCGAGATCGCAACCCAGAGCTGGCACACGTTTGACCTGGCATACAACGAGACCCACGATCGGCAGTGGCTCGCGGAGCGCGACCACGTCGAGCAATTGGCCATGCCCTACGAGCCCAAAAACATGATCGACCTGAATTGGAAGATCATGTTCTTCTCCGAGATCGATCGCGACAAGTACAGGTCGAAGATCGACAAGCTCATCGACAAGCTCTATGAATACGAAACGCCGGAAGGAAGCTGGCCTTACCCCTTCGACAAGACCGCCAAGCCCGCCGACTTCATCGCCTACAACGCCGTCCTGGCGCTGGCCGAAGCCGGCCGCCGTCCCGAGACCGACGAGCACCTCGGCATTGCGGTGAAAGCCATGCTGACCGCACAGCGCCCTGAAGGCAGTTGGGAAGGGGATCCCGTTTACCAGGGCTTCAACACGCCCTTCCGCGCCACGCAATTTGCTGTGATGGCGCTGTCAACTCTCTATCCGGGCAGCACCAAAGCGAAGAACTGGGGCGCGGCGTATCCCCCGCCGCCCGCGAAGCTCGCCGCCAACGATCTTCCTTTGCTCCTGGAACAGCTCGACCAGTTCTGGGATCTGGCCTCCGAGCCACAACTACGCCAGATTCGCAACATCCTCGCCACCAGCGATCAACCGCTGGCCCGCGAAGCCGCGGCGCGCGCGCTTGGCCACATGGCCGATCCCGGCGCCGTACCGGCTCTCATCAAAGGCCTCGGCGATCCCAGCAAGATGGTGCAGACCGCTTCCGCCTACGCGCTCCGCATGATCCTGTCCCGTCGTGACGAAGCCGGACCAGAAGGTCAAAAAAAACTCGCCGCGGCGCTGGCCTCGCCCCAAGCCCGCACGCGCTGGGGCGCGGCACGCGTCTTCAACCAGCACTTCAAAAACCTCACCGGCGACCCGCAGTTATTGGCCGCGCTTGAACGCGACCTCAACGACCCGGTTCCCGCGATTCGCTTCCAAGCCGCAAGCGGCCTGTGGCGCTGGTACTACTGGCAAGTCGACCGGCCGGAGGTGCGCCGCGGAACCCTCGATGCCCTTGCCGTTCGCCTCAACACTGAGCACGACTCAATGGTTCGCCGGGGCCTCGAGGAGAGCATCTACAACCTCCTCGACGAGAACACCGGCTATCTCTCCGCTTGGGTGCGCGCCAGCGCGAAAGACGAAGACAAAGACCGCATCAACGCCGGCTACGAAGCCGTCGCCCGCGACCAGGCGCAAGTCCTGGCAAAGGTCCTGCACGAAGGAACACCCCTCGGGCGTGAGGGCATTCTGAATGCGCTGTGGGATTTTCACATCCGCCACTATGCCTTGCCCACGCTCAAAGCCGACACGGTATCGATCGGGCTTCCCGCCGTGCTCACAAAGTATGTCGAAGGCGTGCCCGATCTGCATCAGCCCGGCTATGAATATCCGCCCTATCGCGAAGCCGTCGACTTCAAATACGACGTCCACAACGGCTTCTTCCAAACGCGCATCGGCAACGACAGCGACCTGATCCATTTCTTTAGAAGTTCTGGACCGGAATTGGAAGAAGCACTCCTGGCCTGCCTCAAGGGCGCCGACGACACCATGAAGATCGAAGTGCTGAAAGCCGGCAGCACGCTCAGCGAAGCCGGCGACGCGCGCTTTACGCTCGCCGCGCTCAACCTCTCGGAAGACCCCAACTCCGACGTGCGCCAGACGGTGCGCTACGTCTACGAAGGCGGCCAGCGCGGAATTCTCAATCTGGATTCGCCGTCGCCCGATCCCAGGCTGGTCGACAAGGTCGTTGAAATCTTGAATCACGGCAACCGTGACAGCCAGGCCGTGGTCCTGCCGCTCCTTGCCGCTCTACCTGAAAAATCCCCCTGGCAGCAGCAGGCAAGCGTTGAAGCCGCGCTGCGCTCCTTGCTCGAAGCAAAACCGCGCCCCAAGAACTACGGCCAGGTGCTCGATGCCGCATCATCGTTCACCGCATTGATGCACGAGCCGGAACTGCAGAAACAAGTTCTGGCCGGCCTGAATTCGTTCGATACCGATGTCTCCCGCGCCGCCGTGCGCATCTGCTTCGAGCACTTCCTCAAGGATCCGCAATCCGAGCCCGCCGTCAAGGCCGCGTTTGCGAACCTCAACGACTCCTCTCTCCAGGTCTTCATGGAAGAGGCCGGCAATCCGCAGTTCCTCAAACGGCGCCTGGGCGTTTCTGGCGGCGCCGTCTCGCAGGATCAGGATTACCTCAATCGCCATGCCGCCGTGCTGAAGATCAAGGAGCCTCTCGAATACCCCATCGTCGTCGACACTGTCGTAGCGGCTCTCCTCGACTCCGACGCCAACGTGAGCGCCGCCGCCCTCGACACCCTGCGCAAGGTCAAGGGCGTCGAACAGCGCCCCGATTTCCGGGCCGCGATGCAGAAGCTGAAGGACTCAACCAACCCGCGCCTCAAGCTCATCTCCACCAACGTGCTCGTCGGAAAGAACCTGGCCGACGCGCTGAAAGATGTCCAGCCCGGCTCGGTGCTCGACTTCCGCTACTTCGTCACCAAGATCGAGCCCATCCTGGCCACTCCCGGCCGCGATGGCAAGGCCTGCGTCTTCTGCCACGCCAATCACGTGATCTTCAAGCTGGAGCCCCCCAACGCCGAGGGCGTCTTCTCCGACCAGGACAGCGAGGAGAATTACAAGTACGCCATGCGCGTGGTGAACATCGCCGAGCCGGAAAGGAGCCTCATCCTCATCAAGCCCACCCGGCCCACCGACAGCGCCGGCGATGTGGGCGACTACCTGGCCACCCACAACGGCGGCCAGCGCTGGCACGGCAACGAATCGAGCGAACAGTACCGGACGATCCTCGAATGGATCCGCGGCCGCCGGCTGGAGGCCGCGAACCAGCAGAAATAGGAGACTCCTCTTTCTTCACTTCCTGAACGTGGGGCCCGAAGGAACGATGCGGGGAAATTGCGGAAAGATCAGTCCACGCAGCCCATTGCAATCTTCACTAGTGATGCAAGGCGGCAGACTTGGGTGTGGGTTAATGGGCGATGACCAGCCAGCAGCTCCCTTAACTGGTCCTTGGGGACGACGCCGATATCCTCTGCCCAGGCCATGCTGTCCTCACGCAGCCCGGTTTCCGCTGCCATCAACACAAGCTTGCCCGGACTGGGTTTGTGAATCGAGGTGGACAAGGGAATTGCAAGGATGGTATTCGCCCGTGGATGAGAGTTACGCCCGTTCGCCGACACCACAATCGCCGGACGGTTCTTGCCCGGTGGGTCGAAGGAAAAATGCATCCACCAGATTTCGCCGCGCAGCGGAAAGGTTCGTTCTGCTGCACTCATTCCCGAATCCCGATCCACATGTTCGAAGCCGTCGCCTCGGCCCACTGCCGCTCTTCGGCCAGAATCTCGTCGCTCACGTTGTCGTAGTAATCCCTGTACGCCGCATCGATTTCCGCCTGCTTCTGCAGCCGCATTGACTCCCGCAGAATCATATCCATTGCTTCCGAATTCGAAGCTGCCTTCCGCCGTTTGCGACTCTGCTTCACGAAAGCCACCACTTCTGGACTGAGGGTAATGCTCATCTTGATCTTCTTGGCAGTCGCCTGCTTTGTCATACCTCTTATCCTACCGCATTTCGGCTCCGTTCGATGCGGCGGTGCCCCACCTCTCGTCCGCGGCGGCGGATAAGACCTGGGGAGAATTCACCATCTGACGATCGCCGACCGTCTCGGGCGCCGCATCTCCCACTGCTACAATCTCCAAAGGCATACACCGCCGCATTTTTACTGTGAGCAAGCCGTTCGATCGATGATTCTCCGCCTCTTCAATACCCTCTCCGGACAAGTAGACGAACTCGTCCCCTCCGACGGCGAAGCATTGCGCATGTACGCCTGCGGGCCCACCGTCTACGACTACGGCCACATCGGCAACTTTCGCACCTTCCTCCAAATCGACGTCCTCCGGCGCTTCCTCCGCCTGACCGGCGTGAAGGTCCGCCACGTCATGAACATCACCGACGTGGACGACAAGATCATCCGCAACGCCGCGGCCGCCGGTATCCCCATCGGCGAGTACACGCCCAAGTACGTCGAAGCGTTTTTTGAGGACCTCGAAGCCCTGCGGGTTCAGCGCCCGGAGCACATCGCTCGCGCCACCGGCCACATTCCGCAGATGGTCGATCTCATCCAGAAGCTGGCCGCATCAGGCGCCGCCTATAAAACCGAGGATGGCTCCTGGTATTTCCGCCTCTCCGCCTTCCCCGAATATGGCAAGCTCAGCAAGAAAGACCTCTCCGGCATGGAAGACGGCGCCCGCGTCGACCTCGACGAATATGAGAAGGACTCGGCCCGCGACTTCGCGTTGTGGAAAGCCGCCAAGCCTGGCGAGACCTCGTGGGATACCCCCATCGGCCGCGGCCGGCCAGGATGGCACATCGAGTGCTCCGCCATGTCCATGGAGTACCTCGGCGACAGCTTCGACCTGCACGCCGGCGGCGAAGACCTGATGTTCCCCCACCACGAAAACGAGATCGCGCAGAGCGAGAGCGTCACCCACAAGCCGTTCGCCCGCCATTGGATGCACGTGCGCTTTCTGCTCGTCGATGGCAAGAAGATGTCGAAAAGCGAGGGCAACTTCTACACCCTCCGCGATCTGCTGCTGAGAGGATACAAGGCATCGGCCATCCGGCTCGCGCTCATTTCCGTGCCCTACCGCCATCAGCTCAACTTCACGTTCGACAGCCTCACCGAGGCCGGCGCCGCCATCGACCGCCTGCGCACCTTCCACCAGCGCGTAAGCGCCGGGTCGTTTCCTGCCGGCGAGAATGAAGACATCCAATTATTCGTAAAGAAGGCGCGCGTCGAGTACATCTCCGCGCTGGCCAATGATCTGAACACCGCCGAAGCGCGCGCTCCCATCTTCGACCTGCTTCGCGTGTCGAACAGCGCCATCGATCAGGGAAGATTTTTCGCCGGCGACCGCGAAGCGGTGTTGCGCGTACTCGTCGATTTCGATGCGGTGTTCGATGTCATTGAAGATCGCGACGCCGAGCCAACCAGGCGTGCCGTGGAATGGGCGCAACACGCCGGCCGCCAGGCCGACGTGGCGCCCGAGCTTCTCGCCCAGCAGGAGATCACCGACCAGGCCATCGAAGCCCTGATCGCCGAGCGCACCCAGGCCAAAAAGCAGCGCAACTTCGCCCGCGCCGACCAGATCCGCAAAGACCTCGCCGACAAGGGAATTCTTCTGGAAGATTCGAAGGACGGCGTGCGCTGGAAAAGAAAGTGAACTGTGAGGCCGTGGCCGGCATCACAGCGAAACCTGCAGTAAGCAAATTAAAACTGGAGCGCCTTCTTTGCGCGTGTGGGAGCGGTAGCGGAATCGGCCCGGAAGATCGGGCCGTCGGTCCGCAGGCCGCATGCAACGACCTGCGGGCCGTTTAGCGCAAAGGAGGTAAGGCCGATGGACAAAAGATCGTCCTGGTTGCGACTGGCAATCACAATCGCCATTGACTGGCGGTTCGTGACAGCTTTCGTAATCCTGACCTTGGCGCTACTGTTGTTGAGGTAGCCCAACTCCCGGGAGAGGACCACCCTCTTCCGGGATTAAGGCCAGTATACCCCGATCCAACCAACAGGAACATCGGATTTTGCCCATGTCCTGAAACAGGTTACTTGTGGCGGATGAATTTCCCGCTCTGCAACTCGCTCATGGCCTGACGCAGCTCAGCCTGGGTATTCATCACGATCGGCCCATACCACGCGACCGGCTCTTCCAGCGGCTTGCCGGAAACCAGCAGGAAACGAATTCCCTGCGGCCCTGCCTGAACGACGATCTCGTCGCCGCGATCGAATAGTACCAGGGAGTGATTCTTCGCATCGTAGACCGGCTCGGCGTTCGCATCCACCGCCGACTCGGTCAGCACCGCCTGCGGATCGGAAGCGTCCCGGAACGCTCCCTCGCCGGCGAAGACATATGCGAACGCATTCCGCGTGGTCTCCACCTGGATGCGCTTGCGCGTGTTCGGCGGCACCGAAATATCCACGTATCGCGGGTCGGCCGCCACGCCTTCCACTGGCCCCGTCTTACCCCAGAACGTGCCGCAGATTACGCGCGCTTTGGTTCCGTCGTCTTCCGTCACCTCGGGAATGGCGCTCGACGGAATGTCCTGGTAGCGCGGGTCGGTCATCTTGAGCGATGCGGGCAGGTTGGCCCACAACTGGAACCCGTGCATGCGCCCGTGGGCGTCGCCCTTGGGCATCTCCTGGTGCAGGATGCCGCTGCCGGCCGTCATCCACTGCACGTCCCCGGCGATCATCCGCCCCTTGTTGCCCAGGCTGTCGCCATGTGCAACCTCGCC
The DNA here is from genome assembly GCA_963720105.1 of uncultured Acidobacteriota bacterium. Taxonomy (GTDB): domain Bacteria; phylum Acidobacteriota; class Terriglobia; order Terriglobales; family Acidobacteriaceae; genus Telmatobacter. The sequence continues at coordinate 3,924 of CAVREL010000065.1, read as the reverse complement.
GGCCAGCACGTAGGTGATGGTCTCAATGCCGCGGTGCGGATGCCAGGGAAATCCGGCTATGTAATCCGCCGGGTTCTCATTGCGAAAGTCGTCCAGGAGCAGAAACGGATCGAATTCGTGGGTTTTGCCGAACCCGAAGGCGCGCTGCAGCTTGACGCCGGCGCCTTCGATAGTCGGCACGGTTTGGGTGATGTCTTTCACAGCTCGGAGAGACATTGAGCCTCCATTCGGTATACCCATTTGATTCGCGAGCAATATATTCGTTGCAACAACTATCTGCCCCGGGGCAAGCCCGTTACGGCACACCGGTCGCAGGCCGCCGGTGATCCTTGCCCCTGACCCCTTATCCCTGCTTTACGCCTTGATAAACTGCGCTTCCACCGTGATGTGGACGTCTTCCCCGACAAGAATCCCGCCGGTTTCGAGCGCTGCATTCCAGGTCAGGCCGAAATCCTTGCGGTTGATCTTGGTAGTGGCGGAAATGCCGATGCGGGTATTGCCCCAGGGATCCTTCGCGGGCGGGGTGGGTCCTTCCACGGTCAATGTGACGGGTTTGGTCACACCGTGGATGGTCAGGTCGCCGGTGACGCGGTATTCGGCTTCTCCCTTCTGCTCCACTTTGGTGGACTTGAACGTCATGGTGGGGTACTTTTCTACGTCGAAGAAATCGGCGCTCTTCAGGTGACCGTCGCGCTGCGCGTCGTCGGTATTGACCGTGGAGACATCGAAGGACGCCTCGACGCTGGAGAGAGTGGAATCGCTGGTGTGCTCAGTAAGTGTGCCGGTCAAGCCGGTGAACGTTCCCTTCACGTTGGAGATCATCATGTGCTTCACCTTGAACTCGGCCGAGGAGTGGGCCGGATCGAGTTTCCAGGTGATGAGGGAGGCGGGAGAGGTTGTCGTGGTTGCCATGGAGTGGCTCCTTTCTTCACCTTGGATGCGCCAGGGCGATATTCGTTGCAACAACTATTTTGCCCGGTTCCACGCTCCCGTCTCCAGTCAGCCCGCGAAGCGGGCAGCAGAGGGGTAGCCCCAGGCGCAAGCCTGGGGGAAATGGCTGAATTTCCGGTACAGCCCCCGCAGGGGGCGGAAGAATCGGCACTCCACATGGCGCAAGTAAAATGGTCGTGGTTTTGCCAGCCGGTATGCACGCGTCTGTCCCGAAGGAGCTTCCCCAATGCAGAATCTGCTCTACGACCTGCGCTTTGCCCTGCGCCAGTTGCGCAAGAACAGCGGCATTGCCCTCCTTGCCGTCCTCACGCTGGCCCTCGGCGTCGGCGCTAATACCGCCATCTTCACCATTATCGACAGCGTTCTGCTGCGGCCGCTCCCGTATGAGCATTCGGACCGCCTCGTATATATCGCCCGGAAGAACGACAAGCCCGATTTCAATGCCACATCGTGGATGAATTTCAGCGACATTCGCTCCCAATCGAAGCTGCTGGAGAGCGTGGCGGGATACAACGAAGACATCAGCGTGTTGTCGACCAGGGAGACATCGATGAGCTTGACCGCGCCGCGGGTCACGCCCAGCCTGTTTCCCCTGCTTGGCCGGCCACCGCTGCTGGGGCGCACCTTTTCCGAAGCCGACGGACTGGCAGGAGGTCCGGCCGTCGTGATTCTGTCCGAAGGCTTGTGGCGCCAGAGCTTTCACGCCGATCCTCACATCGTCGGCCAAGTTGTGATGCTCAGCAACAAACCGCACATGGTCGTCGGGGTCATGCCGGCCTCATTCGGGTTTCCTGAACAGCTGGGGGCAGCCGATCTCGGGAGGGGCGTTTGGCTGCCGCTGCAGCCCACCCCCGAGATGTTGAAGGATCGGGGGTACAACTTCTTCCAGGTCATCGGAAGACTACGGCCGGGAGTTACGCTTCCGCAGGCCGAGAAAGAGCTTAATGCGATCGGGGCGCACATCCCCAAAACGGCCGTCGAGGACAAGTTCGAATTCAGCGTCTGGCCCTACCAGGAAGTGCTCACCGGGCCGGTGCGCCCGGTGCTGTACGCATTGTTCGGCGCGTTAGGCCTGGTGCTGCTGATTGCCTGCGCCAACGTCTCCAATCTGCTGATTGCGCGCTGCCTCGCCCGTCAGCAGGAGTTTGCCGTACGTGCGGCTCTGGGCGCGGGCAAGATGCGGCTCGTCCGGCAGATGATTTCCGAGGGACTGCTCCTGAGCCTGCTGGGCTGCGGGGTGGGTGTGCTGCTGACGCACCTGGCCACAAAGGCTGTTCACAGACTTCCGGAGGGCACGATTCCGCGTGGCGACTCGATCGGCATTCATTGGAGCATCGTGCTGGTGCTGGCGGCCATCGCGGTCCTCACCACGGTACTCTCCTCCCTGTTGCCGGCCCTGCTGGTGGCGCGCGCCAATCCGCAATCCGCGCTGCAAGCGGCCTCCCGCGGGGTGGGCTCGCGCTCCGCGGTGGGCGGAAAGCTCAGCGGAGGGCTGGTAGCGGGCGAAGTCGCCCTTTCCACTCTGCTGCTGGTCGGAACTGGCCTCCTCTTCCGTACCCTCTGGAACCTGGAGCAATCGCGCCTGGGATTCGAGACCGAGCACATCACGATGTTTACCGCCATGCCTGCCGATGCGGCCGGTTTCTCGCAGATGGCGGTTTCGGAAGATACCGAGCATGCGCCTGCTTCGGTTGCGGTGCTTACCTATCAACCGGTGCTCGAGCGCATGCGCCAGGCTCCCGGCGTAGCCAGCGCGGCCCTGGCCACGGCGCCTCCGCTGGGGGGGATGAACGTAGGCTCGAGCTTCGACATCCTGAACCAGCCCTCCGATCCGGCCAATAAGCCGGGCGCCGGCGTTACGGCCGTGAGCGGCGATTATGCGCGCACCCTGGGAACGCCCGTGATCCGAGGCCGAATGATCACCGATGCCGACACGGCCTCCATGCCGCCAGTGGCCGTCGTGAATCAAGCGCTGGTGAAGAAATACTTTCAGAGCAAGGATCCGCTGGGAAAGCAGATCAACCTGGGCGGCAAGGACACCGGGATGGTGAAGCCCTTCACCATTGTGGGCGTGCTCGCGGACCAGGTGGATCAGCATGTCGGCACCCCGGCGCAGCCTTTCATTCTGCTGTCGCAACAACAGGTCCCAACCACTTCCCTCTTCTACCAGGCCTTGTTGAAGACGGTGGTGTCGTTTGTCGTGAGAACCCGCGGCAATGTACCCCTGGTTCCGGAGATGCGGTCAATCTTCCACGAAGTCGCCCCCGGCATCGCGCTCGATAATTTCCAGACCATGCAGGAAGCCGTCGACAAGAACACCTTCAGCCAGAGACTGGTTCTCTACCTGGTGAGTTCGTTTGCCGGGCTGGCGATCGCCATGGTCATCGCCGGGCTATACGGCGTGCTCTCGCAACTGGTCAGCTACCGCCGCCGCGAGATCGGCGTACGCATGGCGCTGGGCGCTACCCGCCAAAGCGTGGCCACTCTGGTGCTCCGGCAAGGGATCATCTTGATTGGGGCAGGCCTGTGCGTGGGCCTCATCTTGGCCTTCGCAGCCGGCAGCCTGATTGCCAGCTTCCTCTACCACGTGAAGCCGCTCGACGGCTGGACCTATGCGGCCGTGGCCCTCGCCCTTCCGGCAATAGGTCTCACTGCCGCTTTCCTGCCCGCAAGAAGAGCCGCCTCCATCCAACCAATGCAAGCCCTCCGCGAAGAGTGAAAACGGCAGGGGAACCAGGGAAATTAGCCGGGTGCCCCAGGTCTCGATTCTGAGACCTGGGAAACCATGAACTACGGCTGAGGCCGGGTGCCCCAGGTCCCCGCCGTTGGGACCTGGGAAACCACCCCTACCCCTAGGGCTGCTGCGGCGCCTGGGCCGGCGACGGTGCCCCCGGAACCGCCGGAATCGGCGTCGGCTGCGGTGCCGGTTTGGCAGGCTCCTCGTTCTCCTGCTTCTTCTTGTCGCTCAGCCGG
>CAVREL010000064.1:0-18797 GCA_963720105.1 uncultured Acidobacteriota bacterium | reverse complement strand
TGAAGCACCTCACCCCGGCCCTCTCCCCATTTGACCCCTCTGCCCCTGTCAAACGCGGAGAGGGAGAAACGCGCTCAGCGTCCCGACGAAATGACGCGCTGTGGGTTCAAGGGTTCAATGCGCGAATTTTTCGGGGAATTCTCTCCCCATTGGCTTGCCTGTACCCTAAAGCCGACGCGGAGAGGGAGAAACGCGGCCCGCGTCCCGCGTGAGCCCCCACGAACCGGAGCGCCGAGCACCGTCTCGGCGCGTTTCAAAATGCGATCCAACGAGCCGAGACGGTGCTCGGCGCTCCAATCGCACGGTTCATGGGTTCAATGCGCGAATGTTTCCGGGGAATTCAGGCACTTCTCACGTCGTGCCCTACAACGGGCGCATCTTGAAACTGTTCTTAAAGAAGGGCAGGCGAGACGCCTGCCCTACTTTAGGCGGCGCCGACCGGCCTCAACGTAGGACAGCGCGTCCCGCCTGTCCGGGCCAAGGGGGAATAACGCCGAAACGAGTCGATTAAGAACAGTGTCAAGATGCGCCCCCCTACAACCCGCGTGGCGGTTTAAGGTTTGATTTCCGCCGGAATCGTTTTTAATGCCGCACTTAATTTTCAATGAACATCCACGAATACCAAGCCAAGCAGTTGCTCGCCAGATATGGCGTCGCCGTCCCGCTCGAAATCCCCGCCAAATCGCTCGCCGAAGTGCGCCCGGCGGCGGATAAAATTGTTGCCAGCGGCAGTTCGCGCGGTCGTGGTCAAATCGCAAATCCACGCCGGTGGTCGCGGCAAGGGCACTTTCAAAAGCGGCTTTCAAGGCGGCGTCAAGCTCTGCGGCCTCGTGGACGAAGTGTTTGAGATTCGCCGAAAAAATGCTCGGGCAATGTGCTGGTCACCAAACAGACCGGCGCTGAAGGTCGCTTGGTCAGCAAACGCTGCTGGTGGCCGATGGCGCCGAAGATCAAGAAGGAACTTTATCTGGCCGTGCTGCTAGACCGCGCGATTTCGCGGCCGCTCCTGATGGCCAGCACCGAAGGCGGCATGGACATCGAGGAAGTCGCCGCCAAAACTCCCGAAAAGATCATCAAGGAACCCATCGATCCGGCCATTGGAATGATGCCTTATCAGGCGCGCAAGATGGCCGCCGCGCTCGGTCTCAAAGGCGATTTGTTCAATGCCGGGCGCCAAATTGATCACCGGCGTTTACAACACCTGGTGGGAATGCGACGCGTCGATGGTCGAGATTAATCCGTTGGCCGTCGTTGAATTGCGCCGACGGCAAGGAAACCGTTGCTGGCGCTCGACGCAAAAATTTCGCTCGATGACAACGCGCTCTATCGGCACAAGGACATCCTGGCGATGCGCGATTTGAACGAGGAAGCGCCGCTGGAAATCGAGGCGAGCAAGTTCAATCTCAATTACATCAAGCTCGACGGCAGCATCGCCTGCCTCGTCAACGGCGCGGGCCTGGCCATGGCGACGATGGACATCATCCAGCATTTCGGCGGCAGCCCGGCGAACTTCCTCGACGTGGGCGGCGGCGCGAGCAAGGAGCAGGTCACGGCGGCGTTCAAGATCATTCTTGAGCGATCCGAACGTGAAGGGATTCTCGTGAACATTTTCGGCGGCATCATGGATTGCAACGTCATCGCCACGGGCATCGTCGCGGCGGTCAAGGAAACAGGCTTGAAACTGCCGCTCGTCGTCCGGCTCGAAGGCAACAACGTCGTCGCCGGCAAGAAGACGCTGGCCGAATCCGGCGTGGCCATCATCACCGGCGATTCCATGGCGGACGCGGCGCAGAAAGTGGTGCAAAGCCGTCGGCAAATGATAAATTGTGAAGCGTGAAAAATCGTATGGGAACATTTTACACGAGTTGCCGGGTAGAAAATCACACTGACCGGACGAAATCTGTTGGAGGTTCCGAAAGTGCTCGTGGACACCGGGCGCGGAACTAACTTGGATCAACGGTGAGACGCTTAAGAAAGTGGGAGTATCGAGGGAGAAGAAGGATTATACTTTTGTTACCGCAACGGGTCAGGAAGTCACCCGCACAATTGGTTTTGCCATCATTCGCGTTGGCGATGCTGTGACCATTGATGAAGTGGTCTTTGGTGAACCGGGCGATCTGGAACTGCTCGGTGCGCGTTCATTGGAAGGCTTGAATTTACGCGTGGATTCACGTGCCAAGAAGCTTGTCGCCGACGAGCCAATCTTAGCGGCAGGCTCAGAAAGTTGTGGGGGCAGCGGGCAAATGAGCCAACAAATCAACATCAACGAAATTATTGAAGAAATTCGGAGAGTAAACTCCGAAGAAAAAGCCTCTTGCTTAAGTTTTCGTCTTTTTTTTGATAAACAGAAACTAGCTCTTTCTAAAAAAGCTATTCTACGTCCGTTTGACGGCAAGTGGACTCTTGCTTGTAAAACAGCGGGTGTAACTCCTTGCGAGGCTGGCGACACAAAATATCTCAAACCTGTAAAAGAGTATTCCAAAAAACAGATTCGAGAAAAACTCGAACGTATGGCCCATGAAAATCCTGAAGGGATTATAGGTATGGGACTTAAAAATATGGTTTAAGTATGCGCCCCATTTATAGAATTTGGGGAAGCGGAAGGCCTCGGAAAGCTTGTAAAGAGTTCGGTTTCAAAATTTCTCAATCGTCGAGCGCGAACAAGGAATTATCTTTAGAACATCTAGCGGAAGAGAATTTTCGTGCCATCCTAAAGTTTTCCCCACCTAAAATTCCTACTCTGGTCGAATTGCGTAATCGCGGTTCTCATTCTGAGAATTCTTACTCTGGAAAATGGGGCGGGTATCGAAAATTCAAAGAGCTTGCCATATCTTATTTGCTCAAGGCGTCAAAAGTCAGTCATCCGGTTGTTATGGAAATTTTTCGTGACCAGCTTGAAAAATTGAAAGGCGAAGAAGAAACAGCTGCACAAGTTGTTATTCGGCCACATGAGCACGGAAGTATGCTTGGATTTCGGGCTTTCGCTCATGTTCCAACTTACGAAAATGAAGTTGTTGCATTGTTTGGGGCGATCGCACACGAAATTGGATTTGAAATCATTTCAAGCCGAAGTGAGTTTCCCGACTGCAAGGCAAATCGGAAGGTTGAAAGTTCTGCTCGCAAAAGGTATAAAGAGTGTTTTAATTGAATTTGAATTGCGAAGCAGCGACTTCAAGGCTCACAAACATCCAGTGAACGGATGCGATTTGATTGTTTGCTGGGAACACGATTGGAAAGATTGTCCGCTTGAAGTTCTCGAATTGAAAAAGACAATCCAACCTTTGTCCGGTTGGAGAGAAAATTAAATTTATGCTCAACAACACCGAAATCACATTTGCTTGTTACCTGGTCCCCGACATGGCGCGGGACAAGAAGTTGTTAAGGTTTTAGGCTAATGATAGATACTATTATGAAAACGAGTTTGCTTGAAGACGCGCTGAATTTGCCGCTACCCGAGCGGATCAAATTGGCCGATGAAATCTATCGCAGCGTAGACCGTGAAACGGACGACGTTTCCATTCCCGCGGAAACGCTGGCTGAAATGGAACGGCGGGATGCGGATTACGAAGCCCATCCGTCGTCCGGGTGCTCGTTGGAAGAAATGGAGGGGGAACTTTTCAAGCGAAAGTGAATTTGAAAATCATCATCACTGCGCCAGCCCGTCTGGAAATCGCTCAGGCAGTCAAATATTATGAAGAACGGCGTCCCAGCGCCGGCGTTAAATTTTGGATTGAATTTAAAATTTTGGCGAAGCGCCTGAAAAATTTCCCGGAGCTGTATCCGCGATTTGGCGCACGCGGAATTCGGAAGGCACCAATGCACAATTATCCGCACGCGGTTTATTATCGAATGGCCGGTGAGGAATTGCGTGTGCTTGGGGTCGTGCATGGCGCAATAAACCCGAAAAAGATCAAAGCTCGTTTCGCGTAGAGTTTATGCTTAAAGCCACAGAAATTACTTTCACCTGTTACCCGGTCACCGACATGGCGCGGGCGCGGAAATTTTACGAAAACGTTCTGGGCTTGAAGCCCACGGTGGTTTTTGGCGAGCCCGGTGGGATGCAGTGGACGGAGTACGATATTGGCCCCGGCACGCTTGCGCTCGGCTGCGGCGCGCCGGACTGGACGCCCGCCCCGCCGGCCGGCTGCTCCGTTGGATTGGAAATGGAAAATTTTGAAGCCGCCGTCGCTCATCTGCGCGCCCATCATGTCAAGTTCCAGGTCGAGCCGATGGAGACACCCGTGTGCCACATGGCCTTCATTTTCGACAGCGAAGGGAATTTGGTTTGTATTCACAAGCGGAAGGCGAAGTGATTGATTGAACATGCAAACAGGCTTAAATTGAGGCGATGATTGACGCCGAAACATTGGCACAGATGAACGGCAAGTATGTAATGCCGCCGGACATCGCCGGCCCGGCGTGGCGCGCGGCTATGGAATCCGGCTTTGACATGTCGCTGCTTGAGGAATCACTTCATCTGACGCCGGAACAGCGGCTGGAACGACACCAGCAGGTGCTTGATTTTTTAATCGAAGTTCAGGAGGCCGGACAAGCTCATGGCACAAGATGACAAAGCGTTGCTCGTGCGTCTCAAAGCCAGCGGGCTTGATTTTGTTGTCATCGGTGGCGTGTGTGTGGTTTATCATGGCGCGCCACTAGCGACGTTTGACCTGGACGTATGCTGTCCATTTGGTGAAGAGAATGTGTTCAAAATTGAAACTGCGGTCAAAGATTTGCATCCTTACCACCGGTTGGCCGCGAACAAGCTGCCACTCGAAGAAACCCGCGGCAGTTTTGACAGTTTGCAGAATATCTGTTTGCAGACGGATTTGGGCAAATTGGATTGTTTGAGCAATGTGAAGGGGCGTCGGAGATTTTGAAGAAGTGAAAAGGCAAAGCGTCGTTGCTCATTTGTCGTATGGCGAGTTTCGCTTTCTCAATCTCGACAAGTTGATTGCGGCAAAAAAAGCTGTCGGCCGTGACCGTGGTTTGGATGCTGTACCTCGCTTAAACAATCAAAGAACGAAAAGAGCAACAAAAAGAATTGTTTTGAAATCGCAAATCGAAAATCTGAAATCGTAAATTTTATCATGTCCATTCTCGTTAAACCCAACACCAAGGTTCTCGTCCAAGGCATCACCGGCAGCTTTGGCGCGAAACACGCGCAACTCTCGATTGATTACGGCACGCAAATCGTCGCCGGCGTCACGCCCGGCAAAGGCGGCCAGTTTTTCGAGCACGGCGGCAAAAAAGTGCCCGATTTTCGACACCGTCGCCGACGCGGTGAAACAAACCGGCGCGACCGCGAGCGCGGTGTTTGTTCCGCCGCCGTTCGCCGCCGATGCCATTCTCGAAGGCGCCGATGCGGGACTGGAACTCGTCGTGGCCATCACCGAAGGCATTCCTGTGCGCGACATGATTCGCGTGAAGCGCGCGCTGCAGGCAACACCAAGACGCGGCTCATCGGGCCGAACTGTCCCGGCGTCGTCACGCCCGGCGAGGGCAAGGATTCGCACGGCGGCTGCCGCATCGGCATCGCGCCCGGCTACATTCACAAAAAAGGAAACATCGGCGTCGTCTCGCGCAGCGGCACGCTGACCTACGAGGCGGTCTGGCAACTCACTTCGCGCGGCGTCGGCCAGTCCACCTGCGTCGGCATCGGCGGCGATCCGGTCAACGGCACGTCGCATCTGGACGTGATCAAACTTTTCAACGACGACCCGGAAACCACACGGCATCATCATGATCGGCGAAATCGGCGGCAGCGCCGAGGAAGAAGCCGCCGAGTGGATCAAAAAGCATTGCAAAAAACCCGTCGCCGGATTCATCGCCGGCGCCACCGCGCCGCCCGGACGCCGCATGGGCCACGCGGGCGCGATTGTCAGCGGCGGCAAAGGCACCGCCGCAGGCAAAAATCGCGGCGTTCAAAGACGCCGGCATCGGCATCGCCGTCACGCCGAGCGAAATGGCGGACACGCTGTTGAAAATGATGTGATGTCGCAGTTGCACTGTCGAAGCGCGGTTGACTTTTTACCTGCCGGGGTTTACAATTGTCAACCGCATTGCGACGAATTCGACTACGATTCATGCGCATGGGCATTGTTGATTTCATTCTGAACCTCGCCGGGCTGCTGCTGTGGCTCAACTGGCGGTCGCTGCCGTTTGACCCGCTTCAACAAACGGACTGCCCGCCACGCTGATGGGCACGCTGCGCCGCGCCGCGCCGTCAGCAGTTCCGGCGCTGGCATCTGCTGGCGGTCATCGGCGCGCTGTTGGTTCTGCGCGCCCTGATCTACTGGTAGATCGGCCGGGAGACGAACTGGTCGGGCAAATTGGATCTGGGCGTGATGTTCCCTGCTTTTCCAGCGCGTCACACTGGACGGGCTTTTGTCCATGGTTCTTTTCATTTCTGAGTTTCGGGCTGGTGCTCGGAATTTTTTATGTGTGGCTGCTGCTGCTTTCGATTCTGGCCGGACCGCTGCCCATTCACCGGCTGGTGACCATTCCGCTTGGGGCGGAGTGGATCGCTGGCCGCGCTGGGTGAAAATTATCCTGCCGTTTTTTGTCACGGCGATTGTTGTGGTGGCTGGTAAGCTGGCCGTTGGACGTGGCTGCACATCCTGCCGCGCCGGTTTCGCTGCGCAGGCCGGATCGAGCAATCGTCGCTGGTCATCGGCGTGCAGCAGCTACCTGGTCTGGAAATATCCCGCATTGGCGCCCTGCTGGTGCTGCACCTGCTGAACAGCTACATTTATTTTGGCAAACATCCGTTTTGGAATTACGTCAATGCCACCGCGCAAACCGCTGTTGCAGCCGCTGAGGAAAATCCCGCTGCGGGCGGGCAAGGTGGATTTTGCGCCGGTGGTGGCGAATCGCGATCGTGTTTCTTTTCGGCCAACTGGCCGCGCTGGGCCTGCGGCAAACTTTACGGGCGGCCTCCCGCTGTAATGCGGCGAAATCAACTCGGTCCGAATCTTACTGGCCGTCGCTGCCGGCAGCCTGCACCGTACGGTCGATCCGATCCCCGGATTGCTTTCAATCGAAAGCGTGCCGCCGTGCAATTCGACCAGCCGCTTGGCGATCGCCAGGCCCAAGCCCCAATCCCTGCTGGTCCTGCATCTTGCGGTCGAACTGCACGTAAGCGCCGATGCGGCGGATTTGTTCGGTGGAAAATCCGCGGCCCTCGGTCGCTGACGGAAAATTCGACGCCGTTGAACATGCCCGCCAGCGTGACGCGCACCGGTGAGCCGGCATCGGAAAATTTGAAGGCGTTCTGCACCAGTTCATTGACGACCTTGCTGAAATACTCCTCGGACATCGGCAGCGGGAACGTCCGCCGCCTCAAGGTCAGATCATTCGACCGGCCGGCCTGCGCCGCCTGCGCGATGGACATGGTTCTGATGAGCTGCGCGGGATGTTCGGCGTTTGCCAATCCGCAGCGCGTTGACGTTCTTCGGATCGGCGGCGATGATTTCAAGCTGCGCGTAAATCAAAAAGTTCTCGATCAGCCGTTCCAGCCGCTGGCTGGACTGGCAAATTTCCTGGCCCATTTCGGCGACTTCGTTTGGCTTGAGCGGTCGCGGCGGAAGTGGCGAGCAGTTCGGCGTTGGAAATGATGCCGTTGAGCGGCGTGCGCATTTCGTGCGGCAGCATCAACGACGGGGATCCTGGCGAGGTTCGCCTTCTGCTGGATCACATCCATGCCGCGCAAGGCGATCTGGTCGGGACTGATCCAGATGGCGTCCACCTTGCGGGAGATCACCGCGGCCACGGCATCGCCGATTTCGGTGGGGTTTTCGGCGGTAGCCTCTTCGAGCGTGATGCCAAGTTTGGCGCACACTGAGCGGCCCAGGTTGGTGGTCACGACCGAATTCGCTTCACCAGGATCCCACACCAGCCCCACCTTCTTGAGCGATGGATTCAACTGCCTGGCCAATTGGAAGATTTCCAGAACCGGAGCGAGACTGCCCACACCGGTCATGTAGGGGGGATGGTTGAGATGGTTTTCCTGGCTGATTCCTACTCCGACCACGTAGGGATTACTGACCAGTCCGAACACATGCCTGCGAGAGGGCGTCGCAACCTTATTGGCGTTGGCAATGGTCTGCAAACTTACGGTGGAAACTGAAATGATGAGATCGAAGTCTCCGCTGGTGACGTCCTTGGCAATCGCGTTGGCGACGCTGATATCGCCCTCGGCGTTATAGCGGCGCAGAGTGATGCGGCCGCCATCGACGTATCCGCGGTGCTTCAGTTCGTCGAGTACGCCGATGATGCCGTCATCGAGCGCGGCAATCGAGGAGTGCTGCACCAGCGCGACTCTTATTGGGCGGCCGGAATTTGCCTGCGGTCCGGCACTGGTTCTGCGCGAGTCTATGTCGGAATAAAGCAGGATGGCCGCAGATATAGCGATCAGGGCCACGCCCAGCGCGATCTTCTTCAAGACGGATTTCACTGGTTAAACGTATCCTGCGGGTTTGGATGGGAACTTTGTCCTGGAACAAGTAAATATAACCGGTCCTGGCGCAGGTGGCTATGGAAAAGCAATCTGTCAAGGGTTTTCTCCAAAAGCAAAAACTCGCAGGTCTCAGAATCGAGACCCTTCGACCACCTCAGGGCAGGCTCTGGGGCGCCCGGCGCCAGGCGCATCAGGAATGGAGACGCTATAATCTCAGGAAATCAGAGCGGAGCGCAGAATAGCTTGGGTGACAGCTTCACCATTGAGGTTCGCAACCGCCGTGATGCGATTGCCCCCGCCATCGAATCGGCCGAGGCATGGCTGGAGGAACAGCAGGCGCCCTCTAAAGTCGCGTACTTCGTCGATCTCGCGATTGAAGAAATCGTGACGAACTGCATTCAGTACGGATATGGTGACGAGCTGGAGCACACCATCGTGATCACACTCACGGCCGCGGACGAAATACTGACGATGCGGATCGTGGATGATGGACTGGCGTTCGATCCGCTCGCGGCGCCTCCGCCGGATCTTTCGATTGCCATTCAAAATCGCACCGAGGGAGGGCTGGGCATCCATCTGCTTCGCAACCTGGCCGACCGCATCACCTACGACCGCCGGGATGGAACCAACCAAATCACCCTGGTCAAGAAGTGGGTCTGATCGCTGTCAAATGGCTGGCCTGGCTGGCTTTTGGGGATGCTCAGGAGAGTTTTTCGCTACCCAAAGCACCACTTTGGTAGTAGCTTGTCGGATATGGACAGCACATCCTCTGTATCTGGCCCTGCGCACGTGGCGTGTGTCCAGGGGATTCCGGTGATCGCGGTCTGCGGACGCCTGGACACCACGAATTCGGCCGTATTCGACGCCCAAACTGCTGCAGTATTCGCGGACCGGTGTGCGCGCGTCCTGCTGGACATGTCGGGCGCGACATACCTCAGCAGCGCCGGCCTTCGCTCGGTTCTGAAGATCATCAAGCATACCGCCGCCAGCGGGGGGCGCGTGGGAATGTATTCGGTTCCTCCGCCGATACTCGAGATCCTTGAGATTTCTGGATTTCAAGCCCTCATGGATATTTATCCGGACCAGGAGACTGCCCTGAAGGAGAGCGTCGGCCGATGATTCGTCTTCGCGCGCTGCGCCTTTTCCGGTTATCCCTTCGCCAGCAAATCGCAGCCCTGGGCATGCTGACGGCCGTGCTGGCAACCATCACGGTCGCCATCCTGGTGATGCTCAACGAACAGAAGACGAGCAAGTCGGTCTCAGACGAAGTGACCGCCATCATGCAGGACCGCCTCGCCAAAAACGCCGAAAAAATGTACAGCATCTGCAAGCTCGCGCAAGAGTTTGTGCAGGTGGCGGTGGACACCAGCCTCAAGTTTGGCGATTCCGAGCTGAAGCAGGTGGGAGGCGTGAAACCTTCCGGAAAAAGCATCACCTGGGAGGCCCTGAATCAATATACGCGGGCCCGTACGCCGATTACGGCCCCGCTGTGGTCGATCGCCGGTACGGCGCTCACCGACGATCGCAGTTTCGAACACACCATCCCGGTGATCGATGAGATCGCGAAGGAAACGGGCGAAACGGTAACCGTGTTCCAGAGGGTGAATGCCGCCGGAGATATGCTGCGCATAGCCTCCACGGTGGTGGCCACCGACGGCAAGCGCGCAATTGGGACGTATATCCCTGCCAGGATGCCGGATGGCACGCCCAATTCCGTGGTGCAGACGGTCTTGTCGGGACAGACGTTCCGGGGACGAGCCTATGTCGTGAACTCCTGGTACATCACCGACTACGAGCCCATGCGTGGCGCCGGCGGCGACATCATCGGCATGTTCTTCGTAGGCATGAAGCAGGAAGGCATCGTCGCCCTTCGCAACGCCATCAGCGGAGGATCGATGAGCGGCGGCCATACTTCGGTAGGCGTCTACTATGGCCCGCACAGCGAAAATTTCAGCAACATGGTGGCCATTGAACCGAGTGGAGCGGGAGCCACCCAGGAATCCAAATGGCTCCCGGAGGTGCTGTCGAAAGCGCCCCGGCTGCCGGATGGCGGTTCGAGCGAGGTGCGCGTGCCGAATCCAATCACCCACTCGGAAGTCATTGTCCGCTACACGTACTTCCAGCCGTGGGACTGGGTGATCGTGGTGATCGGCGACTCCATTGATTACGAGAGCACGTCCGCCACGGTGCGTGCCCGGTTCAATGAGCTGCTGCTGCAAAGCGTCATTGGAGGCCTGGCGGCGCTGGCGTTCGGCGCGGTGTTCGCCTACTTCATCAGCAAGCGGATTACCAGTCCGATGGCGGACTTGAGCATAAATCTCACTTCGAGCGCCACCCAGATATCGTCCAGCGCGGTACACCAGCAGGAGAGCGTGACCACGCTGATGGCGTCCAGCAACCAGATTGCATCGGCGGCCAAGGAAATCTCGGCCACTTCGCAGGAACTGCTGAAGGCGATGGTGGAAATTGGCGACGCTGCCGAGCGCACGGCGGGCCTGGCGCACGAGGGACGCCAAGGGCTCAAGGGGATGGAGCTTTCGATGCAGACGCTGTCCTCGGCAAGCGAGTCCATTTCGGGGAGGCTCGCCACCATTCGCACCAAGGCCGCACGCATCAACTCCGTGGTCACGGCAATCACCAAGGTGGCCGACCAGACCAATCTGCTGTCGCTCAACGCTTCCATCGAGGCGGAGAAGGCCGGAGAGGCGGGGGCGGGATTCGCGGTGGTGGCGCGGGAGATCCGGAGACTCGCGGACCAGTCGGCGGTGTCAACGCTGGACATCGAGCAGATCGTGGAAGAAATGCAGGAGGCGGTGGCTAGCGGGGTTGCCGAGATGCGGCAATTCTCCGATGCCGTCCGGGGCGGGATCGGCGCGGCGGAAACCATCCAGGGCCAATTCGGCGAGATCATCGAGGGGGTTGAATCGATTGCCCCACGCTACGAAACGGTGCAGGAGGGAATGCAAAACCAATCGGTAGGGGCAAAACAGATTTCGGAGGCCATGTGGCAATTGACCGAAACGGCCCGGCAGGCTTCCGATTCGGTCAACGACTTGAACGAGGTCAGCCGGCAGTTGCACGAGGCGGTGCGGATTCTGAAAGAGCGCGTATTCAGCGGCGCAACCGCAAAGGCCTGACCGGGAGCGCGCAATGGCCACCTGTCTCCAATTTCGCCTGCAGAGCGGTCCGCACTCCATTCCCCTTGCGAGGGTGTACCGGATCGCGGGATTTGGGGCGCTCACAGGCGAGCCGGAGGAGTACTTTGCCGGGTGGCTCAGGTTCTACGGGCGCATGGTGCCGGTGTTCGATCTCAACCGGGTAGTTTGCGAAGCATCAACCCCGGAGGAATTTGGAAGCCGCATCATGCTGGTAGAGGCTCCGCCCGGCGCGCCGGTTCCCTACCTTGGCCTTCTGGCGCCCGCGGTTACGGAGACCGTGACGGCGAATAGTCCCGGAACGACCCCCTTCGACCTGGACCTGTACCTGCAGATGCTGTCGAACTTTATACCGGCCGTTCCGGAAAGCGCCGCATGAAGAACCACATCAACATTGCCGCCGCCATTCTCGAACAGGTGGTCGAGCGCCTGACCGCGGCGGCAGGTATTGAATCGAGCTTGCTGGAAGCGGGCAGAATCGGTTGGACCATCGAGGGCCGCCGGCGGCGATTATCCCTGCGCGACCCCGAGGCTTACCTCGAATATCTCAAATCATCGCCGGAGGAACTGGAGCATCTGATCGATGCCCTGGTCATCCAGGAGACACGATTTTTCCGGGACCCCGCCGTCTTCGAGCAGATCCGGATATGGGCGCAGAATGCCCTGGCCGGCGGACAACAATCTTTCCGAATCCTCTCCGGGCCGTGCAGCACCGGACAGGAAGCCTACTCGGTGGCCGCGATGCTTCGCCTGGCCGGAGTTCGGCATTCCGGTTTCATCATCGACGCATTCGACATCTCGAACGCCGCGCTGGCGGCGGCTCAGCGCGCCACCTATCCGCCGGGAGCGCTGGAACACGTGCCGGGTGAGCTACGGGTATTTTGCGGTGAGTTGAGAAACAACCAGTGGCATATCCATGACGATTTGCGCCGGCGGATCCGGTTCGAGCGGCGCAACCTGGCATTGCCCGGCGCGCTGGGCGAGGAGCCTGTCTACGATCTCGCCCTGTGCCGCAACCTGTTCATCTATCTTCACGGCGAGGCGCGGACCGTCCTGGCGGACTCGCTGAGCCGGGCGTTGCGTCCCGGTGGCCGTCTGATTATCGGAACCGCAGACCGCGTACCGGAACTCAATCGCCACTTTGCTCCTTTAAAGCCCGCAGCCGGCTTCGCGTTCACGCATAAGACGCCCGCGGCTTCGGACCGGGGAGGGGAAATCGCGAATTTGACCGCGCCGGCCGGCGTGCGGGCGCGAGTGGAATGGGCGCCGCAGCCGGAACCGAACCGGGTTCCATGCACCGCTGCCGAGTTCTATGGGCGCGCGCTCGAATACAACGAATCCGGCAACGCGCGCCAGGCGGAACGGCGCTGCCGGCAGGCGCTCTATCTCGATCCGAGCTACGTACCGGCCCTGGAACTGCTGTATGTACTCTGGCAAATGCATCCCAGCGCGCGTTTGCGCCGTGCGCTGCAGGCGCGCATTCGCCGCCTCCGCAGCATCGAGCGCGATGGCAGCATCCAACGCGATGGCGCGGTGGAGACGGAGTTGGCATGAGCCAGAGTTCAGGAAATGGCTTGTTCGAACGTCCGATGCCGCCCGGGTATCGTGATGAGCTAAGCAGGTTGATGGCCGCCGATCCCCCGAAGCCCACCCGGAAAAAAGGTTCCATCGTCCTTTTTCAATTGGGTCAGCTCCAATTAGCGCTCCCGGTGAACTTCGCATTCGCGGTATCCCCGGTGCTGCACATCGCTCGAATTCCACATCGCAGCGGAACGGTTCTGATGGGGCTGGTGGCCTTTCGCGGTGAGATTCTTCCCTGCTGCTCGCTGGCCGCGCTGCTGGACGTGGCGCGCAACGAAACCAGCGCGGCGCGCACCCTGATCCTGGAAGAATCGGCCGCGCGGCTTTGGGCTGTGCCCATCGATGGGGTGCTCGGAATCCGGGAAATGCCGGAGGATTTTCTCGACCAGCCATCTCCCCTGGCCAATCACTGGCTTGCGGGAAGCTTCCAAGACGCGCGTGCGGGTCTTGTCCACCTGCTCGACAGCGGCAACCTTTTCCGCCACATCACCCTGGCGACGGCGTGAGTCTATGAGCAGCGGCCTCGAAGACTCCTCGCTATTCGACCTCTTCCGCATGGAAGCCGACGAGCAGGTGCGCGTTCTGCAATCCGAACTGATGCTGCTGGAGAGCGAAGGAGCCACGGCGGGACGGCTGCAAAACCTGATGCGCGCGTCCCATTCGCTGAAGGGAGCGGCGCGCATCGTGGGACTGGACGCGATCGTACACCTGACGCATGCGATGGAAGACCGCTTTGTGGCGGCGCAGGCAGGCAATGCACTGACAACGGCGGACGTTGATCGCATGCTGGCGGGAACCGACTGGCTGGCGAAGGTCCAAGCCGTGGCCGAGGGTGAGATCGGTCCCTGGCTCGAAAGCAACTCGGGGGACATCGAGAAATGCGCGGCCGCGTTCCGCGAAGCTCTGGAGCCGACAGCTCCGGCGACCGACGGCGCCCGATCAGTGGAAGCTCCACAACCGGCTGGAGAGCAGGCCCTACCCCCCGTAGACGGCAAGGCGGAGTCACAGCCGGCCGGTTCAACGCCCAGCGAAAGTCACCGTCCAGGCCCCGTATCGGCGCCTGCATCTGCCGCCGTAAAGGACGACGCATCGCCGGAGACCGATATCTTCGCGGCACCGGGCAAGGAGGAACGTGCGGGGCGGGAGCGAACCGTGCGCCTCACCGCGGAGCGGTTCGACCAGCTGCTATCGCTGTCGGCGGAAACGCTGGTTGCGGCGCGGCAGCTCGCCACATGGGGCGACGTGCTCGATCGCAGCCATCGGAATATCGGCAAGGCGCAGCAGATGGTGGAGGACGCCCCGGAGTCACCAATGACGCGCAAGGCGCTGCAGGGCGAACTGGACCGCCAACTGGCCATTCTGGCCCTCCAGATTTCCGAGTTCCAAGAAGCTTCGCGGGCCAATGAGCGCACCGCGGAACGCCTCTACCGTTCTGTGCTTGCCGGGCGGCTGCGGCCCTTCTCTGAAGGCGTCAGCGGAATGCTCCGCCTGGTGCGGGACGTTTCGCGGGAGCTGGGAAAATCGGTCAAGCTTGAAGTCCTGGGAGACACGACGCGCGTCGATCGCGACATCCTGGACCGGTTGGAGGCACCGATGTCGCACCTGGTGACCAATGCCATCGATCACGGCATAGAAGCGCCGGCGGAACGCATGGCCGCGGGAAAGCCCGCCGAAGCCCGTCTGCGCATTCAGGCGCGCCATGAGAACGGGCGGCTGGTCATTACGGTTCGTGACGATGGCAAGGGAATCGATTCCGAGCAGGTTCGGAAGCGGGTGATCCAGCGTAACCTGGCGCCTGCCGAGACAGCTGCCGGGCTGACCGAGCAGGAATTGCTGGAGTTCCTGTTTCTACCCGGATTCAGCACGCGGGAGACTACATCCCTGTTGTCGGGGCGCGGGGTGGGGCTCAACGTGGTGCAGTCGATGGTGCACGAAGCGGGAGGAGCGGTCACGCTGACCAGCACCCCCGGCGCGGGGACCACATTCCGGCTCACGCTGCCGGTCACGCGGTCGGTCATCCGGGTGATTCGCATCATGGCGGAAGGCGAGCTCTTCAGTATTCCGATGGTGCGCATCGATCATGTCGAATATCTAGAACCGGAGATGGATGGGGACAAGCCGGTGGTGATCTGGAACGGCGCGGCCCACCCGGTGGTGGCGCTGGCCGCTATGCTGGGGCTGTCTGACAGACCCTTGCCGAAAGGTTCCCTTCCCTTGTTGTTCTCGGGCGGATTCGCGTTTGCCATGGACCGGTTCGTCGACCAAGCGGAGCTGTCGGTGCGCCGCCTCGATCCCCGGCTGGGAAAGATTCCCGGGGTCAGCGCGGCCTCGCTGGATGAAAACGGGAATCCGCTTCTGATCCTGGATATGGATGATCTGATCCAGACGGCGGCGGGCCGGCCGGCGGAAGCCGCGGCTTTGAGCAGCGACTCGCTGGCGCCGCACATCCTGGTGGTGGACGATTCGCACACGGTCCGCGAGATGGAGCGCCGGCTGCTTGTGCGTTCGGGCTACACGGTCAGCACCGCGCAAAACGGGCAGGAAGCCTGGAACCTGCTGCGCCTGAATGACTATGATCTGTTAATCAGCGATGTTGACATGCCGCAGATGAACGGGATTGAACTGATCACGCGGGTGCGGGATAACGCGAGGCTGGCCCGCATACCGGTCATTATTTTGTCGTATAAGGACAGGGAGGAAGATCGGCGGCGGGGGCTGGATGCCGGGGCGGATTTCTACCTGACCAAAGGATCGTTCGATAACGGCAGCTTTTTGCAGGCAGTGGTGGACCTGGTCGGGGAAGCAGCGCCGCATGAGTCTGGAGAGGGAAATGAAGGTCGCCATCGTGAATGATTCGAAAATGGCGGCAGAGATTCTGCGGCGCATCGTGGCGCAACTGCCGGAGTACACGCTGGAGTGGACGGCGTATTCCGGCGAAGAGGCGATCCAGCTGTGTGCGCAATCCTGCCCCGACATCATCCTTATGGACCTGGTGATGCCGGGCATTGACGGCGCCGAGACTACGCGCCGCATTATGCAGTCCACGCCCTGCGTCATCCTGGTGGTAACGGCCACCACGATCGGCAATCGCGACATGGTTTTCGAGGCCATGGGGTACGGAGCGCTCGACGCAGTCAACACGCCCGTTCTCGGCCCGGGACAAAACCTGGATGGCGCCGAAGCGCTCATTCAGAAGCTGCGCACGGTTTCGAGGTTGGTAAGTCCCGGTCATGCATCCGGAGATGCCCCGGCAAATGATCGCACGGCATCGAGGTCGCGCGATACCTCCCAGGTTCCCGTGGTAGCCATCGGCGCTTCGACGGGAGGCCCGCAGGCCCTGGCTGAGGTCCTCTCCCATCTGCCGGCCCGGTTTCCGGCCGCCGTGCTGGTGGTGCAACACGTCGATCAACACTTCACCCCGGGCCTGGCCGGGTGGCTGCAGCACTCTTCAAAGTTGCCGGTCTCGATTGCGGAACCGGACGCGCGGTTGTCGCCGGGCGCAATCTGGATTGCGGGGCGCAGGGAAAACCTGACCTATGACAATGGCTTCGCCAGGTACACACCCGCACCCGAAGATGCGATTCATAAACCATCGATCGACAGCCTGTTTTACAGCCTGGCCAAGCCGCTTCGGGCAGCCCGCGTGGGCGTGCTGCTGACCGGGATGGGACGCGATGGCGCGGCCGGCCTGCTCGCCTTGCGCAAAGCAGGCGGGCTCACCATCGCCCAGGATGCGGCCACATCGGTGGTTTACGGCATGCCCAAAGCCGCGGCTGACATCAGTGCGGCCAGCGAAATCCTCCCCCTCTCATCCATTGGGCCGCGCATCTGCGAGGCCGTTTTGCAACGGAGAAACACCCATTCTTGAGGAGTCCCCTGGAGGAAACGTCATGGCCACAGTTGAAACCGCTCCGCCGCCCATCGCGCTGACTGAACACAAGCTCAAAGTCTTTCTGATCGATGACCAGCGCATCGTGGGCGAGACCGTTCGCCGCATGCTGGTGGATCTTGCGGGGCTTGAGTTCAAATTCTGCTCCGATCCCGCGATTGCTCTCAACGAAGCGGAGGCTTTCGGCCCCACGGTGATCCTGCAGGACCTGGTCATGCCGGGGGCCGACGGCATCGAGATGGTGCGCGCATTCCGCCGGAATCCGGCCACCGCCTCTACCCCGCTGATCGTGTTGTCCTCAAAGGAAGAGGCTACGACCAAGGCGGAAGCATTTGCCGCGGGCGCCAACGACTACCTGGTGAAGCTGCCCGATAAGCTGGAACTGGTGGCCCGCATCCGCTATCACTCCAACGCATATATTCATCGCTTGCAGCGTGATGAAGCGTTCTCCAAGCTGGAAGCGCAGCAACGGGTGATTGCCCGCGAACTGGCTGACGCGGCCGCCTATGTACGGTCATTGCTGCCTGCGCCCATGGAGGCTGATACCGCGATTCCCTCGGATTGGCGATTCATCACGTGCTCCAGCCTGGGAGGCGATTCATTCGGATATCACTGGCTGGCGCCCGACAAGCTGGCCATCTATCTGCTGGACGTATGCGGACACGGGGTGGGGGCGGCATTGCTGTCGGTTTCGGTGATCAATACGATTCGCAACCAGACCCTGCCGGATGCCGATTTCTCGTTGCCCTGGCAGGTTTTGAACGGCCTCAACCGCGCTTTTCCGATGGAGAAGCAGGACGGAAAGTACTTCACCATCTGGTATGGGGTGCTGAATCCGACGACCCGAGAATTGCTCTATTCGGGCGGGGGACACCCGCCGGCGATCGTTGTGGGCTCAGATGGCGCGGTGAAGCGGCTCGATTGCCCAGGCATGATCATTGGCGCATTTTCGTTCGCAAGCTATTCGGAAAACAGGATCACGCTCGATCCCGGCTCGCGGCTTTTTGTGTTCAGCGATGGATGTTACGAAGTGACCGATCCGGGCGAACGCATGATGACGGTAGACGAATTTGCCGGCATCCTGGGGCAATGCGGACCGCGTGTGGATTCGTTGGACCAGGTGCTGTCCACGGTTCGGGAATGGCAGCAGCGCGCGGACTTCGAGGACGACTTCTCGTGACCACGGCGCTTAATGGCCGGACCCCGCAGTATGAAGACGTCGCCAACCTCCGCTACACGCGGATGATTATCGAGGAAATCAATGCGCCTCTATCCGCCGGCGCACACTATGGCGCGCGAGCCCATCGCCCCCGATTACATACTCGGTCATCGTATTCCTGCGGGCTCTCTGCGTGCTGATTGTCCCTGGCTGCTGCATCGCGAAGGCATCGCTTTCGACGAGCCGGATCGTTTCAATCCAGACCGATTTACGACCGAGCCTGCACGGTTCACCTACATTCCGTTTGGCGCGGGTCAGCGCATTTGCATTGGCGCGGCCTTTGCAATGACAGAAGCTATTTTGATCCTGGCGACGGTCGCTCAACGCTATCGGCTACATCTCGAAGACGGGTCATCCATCGAACCCCAAGGTCTCATCACCTTGCGGCCGCGGTACGGAATGCCAATGACAGTGGAACGACGGTGATCAACCGGGGAAACCGCCCGTCATCTAGGTCCGAGATACGGTGCGTGGGTCCACCCGCTGCCTAGCATT
>CAVREL010000063.1:0-6447 GCA_963720105.1 uncultured Acidobacteriota bacterium | reverse complement strand
GCCTAAGGCGTGGTCGATCAGCGCCCTGCACAGTCGCACTCTCCCGCGCGTTTCAAATCAATCCTCCCTGATGTCCAAACTGGACAACTACTTGCGAAGCAGTCGCAGACGCGCCGGTCTTTCACAAGACGAAATGGCATATCTTCTTTGGTGTTCATACCGGAACAATCGCTTCACGATACGAGCGGTTCAAGCGGAAGCCGGCTCTGGAAGCCGCCGTTAGCCTACGAGGCTATCCTCCGTACTCCCGTGCGCGAACTGTTCGCCGGGATTTATGCGAAAGCCGAGCGCTCGGCAGCGCGTCGTGCGCGCCTCCTCAGGAAACGGCTTCTGGCGGACGGTCAGTACGCAGAGGCCGGAAGGCTACTTTGAAACTGCTCAATGCTCTGGCACCGGATAAACCCACAACCAAACCATGATTTAACCGGCAACTGAAAGGCGTATCCTTGCGATTGATCCGACACATCGCGGATTTGAATACGTGATTTTTGAAGGTCAACGCCTGATCGATTGGGGCATAACCGATGTTGCGAGGCTCCGAAGAACCAGGTCTCGATAGCGGCAGCGAGCGATCTCATCAGGGCCCGTTACCGTCCCCAAATAATCATCCTTGAAGACGTGGAGTCGGCACGGCACTGCCGTAGGTGCCCGCGCGTCCATGAGACTAGACTGGTTTGGAGGCTTCATCAATTTTCTCTCGGACTTCCAGACGAACGTTTCCGGTTTTTCGGTAGCTGGATTTAAAAGCCGGCCATTTGAAAATCAGCTTAGACCAGGCCTCACGCAATCTTTTTAAAGCTCGCGAGCCTTTTCAGGTCATCTGCTTCGACGTCATCCGGCAAGATTCCTGTCAGACCCAAGTCCCGTAGCATGGACTTGAGTCAGAACGTTTGTAGGTCTCAGGTTTCTTCCAGATTTCGCTTCCAAAACTCAACATACGAGAGAAACCGATAGGCGGTCAATCCACGCGTGGCAGCAACCTTGCCCAAACGGCGCACCGAAGTGAAGATTTGTGCGAACAACGGGCCACCCTTTCACTCTTGAATCATTCAGCCGCTCTATTTCTACGTTGGGATACAAAGCACGTGCCTGTTCAATGTCGTCGCGGGTAGAGCTCCAAGCGCGCGATTCCCGCACCAGTGTTGCAATCGTCCAAACGGAGGTAGCCGAAACAATCGCATCGGTATTGTTTGACAACGAAATGTAGTGTCCATGGCGCGGACGATGCGACACTCGACCGGCGACTTGTTTCATCACCCGGTACGACCAATCGTATTTCACCTCTCGATTCAAGAGTTGGGCAGCCGGCTCCCATGGGCTTCTCCGGAAGAGCTTTTTACACTCGGAGAGGTACTTTTTGTCAACTTATTCGAGATCATCTCCGAGCTGAGTGACAAAATTGCGAGCCGAATTCGACAGTGATGGGATCGGTCAGCAGAACGGCGACTTCTCAGCACGTCGCGCTGAATACTTGGAAATATTGGTGCTCCCGACAACCGCCACTTTATCGAACACGAATACCTTGGCATGAAAGACTCGGAAGCGAATACACGAAAACGCCCTTATTCATATATTGTTCAATGAGCGCAGATCTATCCCTCCGCCTTGACTCGAGGCTTGCTGAAATCGACTATCAGCACGTCGCGCTTTCGCAAGGCGCGGCGTTTTATCCAAACGACGGAATGTAGGCGACCGCGACATAGCAGCGCTCGAGTGTTTCGAAAGCTCCGATATCCGCTCCCAGACACTATCGGAGAGAAATTCCATCTTGCTCCATGCACTGCGTCTTAGAACTGCAAAAAGAGGGCGGCAGCAAAGGATGATGTCCCCACTGTATCTCACCGTCGATAATGAACTTTCTGCACTGCAAAGCTCACATACGTCGATGCTTAAAGCTTTATTAGGGTGCAACACATACCCCAACCGTCATGGAGGAACGTCAGTCAGGAAGGAGCGTAGTCGCATTCGGCATCGTTGACAGGTGTCGGACCTGTGGTCCTGGGTACATCCGAAAGTACGAATCCGATGCAACTCCGTGATGAACTCTGCTGGAAGTCTCAGCAGCTTCGAGGCGGCCGCAACTGCTAGCAATCTTTCTCTCAATCCACGAACTTAGTTTGCGCGCACACTTCGTCACTCAACTCACCTGCCAGCACGCGGCTAAAGCCATAGCGAAAGAACACCTGTATATCAGACGGCTTAGCATACGATCTCAATCTTGCCGCAATGAAGCACCAACTCTCAAGACCCCGAAGCCAGCCGATTGGAAAAAGAAAACTCTGGGCGAGTCCGATAGAGAATACGACAGCTGCCTTGATCTCCTTCATCGTGCGCGAGCCACCAAGCCAGGAGCGAATTGCACATGAGCTGGAAACAGCATCCTTGAATGCGCGGGGTGCTTGGTCGACCGCCACATCGTAACGGAACACCTCGGGAATCACGTCCCAATATAAAATTCCTTTGCCGCTCAGAGCACATCGGCTCTCGGCCTTGTTCTCTCTCGGATTGATTTGCAACTCGTAATTTCCGTTACACTGCTGGGACGAATCTCTACCTCGTCTTTCATAACCCCCCGCGTTTGAGAACAGCTGCCTGCTTCTTCCGTGAATTTGCATTCGAAGAGAATGACGCAGCGAGAGTTGCGAGCGACCGCATCTATTTGTGTCCGGGCCCTTCGCTCTTCGTGCAGACGATCTTCCTCGTCTCGCCATTCAGGCATCATCAAGAGCCGCTGGTGGGTAGGCCGAGTTCGCGGCGAAACTGTCGAAAATGAGACTTTTCTCTCAATCAGACGCAGTCTTCAGCGTGCCGAACAAATCGATGGCCAAGACTGGGACGAGTTGGGTTTCCAGGTGTCACAGTGTCCTTGGCGATCACGATGCCACGGAAAGGAATCGGAATCCGCAATTGCAGCGCGCGCCGCATGAAACAGATTGGCTTCAATTCTTTGCCTAGTCCCTTCATCCATCCCAGCTCCTCCCCCTATCCGTCGGACATTAGCGACTTGCGATTCTGGTAAGTTTCGCCACCTTTTACGACTACCCAGCCGCCATAACATGTCCTCAGAACCTTTTCGGTTCAAAAGGAGGACTCGCATGCTGGACTGGGCTCAGGTTGAGGAGAGAATCGTCGAAGATAACCGTAACAAATGGGACCGCAAGGCTGTGGCTGGACAACGAAAGATCGCCTCTTGTTTGCAACGCTATAAAACTGAGCCAGTTTACCGCCGCAAAAATGAGCCACCCTCGGCTGGTTCTTGCCTCATTCTTTTTTGAGATTTTAACCGTCTGATCTTTTCCTCGGTGCGCGTTGGGTGTCGCGCGCCAGCGCGTACCCTGCGCGCAAGCGATACTAACGTGCTTCACTATCTTCGGCATGTGCTTCCTTCTTTCCGCCCATGCCGGCGGCGGATTTAATTCCTCGCTGGCTGCGAAATGAGTCGCCCCGCGTGGTCAGGATGTGCGCGTGGTGGCTCAGGCGATCGAGCAGGGCGGTGGTGAGTTTTTCATCGCCGAAGACCTTGACCCACTCGGAGAAGGCCAGGTTGCTGGTGATAATGGTGGAGCGGCGCTCATAGCGCTGGGCCAGAAGATTGAAGAGCAGCTCCCCGCCGGCGCGCTCGAAGGGGACGAAGCCGAGTTCATCGACCACTAACAGCGCGACTTTCTGATAACGCTGCTGGAGTGCGGTCAGCCGCCGTTGGTCGCGCGCTTCGACCAGGCTCTGCACGAGGTCCGCTGCCCGCGCGAACAGGACCCGCACGCGCCGGCGGGTGGCTTCCACTCCCAGCGCGATCGCGAGATGGGTCTTGCCAGTACCGATCGGCCCGGCCAGGATGACATCCTCGGCGCGTCCGATGAACTCGCAGCTCGCCAGTTCCATGAGCTTGGGCCGTGACACCCCCGCGAGCGCCGCCCAGTCGAGCTGGTCGAGGGTTTTGACATCGGGAAAGCGCGCCTCGCGCAGCAAGCGGCGGGCGGTGCTCTGATGCCGATTGGTGATCTCGGCCTCGAGCAGTTCCCGCAGCAGGTCCTCGTAGGCCCAGCCGCCGTCGCGGGCGCTCCGGCATAACGACGGATAATCGCGCACCACCGCCGCCAGCTTAAGTTCGCGGCAGTACTCCTGGATGACCGCTGCCGAGGCCGCGTTACTCATGGGCGCCTCCGTTAGCCAGCAGCAGATGGTCGTAATCGGAGGCCCGCCCGGCTTCGACCACATAGGCGGCGAGCGCGTCGGGCACCGCGATCTTCTCCAGCGCGGCGGGCGTGGCGAGATCGAGGACCTCAACCCGGCGCTGATTGACCGCCGCTTCCAGCGCGCGGCGCACCCGCTCCTCGCCGTGCTCGCACACCGCACCCAATAGCCGCGCCAGCACCCGCGCGGCTTCCGGTTCACCGTGGGCTTCGGTCAATAACTCCCACAACCCGCTCCAGGGCGAGCCCAACTCCGCGATCAGCTCCGGCGCGACCTGACGCACCGCGTGCGGCTTGCGCGCCAGTTCAGGCAGGTAGTGCCGATAGCGCACCTGGCGAGTGCCGAAGCGTGCCCGCGGATGGGTCACGTTCTCGTCCATGCACGTGATGCGGACGTCATCCACGCCGACGTAGGCAGTCGCATTAAGCCTGGCCCAGCGCGAGGGAACCGAGTACCAGGCGCCCTCGACCCGCACCATCGAGCGCGAGCTCACCTCCACCGGCACGGCCTTGCGGACTTCGAAGGCGGTGGCCGGCAGCGGCAGAAGCTGCGTGCGTTCCTCCGCCCACAGCTCACGCGGCTCCTTCCCGTCGCGTCGTGCCGCGCGTCAAACGCCGCTTCCAGATCCGGAAGCAGCTGGCGCGAGAGCTCTTCCAGGCTGTCCCCGCGTGGAATCGGGGTGAGATGCTGAAGGCGGATTGCCTTGCCGCGGCTCTCCACTCCGCCCTTGTCGTGTCCTTCGCCGATGCGGGTAAAGTCGGGCTCGAACAGATAGTGACTCACCAGCGCCAGGAACCGGCCACTCAACTCGCGCTGTGCGCCGACGATCTTGCGCACCGCGGACTTGAGATTGTCGTACACGCAACGCCGGATCACCCCCTCCAGATAAGTAAATGCCCGCACGTGGCCGTCGAGAAAGGCGAGCTGATCGCAGCGTTCGTACAGCCAGGCGAACTCGCGCCCCGAATACATTAGCCGCAACAGGAACTCCCACGCCTTGCGCCGTTCGCCGCCCAGCTCGACCACCACCTCGAAAAAATCGACCTGCGCTTCGCCCGGGCGATGAACCAGCGGCACGTACACTTCCCGGCGCTGTCGGCGCCGCTCCCGCAGATACTCGCGCACTAGCGTGGTTCCGACTGGATACCCTTCGCCTTGACTGGCGTTGAATCCGGGTCCCGGTCAGCCGCTGCTTCGCGGTCGTCCGTGGCTCCCACTCCGCCAACAGCTCGTCCAGCCGAGGCTTGACCTGTTCCCATACCGGCCGCTCCCGCGCGCGCCGCGTGCGCACCGGCTCCGACTGGCGCAAATACTTGTTAATCGTGTTGCGGCTCAGCCCGAGCTCACGAGCCACCCGCCGCACGCTCTGTCCCTCGACCAGTACCTTGTGTCGTATTACGTGTACCTGATCCATCCGCACCATCTTCCCCCTCCGGCTTCCCGCCGGAGTCTATGGAGGGTGGCTCACTTTTACAGCGTCGAATGGATCAGTTTTTTAGAGCGCAGAGAGGGCGCTGCGACACGATGCCGCCCTCGAGGTGAGTCACCGGAAATGGCTCGCCCCTGGCCGAGGATAGGGAGGTCGTGCCGGCCCCGGCCACGCCCGCCAGCGCGTCGGCGCCCGAAGCATCCGCCAACGGCACGCCCCAGATACCCGGATTCACCTCACGCGTCTGAGCCGTTACTTTCGAAAGTAAAAAGCCGCGGCTGGGCGTGCGCCGAGTGTCGCGCTTTGGGCGCTCTACGGAAAAGCGAAAGGCCGGGCCCTAGACGGCACCAGCCTTCCTGAGTCTCTGGTCGCCGACAGGACAATGGCCTTTGTCCCCATGCGCGACCAGTCTCTCGAATACGTGCTCATGACATCTAACGCTTTAATTCGCTCAGGGAAAGGTAGCCGAGGGGACAAAGGGCCTCGGTCGGTTCTCAACGGAACACAGGAAGCCGCCTCGCGGGTTGGACGGGAAAATCGGCGCGGTGGTACGCTTCGATGGTGCTGGCCGAGCTGGCGCTCAGGAAGTATCACCATGAGCGATAGAGGAAAATGGCTCGTCGTCGGGCTGGCGGTCGGCCTGTGGCTCGCGATCGGCGTCGGGCTCGCGATACGCGCACTGTAGGGCCGCCCACAGCAAGAATAGCGGTCGTTAATCAAACCGTTTCGGAAAGGGAAGGAAACGGCGAATCATTGGGCCAGTTGGGTGGGGCCAGTCTCTCGAATTGCCGCGAGCTACGTGTCGAGGGGGAGTCAACGCGAAG
>CAVREL010000062.1:0-109896 GCA_963720105.1 uncultured Acidobacteriota bacterium | reverse complement strand
AAGCCGCCGAAGACGACGGAGTGGATCGCACCGATGCGGGCGCAGGCCAGCATCGCGATCGCGATTTCGGGTATCATCGGGAGATAGATCGTGACCCGATCGCCCTGCTGGACACCCCGCGTCTTCAGCACGTTGGCGAGCCTGCACACCGCCTCATGCAGCCCGCGGTAGGTGACCCGGCGATCCTCGCTGGGGTCGTCGCCCTCCCATAGGATCGCGGTCTGCTCGGCACGCTGGGGCAGGTGACGATCGATGCAGTTGTAGGATGCGTTGAGCGTCCCGTCCTCGTACCAGGCGATGGGAGACCTTCGGCTACCCCGACGCCAACCCCCGCGACGGCATGGTCAACACCGGGGAAGTCTCCAACCACCTCGGCCGTCTCGAAGGCATCCCGGTCTTCCAGCTCTTCAGCCGCGAGGCCGCCGCCGGCCAGGGCGAACCGGTCAAAGGACTCTCCTGAGCCCCGTCATCGTGCAGAATGCCGTCGTCGGCCTGCTGCGCTTCGCCCTTATGAAGGACGGCCAAACCGTCGCCGGAACCGTCTACGCCTGCCCCAGGGCCCGGCCGAAGGCTTCGCTGAACGTGCCGAACTGCGGCGAGTCGACGACGTTGTTCACCACCAGCGGATTCTGCCGATTGGTGGCATTCTCCATCACCCCGCGCAGACCCAGGAAGCGCCCGCGGAAGTGGAAGCGCACTTCGAGGCCGGGGCTGAAATCGATGTAGCGGGGAAAGCGATAGGAGCCGGCAGTGCCCACAACCTGGTAACCGGCATTGATGGCGGTGTAGGGAAAGCCGGTGTGCCAGTCGGCGGTGTAGACGAAATCCCAATATTTCTTGAAACCGGGCACCAGAAACGGGACCCACCCCCATGAGATCACGCGGTTGGGTGTGTCCCAGGCGAGGGGCCCGCTCTGCTGCGGGCCGAGCCACGAAATCGCCGGAACGTAATCGATGGCCGCGCCGGTGTGCGCCGTTGAATGAGTGTACGCGCCAAAAAGCGTGTAGCCGTGAGCGAAGGTGCGGCGGGCTTCGATCTCGGTGATATTGTCGCGATCGCTGCGGGCGCTGGCGAGGACGTAGCTGCCGGTGAGCCCGGTTGGGTTTGCATACGTGAACTGGTTCGAGACCCGCTTCTGGATGAAGTTGAACTTGAGATAAACGGCCGCCGGAAGTTTCTCTTCGAGCCCGATACTCCAGTTGATGGCTCGGGCTTCGCGAAGCGTGCTGCGGTTGTATGCGAATGCGGTCTGTTGTGCAGGGCCGGTGGGCGTGACGCCATCGGTGGCGTAGTAGGTGTCGTAACGAATTCCGGCCAACGCGCGCTCCAGGTATTCGAGCTGGGTGTGCTCGTAATAGACTCCGATGCCTGCCGAGATTTTCGATTTTTCGGAGACTGAGTACACCGCGGCAAGGCGAGGCGAAAGCAGCGGGCGGCGGATAATCTCGTCCCAATCGAAACGCAGGCCGGGTTGGATGAGCAGGCCGGTGCGCGGAGCCCATCGGTCCTCGAGGTATGCGCCTGCTTCCACGTTGTGGCGCGTAAAGGGTGTGAATGCGGGGAAGGTGCTGCGGCGGAGAAGCGTGCGGTCCTCGCGCAGATAACTGACCGGCGCGCGCGTGAGGGAGGAGTGAAGGCCGATGTGGTCGATGTCGATACCGGCCTTGAAATCGTGACGGCCTTTCCATTGGCGGGATGGCAGATAGAGCGCCACATTGCCTTCGATACGCTGCGACTGGCTGGCGGCATTTTCAAAGTAGCTGCCTTGCGAAAGTTCGGGCGTAAGTTCGAAGGGACTGTTGCCGTGGGGCTCGTAGCCGTCGCGAAAACGAACCACGCCCAGACCTGCATCGAGCAGCGCGCCATTGGAAAAATTGTGCTGGTCGCGGACGTAGGGCAGCCAGGCGATGGTGTCGCGCCTGGTCGTGCTTGGTTGCGGAACGAGCGACGACAGCCCTTCGTAGGGCGAATGGTAGTCGTTGAACAGCAGGCCGGCGGTGATGATGTTGCGCGGCGTGGCGTTCACCTGCCCGCGAAACAGGTTGCTGCCGCGGACGAGGTGATTGGTGTCGGCGTTCGAAGGGAGTTCTTTGATGTAGATGTTGTCGTATTCGAGTTCGAGCCCGTCGAATAACCAGGCGCGGCCCCGCTGGAGCGGCCCGGTGAACGTGAGGCGGGGAACGAATTTGTCGAAGCGCAGGCCGTTGACCTGGTGCCACGAGGGAATGAAGTCGGTAGCGTTGAAGCGGAATTTGTTGTCGCCCATGCCGGTGTAGAAGGCGACTACGCCGCCGGTGCTGCGGCCGAACTCGACAGGATAGCGGGTTGTCTCCTGGTCGATGGAGCGCACCGCGTCGGCGCTGACGCGCATGGCGAGAATGCCGCTCACCGGCGAGCGGATGTCGAAGTCATCCAGCAGATCGAGAGTCGCCCAGGTTTCGGAGCCGGCCACATGGATTTGCCCGCTGGAGTCCTCGACCACGCCGGGATAGAAGCGGAGGAGGTTGCGGATGTCGCGGGAGGTGGGATAGGGGAGGTTGATGATTTCCGGCAGGTCCATGGTAAAGGTGTCGGAGACCTGCTCGGGATCGATGCCGGGGACCGAGGCAGCGACGTTGACCTGCTGGATGACCATCTGCTCGTGGCCGAGGATGATCCGCTGTTCGCGAATGATCGGATCGTTGTCGTTGGTTGTGGATGCGTAGAAGCCGGGCTTCTGGACTTGAACGGAGTAGAGAGCCGTGCCCTGGGGGATGAAAGAGGCGCGGCCGTTGTAATCGGTGGTGAGGCGGGTGGGCGGTTTGCCGGGCTCCTGGATGGTGACTTCGGCGCCGGGAACAGCGGTGTTGTTCTCGTCGAGGATAGTGAAGACGATTGGCGGATGCGGCGGCGGGGTTTGCGCGGGGGAGGAAATAACACAGATGGAAAGCAGAAAAAGAATGGCGGATTGGAGTGCGCGTTTCATGGGAGCGCCGTTGTCGCCATTTTAGATGCGGCGGATATGGTGGCGCAGACTCACCATGACGAAGTGTTTTGGCGGATGGATTGGAGAGCTGTTGGAGTTCGTGGTCTCCCACCTCCGCGCCAGAAAAAAGGCGCGAAGATGGGGCACGGAAGGTTGGTTGTTCCCAGGCATCGCGACGGGTTTGCCAGTGGATGCGGATGCGAGCTATCTTGGGCGCATCATGCGCTGTCATCGTTGCTTCTTGTTTGTGATCGCGTCGTTGGGCGTGGGGGTTATGTTCGCGGCGACCGCCCCGCCGGACCCCATCGTCCAGACATCGGACATTTCGCTGATGTTGGATTCAAAGCGAGAGGGGCCGCGAATCGCGATCATGATTGGACCAGCGCACCTGTCGTTGACGAACCGCGCCCAGGAGCCGTTACCAAGTTTCGCCGAGATGAACGGAGCTAAGGTTGCGATCACGTGGGAGCACAAGAAAGAACTTGATATCCACGAGCGTCAGCGTCGGGTTGTTTTTGTCTATGAATCGGCGGAACCTCATCTTCGCCTGCGTTGGGAGTGGCAAGCGCGCGCGGACTTTGGACCCATCGAGCACCGGATTGTGATTGAAAATCTGGGTGATAAGGAAGTCTGGCTGCCGAAGGTGGATTCGTTGCGGCTCGACTGGGAGATTTCCGCAGGCGAAGAGGTGCGCAACCTCTACGTGGAGAAGGGCGCGGACACGCCGTCGGCGCAGGGCACGCATGACGAGAGAGTGAACGAGGGCTACCGGTGGACTGGCGCCTCGTCCACCTACGGCGACCGTTCAAAGGACGTGCCGCGGGAGATCATTCCCGCGGAGATCGTGTATTTTCCGACCGGATCGCAGGCCGGCTGGTATGCGGGCATCGAGTTCAGCGGGCGCACGCGGATCAGCCTGGAGCGAAGCGGGAACAGCCTCAAAACTGTGCTCGGGCTTGATCCCGATCCGGGGCCGTTCCGCACGCGGCTCGTGCCAGGCGGGAGCTTTGAAACACCGACCGTTTTTCTGGGCGCATTTGAAGGCGGGCCGGATAGCGCGGGCAACCAGCTTCGCCCCTGGGTGCGCGCGGTGCTGGGCAACCCGCTCACGTGGAAGGACGAGCACTATCCGCTGGTGGTGAACAACAGCTGGGGCAGCGGCATGGCGGTCGACGAGCCGCTGGCGCTGCGCATGATCGGCGAATCGAAGAAAATGGGTGTTGAGATGTTTCACATCGACGCCGGCTGGTTCCGCGGCGTGGGCGACTGGTATCCGAATCCAAAGAAATTCCCGCACGGCCTGGCCTTCATCGCCGATGAGGCGCACAAGAGTGGGCTGCGGTTCGGGATCTGGGTTGACTGGACGCAGGCCGCGCTCGACACCGAGCCGGGCGCGCTGAACGTGCACGACCCCAAGGTGCGCGACTGGCTGGTGGCCGATGTGGGGACGGACTGGAAACCTGAGGAGTTCAAGGGTCAGACGGTGGACCTGGGTGTTCCCGCCGCGCATGATTATTTTCGCAAGGAGGTGAAGCGCATCGTCGACGACTACCACCTCGACATGCTGGAGCACGACGGCTACCTGGTGGCGCAGGGCTGCGTGCGCGACGATCATCCCCACGCGCCGCCGGACAAATCGATGGTGGTGAAGCACGAGTGGGGTTCGGATTTCGTCTACGCCTCGAACGAGACGGATGTGAGCTATCATGCGGTGCGCGCTTACTACGACATTTACGAGCACACCCGTCGGGAGCACCCCGGGCTGCTGTTCGAGATTTGCAACGACGGCGGGCGCATGGTCGATTTTGGGACCGCCGCGCATGGCGACTATTTTTCCATTACCGACACATATGATCCGCTGTCCAATCGCCGTGCGTTTTACGACACAAGCTACTTACTGCCGGCGGCCATGCTGGAGAGCTACGTGGAAAAGTGGCCCACGCCGCGGCCGGAGAACCTTTTGTACATGCTGCGCAGCGGCATGATGGGCTGGATCACGCTGATGCTGGATACAAGCCAGTGGACCCCGGAGCAGCACGCAGCGGCGAAACAGGCGATCGCGCTGTACAAGCGCGAACTGCGGCCGCTGATTCGAGACGCGCACCTCTATCACGTTTCGGCGCGGCCGGATGGCGTGCATTGGGATGGGGTTGAGTACTGGGATCCGGCGGGCGACAAGGGCGTGGTGTTCGCATTCCGCGGCAGCACGCCGGATGAGGCGGAACACCGGTTTGTGCTCGCCGGGCTCGACGCGGGCAAGACGTATCGGCTTCATTTCCAGGATGGCGGCGCGCCCGATCGCGCGGCCACGGGAAGGGAGTTGATGGGAGCGGGGCTCCGGGTGCGATTGCAGAACCCCCTGAGCTCGGAATTGGTGTTTCTGAGCATGGCGACACACTGACCGCCCGCGCCGCGATTCCAGCCATGATTCGCAAAGAGCTAAGTGGTTTTGCGGACGTTGACCCGAACCAGATGGCGGCGCCCGGCGGATGGGTGTGTTCCACGATACAGACTGGTTCGCGCGCAGAAATGGAGACTGAATCCAGTTCCGCGTTCACGCGTATGAAGGCGAGGACGGCCCTCGGGGAGGAAGCGATGCAGGTCAAAGTCGAACAACTGGACAAGGTTCAATTTGCCATCCATGCCCGGCAGCACAGGGTCTTCTGCGATCAGGCGGTGGAAAACGGGGGAAACGACGAGGGCATGACGCCGCCCGAGCTCATGCTGGCCGCGCTGGGCTCCTGTGCGGCTTTTTATGCCGTCCAGTACCTGAAGACGCGCAGCCTGGCCACGGGCGGCGTCGAGGTCACCGTGGACGCCGAGAAGCTGATGCATCCCGCGCGCCTGGGCAATTTCCGGATCGAGGTGGACTGCCCCGTCACGCTGACCGGGGAGCAGCAATCGGGCATGGTGCGCTCGGTGCATAGCTGCCTGATTCATAACACCTTAATGTCGGTGCCGGAGATCGCCATCGAGCTCAAGGTTCCGGTGGCGGGGTGATCCGGTCGCCCTGGATGGCAGGGCCGCATGATTTCCCGGAGCAATACCACCTACGGGTTATTGCCTCAAAAGTAAATACCTCGATTATCCTGTTTCCTAGTTCCTGAAGGGTCTTCCCATGTCATCCCCCGGGCGGACTGCAGGTGTCTGCCTGCTGGTCCTGCTTCTTTCTCTGCTCTGCTGCTCCTGCGGTGTTATGGTGTTTGGCCACCTGTCATACGCCTCAGAAGCCTCCGATCCTCTTGCTCACTACGCTCTTACCGGCGAGACGTTGCCGGTCCTGGATCCCAGCATCATCTGCCGGGGCTCGACGTATTACGCTTTCAGTACCGATGTGGCGGGATTCCCCGCCACCGGAAACCTCCCCATCCACTGCTCGCAGGACCAAGTCAACTGGAGGACCTGCGGCAGCATCTTTCCCGCCGGGATGCCGGCCTGGGTGAAGCAGAAAATTCCCGGAGTGATGGGCTTGTGGGCGCCTGATATTTCCTATTTCAATGGCCAGTACCACGTCTACTACAACGGCTCGCTGCTTCATACGCAGCAGAGTGTGATCGGGCTGGTTACCAATGCCACGCTCGCTGCCGCTGACCCGGACTACAAGTGGGTGGACCGCGGCCTGGTCCTGGAATCCAATCCCGGCGACGACTTCAATGCGCTCGATCCTACCATCCTGGTTGACTCCGAGGGCAGCGTTTGGCTGACCTACGGCAGTTATTTTGGGGGCATCACGCAGCGGCAGATCGATCCTGCTACCGGCTTGTTGCTGGCGTCCAATCCCACGCGCTACGATCTGGCCACGCGCCCCGGCGTTCCCCACAATCCCATCGAGGGCGCATCGCTGGTCCGGCACGGCGCCTTTTACTACCTTTTCGTGTCAGTGGATTACTGCTGTGAGGCGGACGTGGCCAGCAACGATTACAAGCAGGCCGTGGGACGTTCCAGCAGTCCTCATGGTCCATTCGTGGAAGAGGTTGGAACGCCGATGTTGGATGGCGGGGGCACGGTACTGATCCAGGGCGACGACCATTGGGGCGCTCCCGGCGGAGGTACGGCGTATCTCGACGAGGTGAACGGCGACAGCCTCATCATCTTCCACGCCCACAACCTGGCCGACAGCGGACATCCCTATCAGTGGATCAAGAAACTGGAGTGGGTGAACGACTGGCCGGTGATCGGCGACTGAGGGCGAGGGTTAAGAGGGCGCGCTAGAGTTCTTTAAGAAATTCTGTAAACCAGGAAGACCCTCCCTCAGGGGCTAAAGAGTCTTCGTGAGAACTCGGACCGCGGATCCTGACCGCATTGAAGGGCGGTTCTTTTAGACAAAGACAGCAAGTCAGCGTCGCTTTGCGACGTAGCGAGTCAGCAAGTCAGTCCTGAGATCCAGTTCTCACGTACTGCTCTAAGCCCGCGGCCTTAGTTTCACATTGCGATATTCGCCGGGACCAGGCGGAAGCGTATCTCTCGGCCCAATCGCAATACGCCACTGCTGATCCGCACCAATCCACGCGCGCTGCGCGCCTGTCACTTCTTTCCTCGCCGGCATGGCCGCCAGGCAACCTTCTTTCTAAGCAACCTATCTCACACATCCCGCATATTTTGCTCAAAAAGGGCGCGCCTGCTTCGTGTGATCGGGAGGCCGAACCGCAGAGGACTGCTGGTTGCATTTATCTAGCTTGAATCAATCCGGCCGCGCCCGCGAATCGTCTGCGAACAAGGGAGAAGATATTACGCGTTCTATGCATACCCATGGGCAGGAGACCGCAATTATCATCGGGGCCGGTCCGGCAGGACTCACTGCCGCTTTGGAATTATGCCGCCGCTCTTCGATTCGCCCCATCGTCCTGGAATCGAGCCACCGCATCGGAGGGCTCTCGTGCACCATCCGGTACAACGGCAATCGCATTGATATCGGCGGGCACCGGTTCTTCTCCAAATCCGACCGCGTGATGGATTGGTGGACATCGCTGATGCCCATCGAGGCGGGAGAAGGCGATCGCGAATTTGCGATCCGCTATCAGAATCAGAAACGCACGGTAAGCGTCGCGGCGAAGGCTGCCGGGTCGCATTCCGGCGCGGCACTGGCCGACGATCCCGATTGTGTTCTGCTGGTGCGGCCACGCAAAAGCCGCATTTACTTCATGCGGTCCTTTTTCGATTACCCGCTATCGCTCTCGGCCGATACCCTGCGCCGCCTGGGATGGTTGCGCACCATGCGCATCGGCCTGAGCTATATAAAGGCGCACCTGTTCCAGCGCAAGCCGGAAAAGACCCTTGAGGACTTCCTCATCAACCGCTTCGGGCGCGAGTTATATCTCACCTTCTTCAAAAGCTATACCGAGAAGGTGTGGGGCGTTCCCTGCGAGCAGATCTCCGCCGCGTGGGGCGCGCAGCGCATCAAGGGATTGTCGCTGCGCAAGGCGGTGGGACATTTCTTCAAAAAATTGCTCCATCGCGAACCAAGTTCCGACATCCGCCAGAAAGACTCGGAGACTTCGCTGATCGAGCAGTTCCTTTATCCCAAGCTGGGACCCGGGCAGTTGTGGGAGCACGTTGCCAATTGCCATGCTGTTTGCGCGCCCCGGCATGGCCAGTTATGCGGTGGCGCGATTGCAGCCCCTCCGCGTATTTCAGACGGTGTATGTCATCACCATCATTGTGGTTGGAGCGGCTCTGGGTGAGTGGGTATTGAGACGCCGCGCATGGCGATGGGCGGCAATGATTTCCCCGGCCGGCGCTCTCGTGCTGGTTGTGCAGCTTGATTTGTTTCCCGGCTCAAACCATCTTGAGCTCCCATGGGTCGAGCCGGCCAACGGATGGGAACAGGCGTTCTTGTGGATCAGGAACCATACTTCGAAAGGCGCAGTCATCGCCCTGGACGCGAACTACATTTCGGCGCGCGGCGAAGATGCGCAGAATTTCAGGGCGTTCGCGGAACGAAGTGCGGTTCCCGACTACTCAAAGGATGGTGGAATCGCATCCATTGCTCCCGATTTGACCGCAGACTGGAGGAGGGGCGAAACGGCGCAGAAGGGCCTGAATGACGCCACCGATGCACAACGAATCCGGGCTCTGCGTGCCACCGGGGCGGAATGGATCATTTTGTCGAGCGGCGCGATCACCGCTCTTCCCTGCGATTACACGAACTACGCGGCGAAGGTATGCCGCATATCTGGAGACGCGCGCGCAGATGAACCAACAACCAGCCGCGAGCCATCACGAGCGGCTGGAGGTGGGCCTCTGCGGATGCGCGTTGCCGGCGCGAGACGTTCCGCCAGTCAATGAAATGCGATCCGGAGCGGTGTGTACCCACCGGGGACCATAATCGTGTACATTGTCCGCAGGAGCAGAGAAAGCTCACCGACCAGGCCGCGTTGCAACCGGAAACTCTCCTCGAGGAGCGCGCATGAAGATTGTTATTTACGGACTCACCATCACCTCCTCGTGGGGCAACGGCCATGCAACGACCTATCGCTCCCTGGCCAAGGCCCTGGCGCGAAAAGGACACCGCATTTATTTTGTCGAGAAGGACGTGGAGTGGTATCACAACAATCGCGATCTTCCCCAACCCGAGTTCTGCAGCGTGCGGCTGTATGAGCAGTGGGCTCGGGAGGCGCGCGAACTGGTGGCCCTCTCCGCGGATGCCGACGTCATTCTCATCGGCTCGTACTTCCCTGACGCCATCGCGGCAACGCGCGCTTTGATCAACTCCGATTATGGCCCGGTCCTGTTCTACGACATCGACACGCCGATCACCGTCTCGCAATTGCGCGAGCAGGGCAAGACGCCATACCTCGAACCATCGCTCATCCCGTTGTACGACGCATACCTCAGCTTCACCGGCGGCCCGGCGCTCGCGGAACTCCAGGAAGACTTCGGGGCTTCCTGGGCGGTGCCGTTCTACTGCTCGGTGGACGCGGACATGTACCGGCCGGTGACGGTTTGTCCGGAGTTCCAGTGCGACCTCAGCTATCTCGGCACCTATGCGCGCGACCGGCAGGCGAAACTGATGCAGCTTCTGAATGAGCCTGCCCGGCTGTTGCCCGATCACCGTTTCATTGTCGCCGGCCCGCAGTATCCCGGCGGAATTCCGTGGCAG
The DNA here is from genome assembly GCA_963720105.1 of uncultured Acidobacteriota bacterium. Classification (GTDB taxonomy): domain Bacteria; phylum Acidobacteriota; class Terriglobia; order Terriglobales; family Acidobacteriaceae; genus Telmatobacter. Next base: position 99,831 of record CAVREL010000062.1, on the reverse strand, counting down.
CCGAACGTGGGGCGCATGATTGATCTTTCCCCGCGCGAGCACCCGTTCTTCTATTCGTCTTCGCGATTCTCGCTGAATCTGACGCGCGCCGACATGGTCGCGGCCGGTTACTCGCCCTCGGGACGGCTGTTTGAAGCCTCGGCATGTGGGGCGGCAATTCTGTCCGACTATTGGCCCGGTCTCGAGGAGTTCCTCACCCCCGGCGAAGAAATCCTGCTGCCGCACGATGCGCGCGAAGTGGCGGAGATCCTCACCGGCATATCGGAAGAGGAACGCACGCGCATCGGCGCCCGGGCCCGGGAGCGCATTCTTTCGCATCACACATCGGAGCACCGGGCCGCGCAATTCGAGGAAATCGTCGCCACCTGTTCGATGGCCAAGGCGTAGACCGCACAGGGCAGGCTTTGGGTCGTAACAGCCTGTGGGGGCGATCCGAATCTGGGAGAAGACCATCCCTCAGCGGCTAAAGCCAGGGTTGATTTCGGGCTGGTTACGGCACGACTAAAGTCGTGCCCTTTCAAACCACGATCTTTGCGACAAGCTGCTCAGCCTTCGTCTAAGCTAAACTGAAGATCGCTCCGGTGCTGAAGAACGCGTTGATCGCGGGCCCGGAATATACCTCATGCCCACCCAACTGGACACGATCCTGGCGACGACTCGAGCTACCGTGGCGCGGGCCACGCAGTGCGAGCCGGCGGCCGAACTGGAGCGGCGCGCCGCGGCGCATCAGCCGCGCGGATGGGCTGCGGCGCTGCGGCGGAAAGCGAAAACCGGCGCGGCCATTATTGCGGAAATCAAGAAGGCCTCGCCTTCGAAAGGTCTCATTCGCGCGGAATTCGATGTTGCCTGGCTGGCTTCGCGCTACGCCGCGGGCGGGGCGGCCGCTCTCTCGGTGCTTACCGATGAGCCATACTTCCAGGGCGCATTACGCAACCTCGAAATCGCGTCCGAGACAGTGGACTTGCCCTGCCTGCGCAAGGACTTCACCGTCGATGAGTACCAGATCGTGGAGGCACGCGCCCATCGCGCCGATGCCATCCTGCTGATCGCTGCCGCGCTCGGTGATGCCGAGATGAAGCGCTTCACGGCGGCGGCTCACGACCTGTCACTCGACGTGCTGGTGGAGGTTCACACCGCCGGTGAACTCGATCGTGTGCTGGATGCGCTGGGCGGCACGGGCGCGGACGCCATCGGGGTGAACAATCGCGATCTGAAGACCTTCGATGTTCGCCTCGAGACCTCGCTCGAACTGATCGGCCGCATCCCGCGCAACGTTGTACGGGTGACCGAGAGTGGCATCGGTACGCCGGAGCACATCGCGCAGCTGCGCGCCGCGGGATTTGATGCTTTCCTCATCGGCGAGAGCCTGATGCGGCAACCTGATCCTGGTGCGGCATTGGCGGGCCTTATCGCAAATCCGGTGGGATTGCGATGATCAGTGGCTCGCGCATCTGGGTGAAGATTTGCGCCAACACATCGCTCGAGGATGCGCAGTTGGCCGCGGATGCGGGCGCGGATGCGGTGGGTTTTGTCTTCGTGCCCAGTCCGCGCCGCGTCACAGCCGCGCAGGTTGCGGCCATCGTGCCGCATTTGCCGGTTGAACTGGAAAAGATCGGCGTGTTTGTGAACGCGACGGTGGAGCAAATCTGCGCGACCGCGCGCGACTGTGGATTGACGGGTTTGCAACTCCATTCGGATGTGGACGCGCGCATGACGGCACAACTGCGCGACCGGCTTGGCGCCGGCATTCGCATTGTGCGCGTGGTGCATTTCGGCGAGAGCGCAGAAGAGCAGGCCGCGGCAATGGCAGCCGATCCCAATACTGACGCAGTCCTGGTGGACTCGCGTACGGCGGCGGCCGTGGGCGGGACAGGCCTCACATTCGACTGGATGCGGGCGCGAGCGGGCCTGTTTAGCCATGAGCGAAAAGCAAAGCTTATCGCGGCCGGCGGCATGAACCCCGACAATGTGGCGGAGGCCATCGCCATCCTGGGGCCGTGGGGTGTGGACGTGGCCAGCGGCGTAGAAGCCGCGCCGGGGCGGAAAGATCCTGAAAAAGTGCGCCGGTTCGTCGCCAATGCGCGCGGCGGGGCCGAGCGTTAATCCCCAAGGGGGTCAAAACATCAGATGAAGAGATTCATCCTGACCGGGACGAGCGGATTCACGAAGCGACGTATCGCGAGTTTGGGTTCGAGATTTTTGATATCGAGGCGGGAAGCGTGGAGGATCGCGTTTCCCGCGTCAAGGCTATGGCGGAAGAGGCCTGCATGCGGGGTCCGGGCTCATGAGGATCAGGCAATGTTTGGCGACGCATCTTCGGGGGTGTTTGTTCGCGCAGAATCCATGTCCTGGTTCGCCAACGAAAGGCAACCGCAGATCCTTCGACTGCGTTGGGCTCGCGCAAGCGCGAGCCCAACTTCGCTCAGGATGACAAACTTAGAACAATGGTCCTAGTACACTGGAGTCAGCCCAATTGAGTGTTTGGCAGCGCAGGAGAGCCATGGCATCCATCATTCTTCCATCCATCCCTTCGGAGTCGCGGCCGGGGCGGTTCGGCGTCTATGGCGGGCGCTATGTGCCCGAGACGCTGATGGCCGCCCTGCTGGAGCTCGAGCATGAATACGAAGCCGCGAAAGTCGATGCCGCGTTTCAGGCGGAATTGAACCTGCTGCTGCACGATTACGCCGGCCGGCCCACGCCTTTGTACTTTGCCAAGCGGCTCACAGAGGACCTGGGCGGGGCGAGAGTTTATCTGAAGCGCGAAGACCTGCTCCACACCGGCGCGCACAAAATCAACAATGCGCTCGGCCAGGGCCTGCTTGCGAAACGCATGGGCAAGCAGCGCATCATCGCCGAAACCGGCGCGGGCCAGCACGGCGTGGCAACGGCCACCGTATGCGCGCTGCTGGGCATGGAATGCGTTGTCTACATGGGCGACGTGGACATGGCGCGCCAGGAACTGAACGTGCTGCGCATGCGCCTGCTGGGCGCGGAGGTGCGTGGGGTTTCGTCGGGATCGAAGACCCTGAAGGACGCCATCAGCGAAGCCATGCGGGACTGGGTCACCAATGTCCGGACCACGCATTACTTGTTGGGCAGCGCACTCGGCGCGCATCCCTATCCCACCATGGTGCGCGATTTCCACCGCTGCATCAGCCGCGAGATCAAGGAGCAGATCCTGGAGAAAGAGGGCCGCCTGCCGACGGCGGTGATCGCATGCGTGGGCGGCGGCTCCAACGCGATCGGCGCCTTCTATGAATTCCTCGATGATCGCGAGGTGCGGCTGATCGGCGTCGAAGCCGGCGGCCGCGGCACGGCTCTCGGCGAGCATGCCGCGCGCTTCAGCGGCGGTGCTCCGGGCGTGCTTCAGGGCACGTATTCTTACGTGCTGCAAGATGAGTATGGTCAGATCGCGCCAACCCATTCCGTTTCCGCGGGTCTTGACTATGCTTCAATTGGTCCGGAGCATGCGGCGCTGCACGACTCCGGCCGCGCCGAATACACCTCGCAGGACGATGCCGCCACGCTGAACGCGGTGGTCAAGCTGGCGCGCACGGAGGGCATCCTGCCCGCGCTTGAGAGCGCCCACGCGGTGGCGGAGTGCATGCGCATCGCTCCGGGACTGTCGCCGCGTGACATACTGGTGGTGAACCTCTCCGGACGCGGCGACAAGGACATGGGCATCCTCGCCCGGGAATTGAAGCTGTAGGAGCGAAGATTAGCGCATTCCCAGGTCCCAAAGTCGGGGACCTGGGGCACCCAAGAGAACTGGGATGGCCATCCGATTCGATCAGAAACCTGGCCTGGTGGCGTACCTGACCGCCGGCGACCCCACGGTCGAGGCGACGCGCGCCATTGCAATCGCCGCGATTGACGCGGGCGCGGACGTGATCGAACTGGGCGTGCCGTTCAGTGATCCGCTCGGCGACGGCCCCGTTGTTCAACGCGCGATGGAGCGTGCCCTCGCGCGCAGGACCACCCTGTCCGCGGTGCTTGCCGTCGCGCGCGATATTCGCGCCGCCCGGCCGGACGCCGGCCTGATCATATTCACTTACTTCAATCCTGTGCTGCGCTACGGCGTCTCGCGTTTTGCCGACGATGCTGCAGCGGCGGGCGCCGATGGCGTGCTGGTGATCGACATGATCGTCGAGGAGGCCGCCGAATACCTGGCCGAAATGAACCGCGTGGGCCTGGCGCCGGTGTTTCTGGCCGCGCCCACCAGTCCCGATGAGCGGGTTGAGGCCATCGCCGCGCACAGCAAGGGGTTTATTTACGCCATCTCGCGCGTCGGCATTACCGGCAAGCAGCAAAACATGACCTCCGACGCGGAGGCCCTGGTCGCGCGCATTCGCCGATGGAGCAAGCTGCCGGTGGCCGTGGGGTTCGGCATCTCCAATGCCCAACATGTCGCCCAGGTGGCGGAGTTCGCAGATGCGGCGGTCGTCGGCAGCGCGATCGTGGAGTTGATCGAGCGGTCCACCCCGGAGGAAGCGCCCGGCGAGGTGGCTCGATTTATTTCGGGCCTTCGCCCGGCGGTCTCGGCGACGGCCCGTTAAGCGAAATCTGCAGGGAGCAGCTCCCACCCTAGCCGCAAAAACAAATACGCGGCGAGGGTGGGGCACCCGGCTTTTCAGCGATCAGCCCTTGGCTATCAGCCTACGCAAATGCTGGGTAAGTGGGCCTGCATGAGCGATGATCAACTGAAAGCTGATAGCTGATAGCTGATAGCCGGTACAGAGGATGGAATGACGCTGGAAGAATTGCGGAATCGAATCGATGTGCTGGACCGCCAGCTCGTGGAATTGCTCAACGAGCGCGCCCGCGCCGCATTGCTTATCGGTCACCTGAAAGCGGCCACGTCGCTGCCGGTGTACGAGCCGGCCCGCGAAAAGGTGATCTACAACAATGTGCGCGCCAACAACAAGGGTCCCCTGCCGGACATCGAACTGACGCATATCTACGAGCGGATCATCGACGTGATGCGCGCTCTGCAACGGAACGAGTTGGCGTCGGAGAGACATGCCCAGGCGATGGCCGCCTCGACCGGCCGATCGGATTCTCCCGAAGCGGATGCGGGCCGCGATGACTTGGGCCAAGGCACCGGCGCGCAGCAGACCCAGGCGCCTGAGACAGGGACGAAGCAATGATCGTAGCCATGCAGGAAAGGGCGACCGAGGACCAGATCGACGCGGTCATCGACGCTATGACGGAAGCCGGGGTCGAGGTCCACCGCACCACCGGCCAAAGCCAGACCATCCTGGCTGGTGTGGGTCCCACGGCCAGCCTCGATCTGAGCAAATTTGAGCTCTTGCCCGGGGTGATGCACGTTCACCGCATCAGCTCGCCCTACAAGCTGGCCGGCCGCGGCTGGCGCCCCGAAGGCTCGGTCATCGAATTCCGCAACGGGGTGAAGATTGGCGGCGAGCGCGTACTGGTCATGGCCGGCCCGTGCTCCATTGAGAGCCGGGAACAGATCTTCCAGACGGCCCGGCAGGTGCAAGCCTCGGGAGGCGCGTTTCTGCGCGGCGGGGCCTACAAGCCGCGCAGTTCACCTTATTCGTTCCAGGGGATGGGGATTCCGGGACTCGAATTGATGAGCGCGGCGGCCGATGCGTATGGACTGCTGGTGGTCAGCGAAGTGATGGAAATCGGTCAGATCGAGCCCATGCTGCCTCTGGTCGACCTGTTCCAGGTGGGCGCGCGCAACATGCAGAACTTCAACCTGCTGCGCGAACTCGGGCAGGTGCGCAAGCCGGTGATGCTCAAGCGGGGCATGGCGGCCACCATCGAGGAGTTGCTGCTTTCCAGCGAGTACATCCTTTCCGGCGGCAACTACCAGGTCATCCTGTGCGAGCGCGGCATCCGCACCTACGAAACCGCCACCCGCAACACCATGGATATCTCCGCCATTCCCGTGGTGAAGAAGCTGTCGCACCTGCCCATCGTCGCCGATCCGTCGCACGGCACCGGCCGCCGCGACATGGTGGGTCCCATGGCGCGGGCAGCGGTGGCCGCGGGCGCGGACGCCGTCCTGGTGGAAGTGCATCCGAACGCGGACAAAGCTGCCTCCGATGCGGCGCAGACGCTCTATCTCGACCAGTTCGATCAGCTCATGAAGGAACTGCGGCTGGTGGCGAAGGCGGTGGGGAGAACAATGTAAGCAGTGGTCAGTGATCAGTGATCAGTGATCAGAAATAATGCGGGTAGCTGAGATTGAGGGCCGCGGCGGCGATGGGCATCGCTGCCGCGGCCCTTTTCTATAGCGCTTTCGCTCCCGGGGAGGGCGAGGAGCGCATCCATCGGCCGATGGACACATTCATTGTGGGACAAGAATCTGCAGAGATGCAGGGTACGAAAGTCCATAGTGTTCAACATGGGTTCGTGGTCTCCCACCTTCGCGCCAGAAAGAAGGCGCGAAGATGGGGCACGGAAGATTTCCTCTTGTTAGTTAGCGCCGCTGTGCGACAGCGAGTCAGCAAGCTCGATTTGCACCATTCGCGGCATGACGAACTTGCTTACACCGAAGGCATGGCTTCGGCGGGGATTCTCTGCTGGGCGCGGACCGGCTTGATGCGCTCCAGCTGCCAAAGGTAGACGGCCAGGCGACGGGAATAGTGGAGCACCGGGGCCTGGTCCGGAAGCCGGATTCCCAACGCGGAAGGCAGGTCGTTTCTTTCGATCTCTGCCTCGGCTTCCTCCAGCGGCCAGGGAATGTGGTGGACGTTGGCCCGCATGGGCTCCCCGTTGCGGCCGCGGCTAAACAGGCAATAGCGCTCGGTGAGGAAGTATTCCAGCGAGCCGCTGCGGCTCTCCGCCAGTTTGCGGGTCGGGCCCAGTCCCCGGTACCGCGCCTTGAAGATCAGCGGTGGATTTGTCCACCGCCGCCGGCTGTAGAAGGCGAACTCCCGTTCCGAGCGCTGCTCGAGCCTCATCTCCGCCCAGTAATACGGCAGGCTGTAGGCCGCGCGCGCAAACGCCACCGCGAGAACATTGTTGGCGTCCAGTGACAGGAAGAAAATGCCCGGAGTGCCGGTCCGCTGATCGCGGACATAGGTACGCAGGTTCAGTTCGGGAAAGCTGCGCGTAAAGGGAACAGGCGGCAGCCCGCGGAACTTGATCCGATCCATCCAGAAAGGAACGATTCCCAGCCACGCGGAGCCGTGGTACGTGTCGACCTGGAGTCCATCGGGGATGAGGGGCGCTACGGAGGCGGGGGAAATGGGCCAGTGCGCAAATAGGAGATCGTTCCAGCGTTGGGTCATCACCCAGCGGCCGGAGGGCAATGGCCGCGGACTTTGGGATGTTCTTATTAGATACTCCCGCATGACCGGGTGCTCCAGCGCCCGAAAAGGCTACCACAGCATGGGTCTGCGCCCGCCTCACCGGCGCAACCCTCAATGACGTATTCTGGTCGCGAGCACGCAATCATGTCCAGCGAAACTTTTCGTCCTGATTCTTCCTGTCCCGCCGGCGCCAACAACCAGACCGATGTTTTTGCGGTCCACGGCGCCGATCCCGAGGTCCTGGCCTACGCCATGGCCAAGTATTCCCGTTCGGCGCTCTCCATGCGCGAGTCGCTGGCCGAAATCAGCGCTCAGCGTGCCGAACAGTTCCTGAATACATTCTATTTCCAATATGGCCATCGCTCCATCGCCGACCTGGCTCACATCGCTTTCGCGGTGGAGCGGCTGAGCCTGCTGGCGGCTATCGTGCTGGTGGACGAACAGCGCTGGGACGGCCAGGAGCGCTCGACGCGGTACCAGAATTTCATGAAGTCGGGCTGGTTTTTTCCTGGTTTTGGAGGAGATCCCCCGTCGGCTGAGCTTTACACCAACACTGTGCGCGGGCTGTTCGCGGCCTATGACCGCACCTCGGCGGCAGTGCTGGATGCGCTCAAGAAGCGGGTGGTCCGCCCCGACGGCATGAAGCCGGAGGCGTACGAGCGAACCCTGCGGGCGCGGGCTTTCGACTACGCGCGCTACCTGCTGCCGCTGGCGACCAACACCTCGCTGGGCCAGATCGTGAATGCGCGCACGCTGGAAACGCAGGTCTCGCGCCTCCTTTCCCATTCCATGGCCGAAGTGCGCGAGCTGGGGAACAGGCTCAGGGACGCCGCCACCGGCCCGGCATGGAACGTGAACGCCCAGGCTGCGGCAGCGTTCGTGAATAAACTGGAGGAGTTCGAAAAGGCGGCAACCGTCCGGTATGCAGGGATGGCGCCGGGAGCGGGAGCCGAGGTGTTTGCCGCGGATGAGGCCAACGGAACGGGAGTTGCGGTTGGAGAGGGCTCCCTGGTAGCCGAAGCCGCCAACCTCCTTACCCGCGAAGTCCGGACCGCGCCGACGCTGGTTAAGTACGCCCAGCCGAATCAATACCTCATTGCCACGCGCGCCGTGCTCGAACAGGCCGCGCGCGAACTGCTCAGCGGCGTGGACATTGCCCCCGCGCCGCTCGTGGATCTCGTCGAGCGCACTGAAACCCTGGAAGTCGAGCTCGCCGCAACCCTCATCTACTGGGCCAGCGACCACCCCTATCGCCAGGTACGCGACATGGTGGCCGGTCTTTCCGCCGCTCGCGTGGAGGAGATCATCGAAGCAGGCTTGCAGCAGCGCGGGCGCCACGACGAGGCGCTGCGCGCCTTCCATGCCGGCGCGGCCCTGCGCTTCGACATCCTCATGGACATTGGCGGCTTCCGCGACATGCACCGCCATCGCCGCGCCACCCAGATCAAGCAGGGATTCACCGCCCGGCTCGGCTACGAGACCCCGACCGTCGGCGACCTCGGCCCCGATGTGGACCTGCTGGCCGAAGCTGGAATCCTGGCCGACTACCAGGCCACCGTGGAAGCCGCCCACACCGCCGCCGCCCGCATCGCCGCCGGCTCGGCGCCGGAAGCCGCCCTCTCCGCGCTTTACGTCCTCCCGCTGGCCACCCGCGTTCGCTGCCTGTTCAAGATGGATTTTGCCGAAGCGCAATACATCTCCGAGCTGAGATCGGCCCCCGCCGGTCACTTCAGCTACCGCCGAGTCGCTTGGGAAATGTACCTGGCTCTCCAGCGCCGGCATCCAGCGCTGGCCAGGCACGTCCGCGTCACCGACTTTTCGCAGCCGATCGATCTGCTGCAGAGATAGTCCTGCGGTACCGAAAGTGATTTCCACACCCTGTATATAAGAATCGGGTAATCCCGCTGCGAAGTTTTACGTCCAGTCAAAATTAGAGATAAACTCTGCCGGGTATCGCGCATCGAAACCGGCGGGCCAGACCATTGCTTTCGTCCATCCTTCATCGATCGCGTTTTCGATGTCCCTTTTGCGGGGCGCGCCATTCTCTTCGCCGGCAAGAGCGGCACGGCTTTCTGCAGGTAAAGCTCTTGGCGTGGTTTGGTCTCTATCCGTGGGAATGCGGGTTGTGCCGCCGAGTGAGTTTCCACAGGCACCGGGGCGCGGAGACAGATCCCCCCGAACATCAGCGGGCTCGGAACTGAGATTTCCCCCTGTCATTGAGTTTCGATGGTGGTGGCGCGATTCCGACGATAGGTCACTATCGTGTGCTTGCCGTTCACGTCGTAGTCCACCGTGCGGCTGCCCTCGACCTGGCCGTCAGGATGGGCCTTCATCCCGATGGCCATCCGCGTCTGCAGCTCGCTCATGCCCGGCTTCACCTGGTGGGCATCGATGGCGGCCCATGTTTCCTTCGGCCAATTGCTGTAAATGGTGTGCGGATCGTCGTAGTAGAAGAGCAGGTCGCCGTAGTAATGCTCGTCCTGGCCTTGCAGGAATCCCACCGGCGTTGCGTATTGCCGCCGGTCATCGGGCAGGGTGAAAACCAGCATCGCCTGCTGGTTTCCGTGTTCGATATTGTCATGAACGCCGGCCGGCGCGGCGGCCTTGATCGCCTTCTTTATGTCCAGCCGCTGCGCTGCCGGAATCAGGCCGGCGGGTCTGGCGAAGTCCACGCGCCCGCTCGCGTATGGGTAGCAGGGCATTGCATACCCGTTCTTCATCCATACGCTCTTGCCTGCCAGTTCCTGCACGTCCTCGAAGTGCATGGGGAACTCCATGCGCACCACGGCCACGTCGTCGGCTGAGAGGCGCTGTTCCGGCTGCTGCGTGCCGCCGACTCCCGGGTTCTGCCGGTGCCGCCACACAACCAACAGATACCCGCCGCCCACCGCCAGGGTGATCAGCGTAATGATGAGGATCTTCTGCCAGGTTTTCATGATGCCGGTTCAGGGTTGTCAGTTGTCGGTTTTCAGTTCTCAGCCTTCAATCTCGAGTTTAGCGAACCAGTGACCATCCACAAGCGAGACCAAAAACTGAAAACTGAAAACTGTTTCTCACGTCAGGGTCGCGGCTTCCGGCGTCGCTTCGGGTTCGGTTTTGTTCTGTCCCAGCAAGACGGCCGAGGTCAGTTCGTCAGCCTGCCGGAGGTCAGGAAAGAGCACCGACCACAGGCCGGCGACCACCAGTGAGCCCACCCCGCCAAAGATTGTGGCGCGGACCGCGCCCCACCAGTGCGCCGTAACGCCGCTCTCGAATTCGCCCAGTTCATTCGAGGCGCCCACAAACAGCGAGTTGACCGCGCTCACCCGTCCGCGCATCTCCGGGGGAGTAGCCAGTTGCAGCAATGAGCCGCGGATGATCACGCTGATCATGTCGGATGCGCCCGTAATCGCCAGCGAGAACAGCGACAGCCACAGGCTCCGGGAGAGCCCGAAAACAACGGTCGCGGCGCCAAAGATCGCCACGCACACGAACAGCCGGACGCCCGCCTTGCGCCGCAGCGGGAAGCGCGCCAGCAGCAGCGATGTGATGAGCGCGCCCACGGCGGGCGCGGCGCGCAGCAGGCCCAGGCCGCGGGGCCCGGTGTGGAGGATGTCCTGGGCGAAGATGGGCATCAGCGCCACCGCTCCGCCCAGCAGCACGACGAACAGGTCCAGCGAGAGCGAACCCAGCAGCATGGGCATGTGGATCACGTGACGGAATCCCGCCAGAACCACCTTGAACGAAGCCGCGCGATGCTCCATGCGCCCCGGCCGCACTCCCAGGCTGCCTACCAGCACCAGGAACCAGCCCAGCGTTCCCAGCGTGAACACGTACACAATGCCCGCGCCTTCGAGTTTTGTGTCCGGAACCAGGCGCATCAGCGGGAGGGTGAACAGCACGCCTCCCAGCGCCGGGCCCACGGTGTTGGCGAACTGAAAAATAGCCCCGCCCCACGTCACCGCGTTGACGAAGTGCTTCTCCGGGACCAGGTGGGGAATGAGAGCCGAACTGGCGGGACCGGAGAACGCGCGCCCGGTGCCGATGAGGAACAGCACGGCGTAAATGGGCAGTACGCTGTGCAAACCCATGCGCGTCAACGCCAGCAGCGTGGCGGTGCAGACGACCTGCAGGCTGTAGCAGACCAGGATGATCCGGCGCCGGTCGAAGCGGTCGGCCACATGACCCGCAGGGAGGAGAAAAAGCAGGCCGGGAAGGAAGAGAGCCAGGCCGGTATAGCCCAGGTCGAGGGCGCGATGGGTAATGGAATAGACCTGCCAGGCCACGGCCACCGATTGCGCCTCGGCGCCCAGGATGACGGCCACGCGGGCGAGCTGGTAACGCCGGAAATCGCGGGAGGCAAAGGATTCCAAGCCGCGGCGGGGCGGCTGTGCGGTGGGGGAACCAGGCATCTCGTTCCAGGGTAAATGTTGCGGCGTTGGTTCCGTGGCGAAGCGCCGGCGCCCAAGGTACCTCGTCGGAATCCGGGCTTTCGCGCCGCGCTGGAGCTTCTGCCTTGCCTTAGTCAGCGGAGGCAGCGCAAATTGCAGGGCACAATTCGATACTTCCGGTTTGGGGGTGATCCTCCCGCTTCAAACCACCAACGCGTTGTCATCCTGACCCTGAGCAACGCGAAGGGGAAGGATCTGCGGTTGTTTTCAGGAATTCATTCGGTCCAGAGTACGACGATAGTCGGCAGGCTCGCAGTCGTACCATTCGCGACTCAAATCTACCCAGGCCGGGTTCACAGACTCAATAAGGGTAATCTTGCGCACTCGCTTCCAGCCCTTCAATTCTTTCTCCCGTGCGATGGCCTTGTTTGGGACGCAGTGACAAAGGCAACCGCAGATTCTTCCGCTTCGCTGCGCTCAGCGTCAGAATGACAGCGCGTTTTGAGTGGCCGAACGCGCGCATAACCGGATTTGCGGTCGGATCGTGGGCAAGCCGGAAGTTTCGATGCGTGCGGGAGACCATTCTCCCTCCGAGCGGTCATAAGGCCGCACAGTCGGCATAATGAGGGGAAAGACACTCGATACGATACACTTCAAACCGTGGGGGATAGCGGTCTTTTGGGTGTGCGCGGGTTAGTTTCCGGAGCCTTTTTGCTGGCTCTTTTGTTTCCATTCGATTTGCGGGGCCAGCAGCCCCCAGCGCCCGGGCAGGCGCCGCCGGCCAAGCCTCCGCAGCAGGGCGGGATGAGCGGCATTGCCGGCGGGGTCGCCGCTCCGGCTCAGTACGACGAGCAGCGCAGGCCCATTACGGCCGGCGGATTCGTCGATAGCGGCCCGGTGATTTTTCAAGACATCACCAAGGAAGCCGGCCTGTCGGGGTGGGTCCACAAGATGGGCGTCCCGCAGAAGGACTTCATCGTCGAGACCAACGGATCGGGCGTGTGCCTGATCGACTACGACAACGACGGCTGGCTCGACATCTACCTGGTCAACGGCGCCACTTTCAACTCCCTTGACGGCAAGGAAGAGCCGCCCCACTCCGCCCTGTTTCATAACAATCACGACGGCACTTTCACCGACGTCAGCGCCAAGGCGGGCGTGCAAAATGATCGCTGGGGCTACGGCTGCTCGGTGGCCGATTACGACAACGACGGCTGGCCCGATCTCTACGTGGGCAACTACGGCGAGAATCGCCTCTACCACAACAATCACGACGGCACCTTTACCGATAAGGCGAAGGAGGCCGGGGTGAATCTGGGGAACTGGTCGCCGGGCTCGAGCTGGGGTGACTACGACGGCGACGGCCTGCTTGACCTGTACGTGACCGGCTACGTGCACTTCGACCGCAACAACTTGCCCATCGCGGGGACCAAGGCCGTGGGATACGCTAACTGCCAGTATCGCGGCGCGGCGGTGAACTGCGGCCCGCGCGGCCTGCTGGGCGAACCGGACCACCTCTTCCACAACAATGGCAACGGGACGTTTTCCGACGTCACGGCGAAAGCGGGCGTGGAGGACAAGGACCGCTATTACGGGTTCACCGCCATTTTTGTGGACATCAACGGCGACGGCAAGCCGGACCTGGTGGTGGGCAACGACTCCGAACCCAACTTCCTCTACATCAACAAGGGCAACGGGACGTTCGACGACCAGAGCTACGTCTCCGGCTTCGCGCTCAACAAGGATGGGCGCGAGATCGCGTCCATGGGGATCGCGGCGGGCGATTACGAGAACAATGGCCTGATCGATTTCTTCGTGACCGACTTCGGCGACGACTACAAGGTGCTCTTCCACAACGACGGCGAGGTGAGCTTTACCGACCTGAGCTACAAGGCGGGGATTGCGCAGACGACCATTCCCTTTGTGGGCTGGGGCGATGGGTTCATCGATTACGACAACGACGGGTGGCTCGACCTGTTCGAGGTGAACGGGCACGTCTATCCGCAGGTGGACCAGCACGACTGGGGGACGACGTTTGCGGAGCGGCCGCTGCTGTTCCATAACGTTCCGCTGTCGGCCATCGCGCCGGCCGGTGCAATCGGGAAAAACCCGGGCCAAAGCAAGGAAAGAGGATTCCAATACATCAAGCCGGTGAAGGGTACGGGGCTGGCGGTGGTGATTCCGGGGCGGGGGGCGGCTTTCGGCGATCTTTTCAACGATGGCAAGATCGACGTGATTATCAACCCCGTCGACGGGCCGCCCGTGCTGCTGAGGAACGTGAATCCCGACCATCATCACTGGGTGGAGATGAAGCTGGTGGGCGGACCGAAGAGCCCGCGCGATGCGACCTGCGCCACGGTCTATCTGAAGGCCAACGGCATGCGCATGCGCCAGGATGTGCTTTCGAGCGGGAGCTACATCGGGGCCAATGACCGCCGGCCGCACTTCGGGTTGGGCGATGCAACGGATGCGGGGACGGCGGAGATTCACTGGCCTTCGGGCAAGGTGGAGAGTGTGAAGCTGCCGGCGGTGGACCGGATTTATACCATCACCGAGGGTGTGGGGATCACGGACGCCATGTGCGGCGGGAAAGCGTGCGCGGATTTCACTCCGGCGAAGGCTCCGGCGGGGAAGTGAAGGAGTTGAGGTTCGTGGTCTCCCGCCTTCGCGCCAGAAAAAAGGCGCGAAGACGGGGCACGGAGAGTTTGTGGGTCATTAAAAAAATTCTCGCCATCGCCCTCTTCGGGGTTCTGCTTCCCCTTTCAGCCCAATCTCAACCGCAGCCGCAGCAGCCTGCGGACGGGATGAACGGCGGCATCTCCTCGGCGGGCACGTTTGCGCCGGTGTATGACGCCGAGAAGCGGCCGATTACGGCGGGCGGATTCGTCGACCACGGACCGGTTGTTTTCCAGGACGTGAGCAAGGCGTCAGGCCTGGCCTCGTGGCGGCATGTCATGGGCACGCTGCAGAAGAAGTACATCCTCGAGACCGACGGCTCGGGCGTGGGCCTGATCGATTACGACAATGACGGCTGGCTCGACATCTATCTCGTGAACGGCTCGACCTACGACGCCCTGAGCGGCAAGACCAAGCCGCCCCACGCCGCGCTCTTCCACAACAACCATGACGGCACGTTTACCGACGTGGCCGCCAAGGCCGGCGTGACCAACGACCGCTGGGGGTTCGGCGTGGCCATCGGCGATTACGACAACGACGGCTGGCCCGACATCTTCGTGTGCAACTTCGGCAAGAACCGGCTCTACCACAACAACCACGACGGCACATTTACTGATGTGGCCGAAAAGGCCGGTGTCACGCTGGGCAACTGGTCGGATGGCGCCACCTGGGGCGACTACGACGGCGACGGGCGGCTGGATCTGTTCGTTTCGGGGTACGTGCATTACGACCTCGACCACCAGCCCACCGCGGATGACGGCTCAGTGGCGTTCGCCTTCTGCCAACTGCATGGCGTGCCGGTGATGTGCGGGCCGCGGGGGCTCAAAGGCGAGCCCGACCACCTCTTCCATAACAACGGCGACGGGACCTTCACCGACGTGAGCGTGAAGGCGGGTGTGGCCGACACCAGCGCCTATTACGGCTTCACGGCCATCTTCGCCGACGTGAACAATGACGGCAAAGTGGACCTGCTGGTGGCCAACGATTCCAATCCCAACTATCTCTACATCAACCAGGGCGACGGGACGTTCGAGGACCAGAGTTACGTCTCGGGCTTTGCGCTGAACAAGGATGGGCGCGAGATCGCGTCCATGGGCCTGGCGGTGGCCGACTACGACAACGACGGCCTGCTCGACCTGCTGGTGACTGACTTCTCCGACGACTTCAAGGCTCTGTATCACGCGGACGGGCCGGCCGACTTTGTGGATGTGGCCGATCAGGCGGGCATTTCCCAGGCGGCGATTCCATTTGTGGGCTGGGGCGACGGCTTCCTCGACTTCGACAACGACGGCTGGAAAGACATCATGATGATCAACGGCCACGTCTACCCCGAGGTGGATCAGCACGACTGGGGAACCTCCTTTGCCGAGCGGCCGCTGCTCTACCGCAACCTGCACAACGGGAAATTCGAATACGTGCCGCCGGTGAAAGGGTCGGGGCTGGCGGTGCTGACGTCGGGGCGCGGGGCGGCGTTTGGCGACCTGTTCAATAACGGCAAAATCGACGTGGTGATCAGTCCCATCGACGGGCCGCCGGTGCTGCTCAAGAATGTGAACCCCGATAAGCACCACTGGGTGGAGTTGAAGCTGGTGGGCGGGACCGGAAGCGACAGCCACCGCGGGAGCCCGCGCGATGGGGTGGGCGCGACCGTGTATCTGACCGCAAACGGCATCCGCCAGCGCGAAGATGTGATGAGCGGCGGCAGCTTCATTTCCTCCAACGACCAGAGGCCGCACTTCGGACTGGGGGAGGCGACGGATGCGGGGACGGCGGAGATCCATTGGCCTTCGGGGGCGAAGGAGACGATAAAGCTTCCCGCGGTGGACCGGATCTACACCATCACCGAGGGCCAAGGGATCAGCGGGGAAATGTGCGGGGGAAGGCCATGCGGCGTGAATCGTGTATCCAAGGTAAAACGGTGAGATCCGCGGCCGAGAAGAGGCCGCGAATGCTCATGCCGAAGAAAACCGACCCGCGAATCGGATCAAAAAACATCCCTCAGGGGCTAAAGCCCTCACTCATTTGGGGCGTTTGCGGCACGACTGAAGTCGTGCCCTGACACAAAGCAAGTGCCCGGCTGGACAACAAAGCACGCGTGAGGATGAGTTTTCCGCAGTTGTCGTAGCAGAAAAAAGGCGGGGCCCGAAAGCCCCGCGCAATTTCATCCAATTTGGCTGCCTAGAAGACGCCGGCGATAAAATGCTCGATTGCCGTGGGGTGTTCGTGGGTGATGCCGCTTTGGTCAAGGACCACCGGCGAGAGGGTCATGACAGGAATGTGGGAGTGGGCCAGTAACTTGTAGACCACGCCGTGGCGGGTAATGGCGGCAAAAGCCGAAGCTCCCTGGGCGCCCAGAACCACCAGGTCGGCCTGTTGGGCGCGCGCCTGGTAGAGCAGTTCCTCGGTCGGATCGCCCGGAACCACGATAGCCTGGACCGCAATCCTACCCTGGTACTCCTCGGGCACCAGGGCGAGGAGGTCCTTCTCAAGGTCTGCGATGGTGCGGCCGGCGAGGACCTCGCGCGCCTCCTGGGGCTTGATCACGTGCTGCAGGATGAGCTGGGCACTGTGCTGGGCAGCCAGCTCCGCGGCGAAGGCGGCCACCACGTGGCTGGTGTCGAGCAGGCTCAGGGCACAGAGGATGGTTTTGGTGGCGAAATGCCGGGAGCCGCCCTCAACCACCTCCGGACCAACGATATAGACGGGAATGCCGGCGCTGCGCAGGACCGCCTCGGCCACCGACCCCACCAGCAATTTTCCGATCGGGCCCGGCGAATGGGTACCCATGACGATGCGATCGATTTCCCGTTCCTGCGCATAGGCAAGGATCTGGTCGGCGGGCAGGCCGGGGCGTACGACGATCTCGCAGCGGAGTCCCACGGAACGGGCGCGCGCGGCCAGCGGTTCCAAATGCTTCATTTCGGCCCGCGCGGCGGCAGCGTAGTCGTAGTAGCGTATGCCCGACGTCTCGGAGGCCGCGACCACGAGCGTGTCGTAGGCGTGGAAGAGGATAAGGTCGGCGCCAAACTCGGAGGCCTGTGCCAGCGCGAAGGCAAACGCCTTCTCATTGGCGGGGATTTCGGAGGCGAACAGGATGGTCGAGGGCTTGCTCCATCCCGGCTTCAAGACGGATGTCATAGGACACCTCCAGGGCGGTCCGGAGAACAGTAGCGTGGCAGGTAGAAGGCTAAGTTACGGTGATTAGAGACACGGCTCAGTGTGATCTAGATCACTCGATAGATGTTCGGTAACGAGATTAGGAAGCAACCTGTCTGAAAAGGCTGCTCTTGGGTTCAAAATAGCACGACTCCTTGTGGGGCCGAAGGGAATTTTCAGGTAAAGGTGACGCTAATCACAGCATGAGACCCCTCCATCCTGCTTTCCTAAGACAGATTCGCGGCGTTTCCCCCTTGTTGCAGACAATTTCTCCGGGCCGATGGCCGCGATCGAACGGGAGGCCACATGCAGCCGATGCACAGCATTCCCGCCCGCGGCGGGCTGAATTTCGACGAGACTCCATTTCTGGCCATCTGGGAGGTCACACAGTCCTGCGATCTGGCCTGCAAACACTGCCGGGCGGCCGCCCAGCCCATCGCCCATCCCGAGCAACTGAGCACCGAAGAGGGCAAGGGCCTGATCGACCAGATTTCCGCCATGCAGGTGCCCATCTTCATCTTTACCGGCGGGGACCCCCTGAAGCGGCCGGATCTCTATGAATTGATTCGTTATGGGGCGGAAAAGAACGTCAAGATCGCGGTCACGCCCAGCGCCACGCCCTTGTTGACCCGCGAAGCTCTCTTCAAAATGAAAGAGGCCGGCGTCGTGCGGCTGGGTATTTCGCTCGATGGCTCGAGCCCCGAAATTCACGACAAGTTCCGCGGCCTGGGCGGGGCATGGGCGCGGACCATCCAGGCCATCGAATGGGCCAACGAAGCCGGCATTCCCATCCAGGTGCACTCCACCATCAGCCGCCACAACGCCCACGACCTCGATAACCTGTGCGCACTGTTCGAGAAGCAGCGGATCGTGATGTGGAACGTGTTTTTCCTGGTTCCCGTGGGGCGCGGGCAACTGGCCGACCTGCTCACCGGCGAGGAGTTCGAACAGGTCTTCGGCAAAATTTACGAGCTGTCGCACCGGGTAAACTTCCAGATCAAGACCACCGAGGCGATGCACTACCGGCGTTACCTGCTGCAGCACAACCTGGAAGAGCGCAAGATGGGGCACGGGCATGGCGGGCATCCGTCAGGGGTGGCTGAGTACGAGCCGGGGGCGCCGACGGCCGACGCCCAGGCACGCAACCGCGGCTGGGCCACGCGCCGCGTCAACGATGGCAAGGGATTCATGTTCATCTCCCACACCGGCAATGTGTTTCCCAGCGGTTTCCTGCCCATCCACGCGGGCAACATCCGCCAGACGCCGCTCGGAGACATCTACCGCAATGCGCCTATTTTCAAGGCGCTGCGCGACACCAGCCGGCTGGAAGGCAAGTGCGGCGCCTGCGAGTACAAGGAGATCTGCGGGGGATCAAGGGCACGCGCCTATGCGTTGACCGGCGATCCCCTGGCCCAGGAGCCCTGCTGCATTTACCAGCCGCGGAACTGGAAGCCGCGGCAGGAGGGCGAGCCGGCTGTGTGCCAGCCGGAACAATCGGGGACGCAGGTTACGCTTTAGCCTGGCCGATCCGGTGGTGTCCTAATTTAACGCTCTGTACTTGTGCGCGTCCATGAGGGCGAACGTGTATCCCAGCGTAAGGTCGCTAGGGCCAGTGTCGTCAGCTCCTTCAGTCCCGCCCACCGATGAATAGAGGGCCATAGCGGCGGCGTTGTTGCGATCCGTCAAGACCCACGCGACAACGCAGTGGTGGACGCGTCCCACCTCGAACAACGCCCTCAATACAGCTTTGCCCAACCCACGGCGACGATGCGTCGGCGCAACAGCCACCTCGTTGATCCACAGTTCCGGCGGTTTGTCGGGATGGATGTAGTGGACTCCCGACGCGAAACCGACGACTACTGCATCGTCGATGGCAACAGCTATATGGTGCCGAGGGTCTTCAAGAAATTCCCTGGTTAGTTCCGGGTCGATCGGGTTATCGAACACCTCCGCTGCGACATTCGTAAAAATGCCGTCATCGCCACGCTGAAGAACCTTAATTTCGATGGCCATAGCGGTTGCCTCTTTCGCCCAACTTACAGCCGAGTGTTCGTAAAATCAAATTAGGATACTACCGCCTGTCCGGCTTCCTTGCTTCTTCACCGGAAGTCAGGCATGATGACATCTATGCTGAATCGAGTCCCATTGACGATGCTTCGCGGCACCAAAGGCCTCAGGCCCTGTGCGCAACGTGAAGATGTGTCCGTGCCAGGACTCGATGGCGCTTAGCGCGCCGGCAGCATCAAGCTCTCGAGCCCCTGGCCGGATGGTCAGGGGCTTTTTCATTGGGACGAGATGCAACTGAGGTCAGTCATGGTACGCATGGAGATTTTTGACAACCAGATCCCGGTCTTCGGCCAGGCCGATGAGCGCACGCTGAACCAGATTCGCGTCTGCGCGCGCACCGCCGACAAGGTGGCGCTGATGCCCGATAACCACGTGGGCTACGGCGTGCCCATCGGCGGGGTGGTGGCGTACAAGGACTCGATCAGCCCCACCGGTGTGGGCTACGACATCGGCTGCGGCAACAAGGCGGTGCGCGTCGACATGCCCGGCGCGGAGCTGCGCGCGCGCATCGCCGCCATCATGGACGACGTATGGTCGACGATCAGCTTCGGCGTGGGGCGCAAGAACAATGAGCAGGTGGATCACGCGCTCTTTGACGACCAGGCGTGGAAGATCAAGGCCATTGGGCCGCTCAAGCAGATGGCGCGCAACCAGCTCGGCACGGTGGGCAGCGGCAACCACTACGTGGACCTGTTTACCGATGAGCAGGACCGCGTGTGGATCGGCGTGCACTTTGGATCGCGCGGGCTGGGACACAAGACGGCCACGCATTTTCTGAAGGCGGCGGGCGCGGCGGATGGAATGGACGTGGAGCCGTGCGTGCTGCCCACGGCCAGCGATCTGGGCGCCGACTATATCGAAGCCATGCGCCTGGCGGGCGAGTACGCTTACGCGGGCCGGGACTGGGTTTGCGCGCGGGTGGCCCGGATTCTGGGAGCGCCGGTTGTGGAGGAGGTGCACAACCATCACAACTACGCCTGGCGCGAAGAGCACGACGGCGAGCTTCTGTGGGTGGTGCGCAAGGGCGCGACGCCGGCCTTTCCCGGACAGCGCGGATTTGTGGGCGGCACCATGGGCGAGCAGTCGGTCATTCTCGAAGGCGTGGAGAATGAGCATGCGGGCTACTCGCTTTATTCGACCGTGCACGGCGCGGGACGCGCGCTGGGCCGCCGCGAGGCCACCGGGGTGGTCGACCGCAAGACCGGCGGGGTGAAGCGCGCCGGAAAGGTGACGCCCGAGATGATGCGCGCGTGGGTGGATCGCGCGGGGATCGAGTTGCGCGGCGCGGGGCTGGACGAGTCGCCGGACTGCTACAAGCGCCTGGACGAAGTGCTGGAGGCAGTGGGCGACACGGTGCGCATCCTGCACCGGCTTACGCCGGTGGGCGTAGCCATGGCGGGATCGAACGAGTTCGATCCGTACAAGGATTGATCGGGTTCGTGGTTTCCCGCCTTCGCGCCAGAAAAAAGGCGCGAAGACGGGGCACGGGGCGATCGTGCGATTAGGAAGAAATACAATGGGCAAGCCTGAAAGGGAGGCAAGATGAAGTTAGCGGAAGCACTGGCAGAGCGCAGCGATTGCCAGAACAGAATTGAAGAAATCAGAAAGAGGCTGGTTCGCTCGGCGCGCGTGCAGGAGGGCGAGCAGCCGGCCGAGGACACTAACGAGCTGCTGGCGGAGACCGAGCGCATGTTTGCGCGGCTGCTGGAGCTCATCAGCGTCATCAATCGCACCAATGCGAAGACGGCGTTCGATGACGCGCGCACCATTTCGGATGCGATTGCCGAACGCGACGTGGTTGGCAAACGGCGCGACTTCCTGGCGGGAGTGGCTGAAGCTGCGAGCACGCGACAGGACCGCTACTCGAAGTCCGAGGTGCGGTTTGTCGCGACTGTATCGGTAGGGAAGCTGCAGGCCGAAGTGGACCAGCTCGCGAAGCGGTATCGTGAGCTGGACACGCGTCTGCAGGAACTGAATTGGAAGACCGAATTGATCTGAGCAGTTGGTAACTCTTGTTTGCAGCGAGCACAAGCCGAGCCGGCGGCAAAACCGGCACTCCTGGATGATCCTGATGGGCCAGGATCCGGGGTTCGACTCCCCGCGTCACGGTGCATGCCCCGTACGATCACAAAGGCACGGAGTATAGATCATTGTTACTACCGCGTGCTGGGCAAACAAGGGTGAGGGTGGGACAGGGGACTTTCAGATCGAGCGGATTGCCGAAATGCTCGGGTTCGTGGTTTCCCGCCTTCGCGCCAGAAAAAAGGCGCGAAGACGGGGCACGGAAGTTCGGTCGGTTGGAGAGAGCCGGGTTACTCGCGGTGACGAAACGGTAGGCCGCCGGAACTTGTCCCTGAAACGTCAAGGCTCGTCACGTTCCATCGGAGACCTGTTCAAGGCTCGCATCCCACCCTGGCAAAGCCGGGACGGGGCACGGAAGTTGGTTTGGATGACAACTCTTGATTAGTTGAACAGGTCCTTCATCTTATCCATCAGCGATGCGGACGTGGGCTTGTTGTCCACGTTCATCAGCTCGGCCAGCTTCTGGACCACGTCGCGCTGGGCCCGGGTGAGCTTGCGCGGCACCTGCACCAGCACCTTGACCACCAGGTCGCCGTGGCCCTTTTCGTTCAGGAAAGGGACGCCGCGCCCGCGTATGCGCAGTTCCTTGCCGCTCTGCGTGCCTTCGGGGACTTTCAGATTCACGGGGCCGTCGATGCCGGGGATTTCAATTTCAGCGCCCAGCGCGGCCTGCGGGAAGCTGATGGGAACCACGCAGTGCAGGTCCTGGCCGCGCCGCTCGAAGTAGTCGTGCGGGCGGATGGCAAGCACCACGTAGAGATCGCCCTTGGAGCCGGCCGAGCGGCCGGCATCGCCTTCGCCGGCATAGCGGATGCGGGTTCCGTCTTCCACGCCCGGCGGCACCTTGACGTTAAGCTTGAGTTCCTTGGCCACGCGGGTCTCGCCGCGGCAGGTCTGGCACGGGTCGCCGATGATCGACCCGGTGCCGCCGCAAGCGCCGCAGGTGCGCGCCACCGAGAAGAAGCCCTGCTGGTAACGGATCTGGCCTCGGCCCTGGCATTGGCTGCACACCGTGGGGCCGCGTCCCGAGGCGCTGCCCCGGCCATTGCAGGTGGGACAGGTTTCCAGCCGCCGGATCTTGATTTCGCGCTCCGCCCCAAAAATGGCGTCCTCAAAATCGATGGCCAGGTCGAAACGCAGGTCGTCGCCGCGCTGCTGCCGCGAGCCGCGCGGATGGGCGCCTCCGCCCACGTTGAACATTTCGCCGAACAGATCGCCGAAGATGTCGCCCAGATCGACGCTCCCGGAGAAACCGCCGAAGCCGCCGGGGCCCGGGCCGCTTACGCCGGCATGGCCAAACCGGTCGTAGGCGGCGCGCTTCTCCGCATCCCCCAGCACCTGGTAGGCTTCGCTGGCCTGCTTGAACTTCTCCTCGGCCGCGTGATCCCCCGGGTTCCGGTCGGGATGGTATTTCATCGCCTGCCGGCGATACGCGCTCTTCAGTTCCTGATCGCTGGCGTCGCGCGAAACACCCAGGACCTCGTAATAATCTGCTTTGCTCACTTTCCCCATTATGCTTTCTGTTGTTTTGGATTCGAAACTACCCGCACCATCGACGGCCGCAGGAGCCGGTCGCGCAGCTTGTAGCCCCGCCGGATCTCCTCGGCAATGGAATGGTCGGGCAGATCGTCGCGTTCGATTGATCCCAGGGCTTCATGGTAGCGCGGATCGAACTCCTCGCCTACGGCCGGCACCGGCGTCACCTGCAATTGCCGCAGCACATCTTCCATCTGCTTGACAATCAATTCCACGCCGGAACGAAGCTGGTCCGCGGAGCCCTTAGACTTGAGGGCCAGCTCGAAATTGTCCAGCACGGGCAGGAACTGCTCGACCACGTTGCCGGTGGCATAATCCCGAAACTCGGCCTTTTCGCGCTCCGCGCGCTTGCGCGCATTGTCAAACTCCGCCTGCAGGCGCGCCAGGCGATCCATTAGTTGGTCGCGCTCCGCCTTCAACTGGTCGTATTCGGCCCGGCTCACGGGTGCATCGGCCGGCGCGCCAGCTGGTACGGTGGCCGCCTCCGGGGCGGCCGAGTCGAACTCCGCCGTCTCGTGTGAAGGAGCCTCGCCCTTGTCGACCAGGCTGGTTTCTGTTTGGTGTTCAGGCATGTGGGTACGATTTCTCCGAATGATGTTCCGTATTCTCTTCAATGATAAATTCCGCGGTCATTCTTTCGCTTGATTGACTGAGGCAGAGCCATCTTACGCGGCTTCCCAGGTCCCAACAGCGGGGACCTGGAGCACCCGCTCTTTCCGGTCTCCCGGGTCTCAAAATCGAGACCTGGGCACCCGGCGCCCGGCAAAGTATTGATGGGACGCGTCCTAGTCTGGGGGGATCTCGAGAAGCCGCTGGGAAAGCGGGCGATGTAGCGCACGGCGTGAATCATCTCCTGGTATTGGATGCGGGTGGGCGCAATCAGCGCCACCGTGCCCAGGCTGGCATTGCCCAGCCGCGCCGGAGCGCCGATCAGCACCAGGTCCTGCATCGCCGGCGAAGCCTCGTCGAGCCCCACCACCACCCGCACCTCCTGCTGGCGCCCATCCACGTAGGCGGTCAGCAACTCCACCAGCCGCTGCTTGGCTTCCAGCGCCACCAGCATCTGCCGCAGGCGCTCGCGATCCACCTCCGCCGCGATCAGGTTGGCCATGCCATCCACGAAGATCTCCGGCCCGCTCTGGTCCCCGGCCAGCGCTCCCTTGCGGCACAGCTCCTCGACCGAGGCAAGCATTTGATGATATGCAGCGCGCTCCAGATCCATGCGCCGCGCCACCTCGGCGCGAATGCGCTCGATGGGCCAGCCGCGAAAATTCTCGTTCAGGAAGCGACCCGCGGTCTCCAGTTCCACGTGCGTCATCTCCCGGTCGAGGATCAGCACCCGGTCGTGCACGGCCCCGTTCTGGGTAACCAACACCGCCAGCACCCGGCCGGTGGCGAGACGCGAAAAATGAATGTGCTCCAGCACCTGGGTCGCAGTCGCGGTGGCCACCGCCACCCCCAGCCCGCTCGAGAGCAGCGCCAGTACCTGCGACGTACGTTCCAGGTACTCATGGGAGCTGGCCACACCGGAGAAGCTCTTTTCGATCTGACCGCGGCGCTCTTCACTCAGCGCCGCGCGGAGGGCGTCCTGCGGCTTGGCGGCGGTTCCTGCCGCCAGGTTGCCCGATTTTGTAATCTGATCGACGTACGCGCGGAATGCCGCGGCGGTCGGCACGCGCCCGGCGGAGGTGTGCGGCTGCTCCAGCATGCCGGCTTCCCCCAGGCTGGCCATTACGTTGCGGATGGTGGCCGAGCTGAGGCCTTCGCGATTTTCGAAAAAGCGCGCCACCGCCTGGGAAGCCACCGGTTCACCGGTGGCGATGTAGAGCTCGATGATGGCCGTGAGCACCAGCCGCTCCCGATCCGACATCTTTCCTGTTCTCCCTGACGCGCGAACGAGGTGCATCCCCGGCCGTCACCACCACGCTTGCCAACCAAGCGCTGCATTAGACAAGGGGTTTTCGGCTCGGTCTGGACACAATTACCCTCTTTAATTCTAGGTACATGCACGGTGGCAGTCAAGGAACACCGCGCGATCCAACGTTCGACATTAACCGTGCGGCTTGCGGCGCCGCTGCCAGTCCTCCAGAAGCTTGCCTTCATCCTCGGGGGTCGTCCAGAAGCGAGCCACGGCCAGCGCGGCGAAAACCAGAACAATTCCGATGGGAATATCGCGTGCCGGCAGACTGCGCCAGCCGAGATGCGGGACGGGGACCCCCAGTCCCATCGCCAGAAACAGAGCCGCGAGAATCATGAGCAGCGCGATCACCAGCCCTCGTATGACCGGCATGGGAATTGCCTCCTTGCGGTTGGACGGGCAGCGTATGCCGAGATGGTAGCAAAGGAGCGGACACGACCTGCACTGGCTCATGACCGCGGCGGCCTTCAATCACGGCCCCCTTTCCCCTGGGTACCCGGCTCCCACTGGCCCGTAACTCGATGGAATGTCGAACCTTGAACATTCCTCCACCCCGCGAACGAAGACCTGTTCGCGGGGACCCCGGGACCTAAGGCAACCGAACCTGTGGGCTGGGGCTCTCAGCTTGTGTGCAGGTTTTTGTGAATGCGCGGGAAACAGGAGTGGATTTTCAAATGGCAAAAAAGAAGGTCAAGGCGATGGCGGATCCGACCGTATTGAAGCCCATCGACAAGCAGAATGGAATCCTGCAGGTGGTGATCGAGACGCCCAAGGGCAGCCGCAACAAGTTCGCCTTCGATCCTGACCAGCGCGTGTTCACGCTGCGAAAAGTGCTGCCCGCCGGCATGGAATTCCCCTACGACTTCGGCTTTCTGCCCAGGACCATGGCGCCGGATGGCGATCCGTTCGACGTTCTGCTGCTGATGGATGAGCCGGCCTACCCGGGCGTGGTGGTGCGCTCGCGGTTGATTGGCGTGATCGAGGGGGAACAGACCGAGGGCAAGAAGAAGAACCGCAACGACCGGCTGCTGGCCGTGGCCGAGGCCAACCACCAGTACGCGAATATCAAGACCTTCCACGATTTGCCCGCGCAGTTCCTGCATGAACTGGAGGAATTCTTCGTCAACTATCACAAGCAGGAAGGCAAGCAGTACAAGCTGCTGGGCTGCAAGGGCGCAAACGAGGCCATGAAACTGATCCATGAAGCGAGGCGCGCGGCTTGAGCGGCCTGCTGTCCTCCGCCGCGGGAGAGCTGATTGCGCGATTTGTAATCGGCGGGGTCATCGTGTCGCTGTTCGCGGTCATCGCCGCTTGCGGGGTAAGCGTGCGCGTCTGCATGCGTTTCGGAATCCCTGAATGATCCCGCCCAAGCAGAGCTTGGACGGGGCACCCGGATCTCCGGCAGAGGATAATAAGGAGACTCGCCCATCTGCCGGAGGACCCCAATTGAGGATCAAGCCACTTCGCACGCGAGCGCTGCTGGTGTCGGTTCTACTTTCGCCTGGCTGCCTGGATCTGTTCGCTCAATCAGCGCCCTCGACGGCCCCGAACGCCGGCGATGCGGCGTGGCGCCGGCAAGTGGATTCCTGGCGCGCGCAGCGGGAGAAGGAACTCTCCGCGCCGGACGGCTGGCTGACGCTGGTAGGGCTGGAATGGCTCAAGCCGGGGGTGAATTCGTTCGGGACGGCAGCGGACTGTGTGATCAGGATCCGGGCGCAGGCGCCGGCTCATTTCGGCTTGCTCACCGTATCGGGAACCAGCCTCCAGTTGCTCGCGCCCGCCGGCGGCTTTCCGCCGGATTTCCAGATCGACGGCAAGCCGGCGCGTGAAGGAACGCTGAGCGCCGACGACGCCCATCCCTCCACGCTCAGCTGGCACGGGCTCACCATGGTGGTGTTGCCGCGCGGTGGCCGCTACGCGCTGCGCATCAAGGACGCGGATTCGCCCACGCGCCACCAATTCCAGGGCCTCCACTGGTACCCGGCCGACCCGCGCTTTCGCGTCACTGCCAAGTGGATGCCTTATGCATCGCCGCACGTGGAGAAGATTCCCACCCTGATCGGCACCACGTTGGACATGCCGGCTCCGGGGGTGGCGGAATTCGCGCTTGACGACAAGACGTTGCGCCTGGAACCGGTGTTCGAAGGCGGCGAGCGGGACAAGCTGTTTTTCATCCTTCGCGACCTGACCAGCCGGACAACGACGTACCAGGCGGCGCGATATCTGCATACCGCGCTGCCCAGCAATGGGGTCGGGGAGCCGGGCACGCTGGTGCTCGATTTCAACGAGCTCTACAACCCGCCTTGCGCGTACACGCCCTACGCCACCTGCCCGCTGCCTCCGGAGCAGAACCGGCTGACGGTGGCCATCGAGGCGGGCGAACAGCGCTACTCACAGTGAGCCGTCAGACGGCTCACACCCATTACGATTGACGCAATCGATGTGAGATCCGGCCTGGCTGAGGCGTTCATTGCCCTTGCGGCTGGTTGTAATATCCGGAGTCGGTCCGTACCACCAGGTTCTTCTCCGCCAGTTCAATTTTCAGCGCATGATACTCATTGGCTTTGCCGGCATGCGGCGGATTGAACGAGAGCCGATAGGACAAGGTTGCATCCTGAACGCACTGATTGATCTGCTCAAGCAGGTTGTTTCCGGGGCCCAGTACCAGCCCACCGCTCTGAGTGGCAAGCACTTTCAAACCCAGGTGCGCCGGGCTTGCGTCCTGGGGGGTCTTTACACCTTTCAGGAAGTTCTTGTAGGCGAATGGGCCGGCGTCGAGGCCGTAATTGACTCTGCCGGATGAAAAGGCTCCCTCGCCTTTTGCGCCCGGCTTGCCGGGGTTGGCCACGCGTGCCCCGGGGTCGGACTGCCCGGCCGTGCTCTTGCTCTCCTTGAAAGCAGGGTTGACGCTGTACAGGGTGACGCGCCCTTCCCGCAACAGGGTCGACAAGTCAACAATCAGCTTGAAGTCTCCTTCCAGCATCTTCGAAGGGATCATGAAATCGGGTCCATCGAGTGACGGCCAGCCCGGTCCTCCCCAGATCATCAGCTTCCGGCCAGGCTTCTGCGCCTCGCTCTTTACCAAAGCGGTGAGCCACTTCATCGATAGCCCAAATCTGGCAACGTCGCTGTACCCGCCATTGGTGAGGTCGGCCTTGCGCAGCAGGTCGTTCACCTGATTGAGTTCTTCCGCCAACTTATTCCCATCGGTGATCGCAGGACGAACTCTCATCCCCTCACCGGTAAAAACCACAACCGATACAGGGTAGGAAAGGTGGCCATTATCCTGGCGAAAATAATTCTGGAACTCCTGACGCACAAAAGTAGCATCGCCGACACCCATGTTCACTGCATCCAGCACCAGGATGATTTCCACCGGGGACTCCGCGGGCCCGGAGTCAATGGATCCCATCGACACAACCCTGCGATTCTCGTCGAGAACAGTGAAATCATCGGTGCGGAGCCCCCGGACCGGTTTCCCCGCCTTGTCGGTTACGATCACATCGAGTTGCAAGCGATTGGGCCCACTCGAGGCCGGCGCGACCAAGCTGGAAGCTACACTGGAAGCCTCCGTACCGGTCTGTCTTCCCGCGGGTCCTCCCGACGTGACGTTCTGCTGTGCGACAACCATTGAAAACGAACCAGTAAGCCAAATAAATGCAAGCAACGCGCGCCCCAACCGACTCATCTCTTTCACCTCGTCCCATGGTGGATTGTTCGGAAACCCGCAATTGTACCTCCGAACCATGGCGCACGTATGTGAGCCGCGGCCTGCTGTCAACTTACAGTCGCGATTTCACCGCCCTCGTCCGCGACCGCGCTTGAGCCATGCTGATACCATTTTTCATTAAGGGAATTACCCATAAGCTCCAACTGCCGGACTGAGAATCCACCAGGAAGAGACCATGTCCCATCCCACCGAAGATCTTCGCATCAAAGCGACCAAGGTCCTTCTGCCTCCCGTGTTTCTGGAGGAAGAGCGGCCTACGTCGGAAACGGCGATTGCGACCATCTTCAACTCCCGCCTGGAGATCACGCGCATCGTCGCCCGGCGCGACTCGCGCCTGCTGGTGCTCGCCGGCCCGTGTTCGATTCACGACACCAAAGCCGCGCGCGAATACGCCGAGCTGCTCAAGGGGGCTATCCAGGAGTTTTCCGCCGACTTGCGGATTGCCATGCGGGTCTATTTCGAGAAGCCGCGCACGACCATCGGGTGGAAGGGCCTGATCAACGATCCCTACCTGGATGAGTCCTACAAGATCAACGACGGATTGCGGATGGCGCGCCACTTGCTGCTCGACCTGGCGGAGATGGGGGTTCCCGCGGGGACCGAGTTCCTGGACATGATCACGCCGCAGTACATCGCGGGGCTGGCAAGCTGGGGCGCGATCGGGGCGCGTACCACCGAGAGCCAGGTCCACCGCCAGCTCGTGTCCGGCATCTCCTGCCCGGTAGGCTTCAAAAACGCCACATCCGGCGACGTGCAGGTGGCCATCGATGCCATTCTTTCCGCGGCGCACTCGCACACCTTCCTCGGCCACACCCACCACGGACAATCGGCCATCTTTGTCACCGGGGGCAATTCAGACTGCCACATCATTCTGCGCGGCGGGCGCAACCTGACCAACTACGATGCCGCCAGCGTGGCCCGGACAGCGGCGCAACTGGAAAGCGCCGGCCTGCCGCCACGCATCATGATCGATTTCAGCCACGCCAACAGCAACAAGGACTACACCCGCCAGAAGCTGGTGTGCCGCGACGTGGCCGCCCAGCTCGCGGCCGGCGATCGCAACGTCATCGGAGTGATGATCGAGAGCAACCTCGTAGCCGGGGCGCAGAAACTGGTGCCCGGCAAGCCGCTGGTCTACGGCCAGAGCATCACCGATGCCTGCATCGACTGGCCGGAGACGCATGCGTTGCTGCGCGAGTTGGCCGAGGCGGTGCGCGCGCGGCGGGCAGTGCACGCCCAGGAACATTCCGCCAGCTTGTCCAGCTGAGATCGGGCCGTCCACAAAGCTTCCGTGCCCATCTTCGCGACTTCTTTCCGGGGTCCCCAGCGACAGGTCTTCGTCGCTGGGGTGGTGGTGCGAAGGCGGGAAACCAACAATTCCTGCTCTCTCGTCAAAAATTGTTGTCCTAAGCGCAGCGAAGGACCCGCTTCTTTCGTCAACCCTACTAAGCGCTATGTTTCCCCGATCCGCTCTTCTTCTTCTTTTCGCAGTATTTGCCATTGCGCCGGCGCAGGACGGCCCGCATGGTCCGCCGTGGGCCAACGTCGACATCGCCTCGTCGCATCCGCTGCGCTTCGGCGATGCCGTGGTGCAGATCGACTTCGCCAAAGGACCGCTCGATCTTCCCATCGATACGGTCGTCGACCATTTCCACCAAGCCGGCGCGGCCATCGTGGCTTATTACGGGCGGTTTCCGGTGGCCCATGCGCGCATCCTCGTGGTGCCGGTCGCCGGCCGCAGCGGGATCTTTAACGGCACCACCTGGCCGCACCATGGCGATTTTCAGGCCTTCACGCGCATCCACATCGGCGAGCACACCACGGCCGCCGAACTGGCCGAGGACTGGATGGCCACCCATGAAATGGTGCACGAGGCATTTCCCTCCCTCAACGACGATCAGCACTGGATGGAAGAGGGCCAGGCGACTTATATCGAGCCGGTGGGCCGCGTCATGACCGGCGAACTGGACGCTCGCACTATATGGCGCGATATGGTGCACGACATGCCCAAGGGCCAGCCGCAGCCGGGCGACGAAGGCGTCGACCATACCCACACCTGGGGACGAACCTACTGGGGCGGCGCGCTCTTCTGCCTGGTCGCCGACGTCGAAATTCGCCGCCAGACGCAGAACCGCAAAGGGCTGCAGGACGCGCTGCGCGCGGTAGTTGCCGCAGGCGGCGCCATCGATCAGGACTGGCCGCTGGAGAAGGCGATCGCGATCGGCGACCGGGCGACCGGAACGCACGTGCTGACAGAGATGTATGCGCAGTGGAAAGATAAGCCGGTGACCGTGGATCTGGCCAGGCTGTGGGAGGAGTTGGGGATTCGCGCCAAGCCCGATGGCTCGGTCGAATTCGTCAAGGATGCTCCACTGGCGAATATCCGCGAAGCCATCACCGCCCCACCATCGCACTCCCACTGATTTGGTCATCCTGACCACATTCATGATTTGTCATCCTGAGCGAAGGCCGCGAAGCGGCCGCAGTCGAAGGATCTGCAGTTGCTTTTCGCCGGGTGCCCCACCTTCGGCGCGTCCTTGTTCTTGCGCCTAAGGTGGGATTGGCGGATCGTCTCCGAACCTACTCCTCTGGGGCGTCCTCGCCCAGGCTCTCCAGCGCGCTCAGTGCCTCATCTGACACATCCCACTGGCGCAGGATCTTGTAAATGACGCCGCTGGAGAATCCCGCCGCGACCAGCCGCCGCATGACGCGCGCGGTTTCCTTTTCATTGGTGGGCTTGGCGATGCGCTTCTGTTCGAGGTGCTTGCGGGCCAGGGCTTCCTCGTCGGTGCCGCTGTAGCGCGCGTCGACAGCTTCGGTGGCGATGTGCGCCGGCACTCCCTTCTGCGCCAGCTTGCGCCGCACGCCGCGCGAGCCGAGCTTTTCATTCTCCTGCCGCAGGCGCGCGTAGGTTTCGGCGAAGGCCTGATCGTCCAGGTAGCGTTGTTCCTTCAGGCGCGCAACCACCGCCGCGATGACAGCGTTGCCGCGCTCGCCCGGCTCCACGCGTGTGCGCATGATGCGGCGCAGCTCGGCCTCGGTGCGCATGGCGCGGCCCAGGGCCTTGACGGCAAACTCGTAGAGCCCCGATTCATTCAATGGGGCGGATTGCTTCCGGCGACGCACGGCCATGGCATTCAACTCCGCGGGATCAGCAGACGAAACCGGCGATTCCGCCGCCATCGATAATAGGCGAAGTCTGAATCGAGGGTAAGAATATCCCCGGTGCCCAGCTCATTGGCCATGTGGATCAGGCAGGCGTCTGCGAGGTCCGCCGGCGTATCCCGGTATTTGCGCAGGATTTCCCCAACCTGGGCGGCAAAGTCGCACAACCGGAATGGAATCTGAAATGTCCCGTTTGCGATGTTCTCGAGCACACGCTCCGCTGCCCCGAAGAGTGGTTGGAGCAGATAACAGCTTTCTACGATGACCGCCTCGCAGGTTACGAGTGGAGGCCTGAGCCCGGAGAGCGCGGCAACGCAGTGGGCATGGTTTATGTCCCGGCGGTCAAGCCATCCCACAATCGCGCTCGTGTCCAACAGAATTGGAGTCATTTAGTGCGTCTTCGCGTCCGGCGCGGGGGCCGGCTTTTCGGCATGGAGTTTCGTCCCAGTCCGGCGAGATGCTTCTTGTTGGTGGCAAGATCGGGAATCCCGGAGTCAAACTCTCCCAAGCCGATAATCTCGATCGGCTTCGCCAAATGGGCTTCCCGGGCCACCAGATGGATGCCCTTGCGGACGATCTCCGACGCCGTCAGGCCGTTATCCTTCAGGAGGCGCACCAGGATCGCACGGGTCTCATCATCGAGTCGAGCTTGAATCATGGCGCTCATGATTAATCATTGTACTACAATTAAGCCAATCTGTATTACACCATCGTCTTGGCCCCGTTCCCTACTCCCTGTTCCCTGCCTTTCCCGTCCACTGGTCCACCCAGTCGTTCACCGTCTTGTACCACAGGCGCGAATTCTGCGGCTTCAGCACCCAGTGGCCTTCGTCGGGGAAATAGAGCATCTTCGACGGCACGCCCAGCAGTTGCAGCGTGTCGAAGAGCTGGAAGCCTTCGCTCACGTCGAGGCGGTAGTCGAGCTGCCCGTGAATCACGAGCGTGGGTGTTTTGAAGTGGGTCGCGTAGAGCGACGGCGACCACTTGCGGAACGGGTTTTCAGAGTCGGGCTTGCCGTAGTAGTCCCAGGGATGGCCCTTGAATTCCCAGATATTGAACCAATCCTCTTCGGTGGTGCCGAAAGCCGATTCGGCGTCGAACATGCCGTCGTGCGACACAATGCACTTGAAGCGGTCGGTGTGGCCGAGGACCCAATTGGCCATGTAGCCGCCGTAGCTGGCGCCCAGCGCGCATTCGCGGGATTTGTCGATGAAGGGATAATGCTGCTCGGCGTAGTCGAGGCCGGTCATCAGATCGGTGAAGGGCTTGCCGCCCCAGTCGCCGTTGACGCCATCGACGACCGCCTGCCCGTAGCCGGTCGAGCCACGCGGATTGATCATGACCACGACGTAGCCGTTGGCGGCGAACAGTTCCGCGTTCCAGCGATACGACCAGGAGTCGCCCCAGGCGCCTTGAGGGCCGCCGTGGATCAAAAATTTCAGCGGATACTTTTTAGATGGGTCGAACCGCGGCGGGCGGATGAGGAAGCCCTGTATCTTCGCGCCGTCTTTGGCGGTGAACCAGAACGACTCCATCTGCGGTATATCCAACTGTTCCATAGGAACATCATTTAACTTGGTAAGAGGCTTAACGCCTGCAATGCTTGGTAGACAATCGCCCTTGCAATCGTTCTCGTTCCAAAAGAAGTGGAACATAACCGCCTCGCCCGGCTTGGTGACAGAAACCATTGAAGCGACAACGTTATTTCCGTCGCCAAGAGGATGTATGTCGCTAAACTCCCCTTGAATTCCGAAATCCATCATTCGGCCGGCCAGATTGGTAATCATGATCGGCGCTTCGCCGTTCTTGCCTGAGATGAGAAGCAATCGCTTCGAGTCCGACGTCCACGCAAACTCATCCACCCAGTTATCAAGCTTCGGCAGCAGATCCTTGATCGTTTTCGTCGCGCGGTCATAAAGCACCAGCCGGAACTTGTCGCTCTCATATCCTGCGCGCGTCTGCGAGCGCCAGGCGATGTATTTTCCGTCGGGGGAGTAGGCGGGGTTGAAGTTGCCGCCGGCGCTGGTACTCACCTTGACGGGCTTTGCGGCCGGATCAGCCAGGTCAAGCGTGTAGATCTGCGCGCTGGTGCTGATGGCCTGGACGGGGTCGGGGTTCTCGGTGAAGGCCAGTTCCTTCGCGTCGGGAGAGATGGCGAAGCCGCCGCCGCCTTCGATCGACCATGGCGGAACATCGTGCGTGTCGCCGGGATTGAGGTCGCGCATCGCGCCTGTGTCCAAGTTGATCTGAAATAGATGGGAGCGCTTGTCGCCGGTGTAGTGGTTCCAGTGCCGATACAACAGATGCGTGAAGATCTGCGCCTTCACCTTGCTCTCTGCGGCGGCCTTGTCGCGGTCCGCGTTGCATTTATTTCCCGCCGTCGCATCGGCCATCGTAATCGGCGGGCAATCCGGATACACCGCCGAAGTGAACACGATCGACTTTCCATCCGGCGACCACTTGGCGTTGTCTGCCTCAGTGGAGATCGCCGTCAACTTCTTCGCATTGCTGGTGGCGCCGGTAGAGGGATCGAAGTCAGCCAGCCAGATTTGCTGGGAGCTGTCGCGGCTGGAGGTAAACAGGATGCGCTTGCCATCGGGCGCGAATTCCAGGCCGGAATCGCCGGGCTGGGCGACGGCGATCTTGATGGGCTCGCCGCCTTCGATCTTCTGCAGCCAGAGTTCCGGCGTCTTGGTGTTCTTGTCGAGATCGACCGTGGTCACTGAGTAAGCCAGCCACTTGCCATCCGGTGAAACAGCCGTCTCGCCCAGGCGCTTCATGGCCATCATGTCTTCGAAGGTCATGGGGCGCTTGGCGGGTTGAGCCAAACAAAGGGCGCCCGAAATGAGCGCCGCGGAACTAAGAACAAAAGTACGGATATTCATGGACTTCCCCATACGCGCAATCCCAGGTCCCAACAGCGGGGACCTGGGGCACCCAATCCAAGGAGGTGTGCGCGAAGGGAAAGTGTACACCGGAACAGGGGTCAGGGGTCAGGGATCAGCGCCGTTTCGAGCCAACCACGTCGGGGTGCGAACTCGCCCAAACCGCAGGTCCTTCGACTCCGTTGATCGCGCTCGGGCGCGATCCACTTCGCTCAGGATGACAGATCTTTTGGGTGCGGGGCTAAAAGCAGGTCCTTCGCTGCGCGCGTAAAACGCGCGCCCAACTTGCTCAGGATGACAAGTTTTGGTGTGCTGAAGTCTGATCACTGATCACTGATCACTGACCACTGATCACCGTCATTTGCTGTACTCGTCGCGCAGCCGCGTCTGGCGGTCCTCCATGGGAACGGGCACGCCCTGGATGTAGACCTGCTTGACGTCTGTGCGCACGTCGAGCGGGTCGCCATTGGCGATGACCACGTTGGCCATCTTGCCCACGTCGAGCGAGCCCAGCTTGTCGCCGAAGCCGAACATCTCGGCCACATTCAGCGTGATGGCCTTGAGGCCTTCGTCGTATGGCAGCCCATAGGCCACGGCGAACCCGGCCGAATAAGGCAGGTTGCGCGCCGAGTGGCTGCTGACCGGGCCACCCGCATCGGCCGACGAGATGGCGATCTTCACCCCGCGCTTCGCCAGTTCAGCCGGCAGCGTGTACACCGCGTCGAAGCGCTGACCGGCCCGCGGAAAGTCGTAAATGGACCCGACGATGACCGGCACGTGATAGGCCGCGATCTTGTCCAGGATCTCCTGCGTATGCGTCACGTGGTTCAGGATCACCTTGAGATGGAACTCCTGCGCCAGGGCCATAATGTTCTCCACGTCGTAGCCCTCGTACACGCCGATCACCACCGGCCGCTCGCCTTTGAGATAGGGAATCAGGGCCTCCATCTTCAGGTCGCGCTTGAAGGCCTTGTCCTCCTTCTTCGCCCCGGCATCGCGCTTCGCCACGTAGTCCTGCACATCGAGGAAGGTCTGGCGAAGCTGGGTAATGAGTCCCATGCGCGTGGAGGGATACTCAGTCCGGCCTCCGCCGCCACCGCCGCGCGTGCTGCCACGTCGGCGCTGCTCGGCGCCGTAATTCATGGCCAGTGCAATGTCGCGTCCCATGATGATCTGGTCGCGATCGGCCCCGTAAAGCTGGATGAAGATGTCTTGGCCGGAAATGGTGTCTTCGCTCGCGGGGGCCACCACCGCGTTGGTGATCCCATTGAGGCGCGCCACGGGGATCAGCTCGGTCTCGGCGTGGAACGCGTCGTAGACATGCATGTGGGGCATGATCTCGTCGGAGCGCTCGACAAGATCATTGGTCATCTGGTCGGCGCTGATCTCCGTGAGGCCGAAGTTCGACTCGGGATCGATGAGGCCGGGATAGACGGTCATGCCTTTCGCATCGACAATCTTTGCGTCATTCGGGATGGTGACTTCTCCGGTTCTGCCGACGGCGGTGATTTTGCCGCCGGCCATTACTACGACCCCGTTCTCGATGGTGCCGTGGCTGACGGTGAGAAGCTTGCCGCCGGTGATGGCGATGGGCTGGGTTTGAGCGACGAGGCAGGTGGATAAGAGGGCGAGCGCGAAGACAGCGACTGTGAGGTTTCCCACCTTCGCGCCAGAAAAAAGACGCGAAGATGGGGCACGGAGCTTTTGCAGAGGTGCGGGAGGAAAAGCAACCGCAGATCCTTCGACTGCGTCCGCTGCGCGGACTCCGCTCAGCGCGAAGACAGCGAGTGTGAGGTTTCCCACCTTCGCGCCAGGAAAAAGGCGCGAAGATGGGGCGCGGAGCTTTTGCAGAGATGCGGGAGGAAAAGCAACCGCAGATCCTTCGACTGCGTCCGCTGCGCGGACTCCGCTCAGGATGACAGCCGTCTTGGGAGGGTTTAGAGAATAAAAAATCATTGGCCGTCCTCCTCGTCTTCGTTGCCGAAGCCGCCGCTGTCGTGCATCACTCCGCTGAAATGCGTCGTGCCGAGCCCGGGCAGCGAGGCATCGAAGAACAGCTCGCCGTCGATGTAGACCTTCTGCGCGCGGGCATAGGTGGAGAGCGGATCATGGTTCCATAGCACCAGGTCGGCGTCCTTGCCCACATCGATCGAACCGGTGCGGTCGTCCACGCCGATGATCCACGCCGGATTCAGCGTGACCATGCGGATGGCTTCGTCTTCAGTAGCGCCGCCGTAGTGGATCATCTTGCCGGCCTCCTGGTTGAGCCGGCGGATGTGGTCGTCGGAGTCGCTCTTGAGCGCCACGCGCACGCCTTTGCGCATCGACATCACCGCGTTCCACGGAATGGCGTCGCGGGCTTCATCCTTGAATCCCCACCAGTCAGAAAACGTGGCGATCGCCGTCTGGTCGGCGGCGATCGTACCGGCCACTTTGTACATCTCCAGCGCGTGATGGAAGGCGCGCACCTTGTAGCCGTACTCCCTGGCGATGGCTTCCTCGGTGAGAAACTCATCGGCGCGGTAGCAGTGGATCTGCACGTAGAGCTTGCCGCGCAGCACGTCGGCCAGCGCCTCGAGCTTGAGGTCGCGCTTGGGCGCCACCGCTTCCTTGTCGCCCTTGGCCACCTTGGCGTTGTAGGCGTCCCACTCGGCCATGTAGTGCTTGGCGTCTTCAAAGGCCATGCGCATGACTTCGAAGTTGCCCATGCGCGTGGAGGGGAGCTGGTCGCGGCCGCCGTAGACGCGTTTGGGGTTTTCGCCGGACGCGAACTTGATGGAGCCGGGCGCATTGGGAAACAGCATGGCATCGCGATCGAGGCCGAACTTGTTCTTGATCACCACCGCTTGGCCGCCGATCATGTTGGCCGAGCCGTGCAACAGCAGTTCGGTGGTCACGCCGCCGGCCAGCGCGCGATAAAGATCGGCGCTGCGGTTATCGAAGGCGTCAATCATGTGCATCGACGGGGTCACCGGGCTGGTGGCCTCGTTCACGTCGCCGTCCAGCGCGGAGTGGGAATGGGGATCGATGATGCCGGGCGTGAGCCACAGGCCGCCGGCATCCACCACGGTCGCCGAAGACGGCGCGTTCACGCTTTCGCCTACGCCGGCGATCTTGCCCGCGTGCACCCACACGGCCCCGTGCTCAATGGTTCCATGGCTGGCGGTCATCACGGTTGCGTTCTTGATCACCAGGTCGGCGGGCGTAGACGAAGCCTGTTGAGCGGGGGAAAATGCGGCGGTAAAGGCGAGAAACCCGGTAGCGATCAGGCCGGGAGCCATTCGTAGGCCTCGCGGCAGGGGATCCAGGATGTGCATCAAAGGCCCTCCTGAGAAAGATGCAAACGGTTACTTGAATGGGAAAAGGGCGAGCCGATTCGACGGAAATGCCTGGCCGCCATACTAACGCATTTGGTCCCTTGTGTTTTAACCCGCTGCGAGGATAGCATCCGCGATCCGCGCCGCTTCCACCGCGGGGCGGACGTTATGCACCCGCACCATCGATGCCCCGTGCAGAATCGCCGCGACCATGGCGGCCAGGCTGGCGTTTTCGCGGGCGTCTACAGGCGCGGACATCCCTCCGTGGAGCGGGGCCAGCGTATGCCCCAGGAACGATTTGCGCGAGATCCCGGCCAGCAGCGGGCGGCCCAGCGACAGCAACTCAGCCTGGCGCTTGAGCAGGCAAAAATTCTCGCCGAAGCGTTTGCCGAAACCGTAGCCGGGATCGAGAACCACTGAATGGAGCCCGATTCCGGCGTTCCGTGCCGCGGCAATACTGCCGGCCAGGGCGTCGCGCACCATGGCCAGCACGGCATCGGGCGCGAGTTGCTGCTGGGTTCGCCATTCGTCGGGCTTGCCGCGGGTGTGAGTCAGCACCACGCCGGCCTTGGCGGCGGCGCAGACGGCGGCCATGTCGGCGTCCCAGGTGAATCCGCTGATGTCATTGATGATTTCCGCGCCCGCCGCGATGGCCGCGCGCGCCGTGGCGGCCTTGTAGGTATCCACCGAGACCACGGCGTGCGGCTGGGCCTTCAATATCCCTTCCAGCACGGGAAGCAGCCGAGCTTGCTCTTCGCCGGCGCTCACGGCCGGAGAGTCGCCGCCCGCACGCGAGCCCGGGCGCGTGCTCTCCGCTCCCAGGTCGATCACGTCGGCGCCTTCGCCCAGACAATGAAGCGCATGGGCCACAGCCTCTTCCGGGCGAAGAAAAAATCCGCCGTCGCTGAACGAGTCCGGGGTGATGTTCACCACCGCCATAACCAGGGTGCGCGCGCCCAGGTCGAGGGTTCGCGTGCGGAGTTGCCAGCGGACGTTCTGGCGCGAAATTGAAGTCATTTCTCCGATGGTACCCCGGTACACCGGAGTGAAGTGACTTTCGGTTACTGCTGTTCTGGCCAAGGGTCAACTCGTGTCCGGTGTCACTGAATGTGGTTCTGCTGCCGTTCTAGGATCGTTCGACAATGCCGCCCACGGCATAGAAGGGGGAGATCCATGACTCACCCGGCCCGAACTTCTCTGCTTATTGCAAGCCTTCTTTTCCCCATGTTGTTTGCTGGTGTCCTCCCGGCGCACGGGCAGAATCCGGTATGGAACACCTACAGCTATCCGTCCGACGGCTTCAGCGCGTCGTTCCCATCCGCGCCGAAGCTTTCGAGCAGGGACATCTCCACGGACGCGGGGAAGTTCGAACTCCGTTCCTACATGTACGAAAACGACGATGTGGCGCTCTTCGTCGGCATTTGTGACTACGGCAGCGCAGCGGAGGGCAACGATCGCGACGCGCAGCTCCAGGGCGCAAAGCAAGGCGCTCTGGAGAACTCGAAATCGCACCTGGTGGCCGAGCGCCGGATCACCCTGGGTGTCTATCCCGGCCTTGCCTTCGAATCGGAAACCGACGACGGGACTCGCTTTACCGCGCGCGTCTACATGGTGGGGAACACGATTTACCAGACGCTGGTGGTTGATACCAAGGGAAAACCCTATGCCGACACGCAGCGCTTTCTGGATTCCTTCCAGTTGATCGCGCGCGAGCGCAGCTGATAAACGCTTCCGCGACCGATGTGATACCTTGGCTGCGCAGTCTCCCCAGGCCGGCATCGCCGCCCAGGGCGTGGGCCGGCGATCTTCCCGGCCGGAGAGGAGCGCCCCCATGCCCTCCGCCAGCGACTACATGCGCGACCTCGATATCCAGGTCTTTAAGGCCGCGGCCAAGGAGTATAACGTCTGGATCCTGGTACGGGAATCCAATCCCGCCGCCAGGCAATACATCGGCGTGAAGGGGTATGCGCCCAAGCGGCTCGACTGCAAGGCCAAAACCGCCAAGCGCGACGTCGAATTGCCCGGAGGACTGGGAAAGAAACGCACCGCCGGCCTGGTGGTGAATCCAAACATCACGGGCATGCTCGGCGCGTTCGGCAAGCCGGCGAAGGCCCTTGAAAAATGGGACGAGTTCAGCCCTCTCTGCTTTATCCCCGAACCCGGCCGGAACGTCACCTATTTTCCGGGCGGGAAGTTCTACTCAGTGCAGATGGACCCTGCCAGCGAGCACTACGGCTGCGTCCTCTTCAGTCCCATCAGC
Source organism: uncultured Acidobacteriota bacterium (assembly GCA_963720105.1). Classification (GTDB taxonomy): domain Bacteria; phylum Acidobacteriota; class Terriglobia; order Terriglobales; family Acidobacteriaceae; genus Telmatobacter. The sequence goes on along the minus strand of CAVREL010000062.1, from coordinate 59,386 downwards.
CTTCGCGCCGCCGCCTCGTACGTTCATTCCGACTACGATCTGTTCGCCATCGTTCCCGGGGACGAACCTAAGTTGACCTTCCGGGTCAGCGAAACGCGGCTGGAGCAGCAGCATAGCCGCAGCAAGATGCTCTTCGACGTCCAGCACTATCTCAATCGCCGCATGGGTGTGACGATGATCCTGCACGGCGAGCAGGAAACCTTCTCCGATGACGTGAACGACACCCTGGACGTTTTTTACCCCGATGGCCGGGTTGAAAGAAGGAAGGGCCCGGCGGAAATCCAGCAGCTTTACGATGAGACTTTCGAGGGCCGCCAGCTCTATGGACCGGACGCGGTTCCCATCCCCGCCGGCGGTAAATGGGAAGTCCTGGTGGCCACCCGGCGTTAAGCGTCCTGTTCTTCTACTTCCACAGCGCGATGGTCAGCCCGCGGGCACAAATCGGAGGCCAGGAGACTGCCCGAAGCGCGAACGTCCGCCGGGCAAATCCCATCAGCCAGATGCTTTAGAATTCATAAAGACGTAACCCAGTCGCACTTCCGGACCATCCACCGCTATCGATCGGCCACTGTCTGTCTACCTTTGCCTGCTTTGGGCGCTCCTGAAAGGCAGGAAACATGAAATATGCGGGATTGCTGGTGATGCCGGCGGGATTCTTTCTCGCCGCCGCCGCCCTGGTCCTCTTTCCTGACGCCGGCCTGCGGGGCACATTCGTGGTGTGTGGCCTGGCGGTCGAGTTGCTGGGGCTGGGCGTCGCCGTGCGCGGGCACATGGAGCGGCGTGCCGAGCCCAACCCCGCCCGGGGAGCCGCCCGCCGATGACCCTTCCCCCACTGGCGACGCCGTTTTCCGACGCCATGTTTTCGCTGACCCTCGGCCTGCTGCTCGTGGCGCCCCTGGCGATTGCGGGAGTGGCGCTGCTGAATACCGGGCTGGGCAGGTCGCGGTCGGCGGCGCAGTCGTTGCTCGGATGCGTGACCATGATGGCAGTCGCGGCCATCGCGTTTGCGGTGGTGGGGGTTTCGTTTGCGGGCCAGCCGGGACATGCCGTTTCCCTGGCGGGAAAATCGTGGGCCTGGATCGGGGCGGCTCCGCTGTTGCTGGGGCATTTCGGGAGCGCTCCGCCGCAAACCCAGCTGGAGGTGCTGTTTGAGTTTCTGGCCGCGGGGCTGGTGGCCATTATTCCCTGGGGATCGGGCGCGGACCGCCTGCGGCTTCCGGCGGGCTGCGCGGCCACGGCAGTGCTGGCCGGCGGAGCGTTCCCGGTGGTGGTGCACTGGGTGTGGGGCGGCGGCTGGCTGGCCGGCCTGGGCGCCAACTTCGGCCTGGGCGCCGGGATCATCGATGGCGCCGGCGCGGCTTCAGTCCACGCGCTGGGCGGCCTCAGCGCGCTGGCCGTGGTTTGGGTCACCGGCCCACGCCGCGGCAAGTTTCCCAGGGAAGGCCTGGCCACCGCCATGCCCGGCCACAACGCGGTCTATATTGTGTTCGGCTGCATGCTGGCCCTGGTCGGCTGGCTGGCCTGGAATGTGGCCGGGGCGATCCTGTGGCTGCATGTCCAGCCGGGCGGGCTGGTGGTGACGGCCATCAACACGGTCCTTTCGGCGGCGGCAGCGCTGGTGGCCACTTTTACCGTGACGCGCACCCGCTTCGGCAAGCCCGACGCCAGCATGTGCGCCAACGGCTGGCTTGCAGGGCTGGTCAGCTCCAGCGCCTGTGCCGCGATGGTCACGCCGGCGGAAGCGATGGTTGTGGGAGCTGTCGCGGGCATCGCCGCGCCGCTCCTGGTGGAACTGCTGGAACTGGCGCTGTCGATCGACGATCCTTCGGGCGCCGTTTCCGTGCATGCCGTGGGAGGATTGTGGGGCTTGTTTGCCGCGGGATTGTTTGCCCGGCAATCGGGCCAGTTGGTGGCGCAACTGGTCGGCATCGCGACGCTGTTGGGGCTGATCTTTCCGCTGGTCTATTTATTGTTCGCGATGGTGAACCGGATCCTTCCGTTCCGTGTCGATCCCGACGGCGAGCGCCTGGGCATGGATCTGCATGAGCTGGGCGGCGGGGCTTATCCGGAGTTCGTCATTCATCGGGATGAGTCGTACCGGTAGAATTGATTCGAGTGCTTCGCCCTGGACTCGACTTCCATGACCAATAAAGATGAGTTGATCGTTCAGGTGGGAACAGTCGATGAGTTCTTCGAACGAATTCGCCTGACCGCCGCTGCGCTTGATCAAGGAGCGCCTGTCGCGCCGGGAACCAGGCTGACCTTTGAAGATCCCGAGGAGATGACCTCGTTTCTTAGCGAATTCCGCCGCAGCTCCCTTGCAAAGCCAGCCACTTCCGATAAATAGCTTGTATCTGTTCCATTGGCAAATTGAACCAACTGCTCCAGTCAACGGGCTCAATTCGGAATCCATTGCAGACCTCGTTCAGGCAGTTATTGATCGCCAGGAACTCAGTGCCGTTCTGGTCGCGGTCGGCGACCGCAGGCCAGCGTTCGATCATGCCTTGCAGGACCTGTTGGTCGACTCCTAAGCGGGCGTGCTTCTCCCGATCGTCGATGTAGGCGCTGGCAGCTCTCAGGCATCCGAGCACCACGGTCTGCTCTTCCTCTGTGAGTTGTTCAATCGCCATTGAAAAAAACCTGGAACTCCGAACGAAACCGCAGATCCTTCGACTCATTCGACGCGCAGGCGTGTCGAATTCCGCTCAGGATGACAGCCCGCTCCTGTGATGGCGCATTTCATCGATGCGCCTACCGCCTCGCCAGCGCCAGCATCAGCCCGAACAGCAACACCGGCACCAGCGCCAGCCCCGCATAGAGCAGCACACGCTTGTTGATCCGATCCAGCAACGAAGCCGGGCCGCGGCGCACCGGCCGGTAGCCGCGGTCCTCCACGCCCACCTGCTCCTTGTGCTCCAGATCCCATTGCATTTCGTGGGCGCTTCCATATCGGTGCCGTGGGTCTTTCTCCAACGCCCGGAAGACAATCTCCTCGATTTCCGGCGGGATCTCGGCATTCAGCTCCCGCGGCGGAACGGGGTCTTTCACCAGCCGCTCGTTCATCACCGCCAGGGGATTGGGCCCGCTGAACGGCACCTGGCCGGTGAGCATTTCGTAGAACATGATGCCCAGCGCATACATGTCGCTGCGCTGGTCGCCGCGTTTGCCCTGCACCTGCTCGGGGGCGATGTAATCCGGCGTGCCCAGCATCGACGACACGTTGACAAACGTCAGCCGCCGCGCATCCTCCTTCATGGCGATGCCGAAGTCGATCAGCTTGATCTCGTCGCGATCGTTCACCATGATGTTTTCCGGCTTCAGGTCGCGATGCACCACGCCATTCTTGTGCATGTAATCGATGGCGTCGCAGATGCGCAGGGTAATCGTCTCCGCGCGTTCGATGGGCAGCGCGCCTTCTTCGTTCAGGATGGTGCGCAGCAACCGGCCCTCTACCCATTCGATGACCATGTAGAGCCGGCTGCGCTCTTCGCCATCGAAGGTCTTCACCACCCCCGGATGATCGAGAATCTGCCCGATCTCCTCTTCGCGCTTGAAGCGCTCCACCAGCACCGGATCGGCTTCCATCTCCGGGTGGGGCGCCTTGAGCGCGACCTGGCGGCCCTGGTTGACGTCGGTGGCCCGGTAGAGCGTGGCCATGCCGCTGCGCGCCACCGTGGCCTCGATGCGGTAGTGGTCCAGCATGTCTCCGGGTTCAAGCGTCTTGGCGGTCATCGGCTGAATGTACCGATTGTTTCACGCCGCCGCGTAAGAGAGTTGTAGGGATTTTTCTAAGGGATTTGTAACCGGCATCCCGGCGATCCGGCGTGGCCTATTGCTTCTGAATCGGGCCCAGCGAGCCCTGGTTGTCGCCCAGCCGCGGATTCACCGTAAAATCCCACACCGTCTGGTTGATGTCCGACGGGGAGATGATCTCCACCAGCGCATACTCGCCGATGGCCAGCGTCTGGGTGGGCGTGAGCTTGAGCCAGTGCTTGCCCGGCAGCACTTCCACTTTCATCGGGATGGTGTCTTCGCTCTGGGTAACGTTGCCGGTGGGACTGATGTGGATGGCGCCCACGATGCGCACCGCCTTGCGTTCGTCCAGTTTCACGATGGCGAAGCCCGATTGCGGCGAATGCGCCCCATGCTTGCGGTTCGCGATCTCCTTGGAGCCTCTGGTGTCCACCGTCAGAGCATGCGACAGGACCTTCTCCGTATCGTCGGTGACATTCAAAGAGACGTAGATTTCCGGATCGTTCACATGCAGGTGGACCTTGGCGTGGGAGCCAGGCAATTCGATGCTGGCGCGCTGTCCGGCGAGGGGATTCAGGGTGCTGAGCCCGTGATGGGTTTTGGCGTCTAGGGCAACCTGGTTGGGCTGCAGTTCCACCAGCTCCGGCGTGCCCTGGTAGGTATCCAGCACGAAGATGCTGTCCTGGTCGGGCAGTTCCAGGCCTTTGGCTACCTCGGGCATGCGGGCGGCCTGCTCGGCGCGTTCCGTGGCTTCTTCCTTGTCGATGTCTTCGGCTTCCTTCATGGCCGGCGAGGGATCTTCGGCTTCGGCCAACTGCTCGGCGTGGTCCCGCTCCCATTTGCGCGTGGCTTCCCAGTCCACCAGCGATTCGGGCATCTCCTCCCAGTCGCCGCCGCGTTCCAGCGAGATGTAACGCACCCGGTTGCCGACGATCTCGTATTTGCGCACGACCTGGTACGACCCATCCTTGAGAATCAGCCGATGGTTGGAGCCGGTTGCCGGAACGCCGGGCTTCATGGGCAGCGGCTTGTGCGTCTGCGCCCCCAGCGTTGCCCCCAGGAAAAGGCACGCCAGGGCCGCTCCAACCATTCCCCATTTCCTGCGCAAATCATTCACTCCTTCCAGTTTAGACGGAGCAACCCCCGGCTTGGGTATACCGCCGCTATGGATGGACCGGCGGGTAAACGGAAGGTGAATTCTTCCCGCCGATAAAGCCCCAAACAATCCCCGGGCGGCCTGAGCGGCATCGAACTTTTTACCGCGACAAGTATAGGCGGCGTTTCGCCATCGATTATGCAAATAAAAAATACTGCTTATATCATCTGGGTCCTGGGACTGGTTTGTGTTGCCTTTTGCGGTTGTGGTTCGGGCAAATCCATCCCTCCACCTCCGGTTGATTATCAATTGAGTGTGCAAGGCGCCGGCTCGGGCGGAGGCGCCGTCACCAGCACTCCGGCAGGCATCAATTGCGGACAAACATGCAGCGCGAGCTTCGCCAGCGGAACCGCGGTGACGCTGAGCGCGGCTCCCAGTGCGAACTCCACCTTCGCCGGATGGTCGGGCGCCTGCAGCGGCACCGGAACATGCAGTCTGACCCTGACGGCGAATGCCTCCGCGACGGCCACATTCAACATCACCTCCGGCCTCTCGTCCTCGCTGAATCACATCATCTTTCTGGCCCAGGAGAATCGCTCCTTCGATCACTATTTCGGAGCGCTGCGCGAGTACTGGGCGCAGAACGGCTATCCGGACCAGTCCTTCGATGGCCTGCCGCAGTTCAATCCCACGACGGGCACGGCGCCGCTCAATGGCCCCGCGCCGACTAATCCGGGCTGCGATCCCGCCTCGCCCCCGCCCAGCGACTGCGTATTCGACGCCAACCATCCGGTGACCTCTTTTCACCTGCTCACGCAATGCGTCGAGAATCCCAGCCCGTCTTGGAACGAGAGCCATGTGGACTGGAATTACAACGACCAGCTCGGCCTCTATCCGCCCGCCGCCATGAATGGCTTCGTCTTCACGGCGGCGCACGATTCGCGCACCACCGTGCCGCCGTTCAACGACACCAGCGGAATGCGCGTCATGGGCTACTACGACGGCAACGATCTGAACTACTACTACTTCATGGCCTCGAGCTTCGGCACCTCGGACCGTTGGTTCAACTCCGTGATGACGCGCACGCCGCCCAATCGCGAATATCTGATCGCAGGAACATCGCAGGGATACGTGTACGGGAACGGAACCGATGCCCAGGACGCGGCTCCGCTTACGGCCACCACCATCTTCCAGGAACTGCAGGCAGCCGGCATCACCTGGAAGATTTACGTCAATCCGCAGGGAAGCAATTGTTCAGGACCGCCGTACGATCCGAAGTGCCTGCTCACGCTGAGTTACGTGCAGAACTTCGCATGGGGCCAGACCATCCCCACCCAATATCCGCAGAACATCGCTCCCATTTCGCAATACTTCACTGACCTGCAGAATGGAACCCTGCCCCAGGTGTCGCAGATTGAGCCGGCAACCGACGCCGGACTGGATGAACATCCCTCCGACCTGGACACGACCCCCAGCAACAGCCAGGCGGGAGCCAACTACGTTGCATCCCTGATCAATGGCCTGATGCAAAGCTCTTCATGGGAGGATTCAGCGTTCATCCTTACGTTCGACGAGTTCGGCGGCTTTTTCGATCACGTTTCGCCGCAGCCCGCGCCCAGCCCCGACGGCATCAAGCCCGCGGACCTGCTTCCCGGAGATGTGTGCACCACCTCAACCGGGCCCTTGTGCGACTTTACCTATACCGGCTATCGCGTGCCCCTGATCGTGGTTTCTCCCTACGCGAAGAAGAACTACGTTTCGCACAGCGTGGCCGATCTGACCGCGATTCTGAAGCTGATTGAAACCCGCTTCAACGTGGCGCCGCTAACCAAGCGCGACGCCGCGCAGATCGACATGACGGAGTTTTTTGATTTCGCCAACCCGCCCTGGATGACGCCGCCCACACCGCCCACGCAAAACACCAGTGGGGCCTGCTATTTGAATCAACTGCCATGATTCACTTCCCAGGTCCCAACATCGGGGACCTGGGGCACCCGAATGTTCTCGTTAGGGGATTCATCCCCCCAGACTCACGCCCGCATCTTTTCGGCTTCGAGCAACCGCCTCTTGGTGTCCACGCCCCAGCGATAGCCGGTAAGCGAGCCGCCGGCGCCAATGACCCGATGGCACGGCACCACCAGGGCCACGCGGTTGGTGGCGCAGGCACGGGCCACGGCGCGGGTGGCGTGGGGATCGCCCAGTTCGCGGGCAAGCTGGCCGTAGGTGCGCGTTTCGCCCCGCGGGATCTGCCGCAACGCCTGCCACACGCGCAGTTGAAACACGGTTCCCCGCAGGTCCAGCCGCTCCCCGCCGTTCGTCTGGGATCGGACAAGATCCGAGCCTTCGCGCACGCTCTCGAGCGCCGCATCCACCACCTGCGACAGGGAGGGATCGTGGCGCAGAATGGCAGCCGGAAACTCCTCGCGCAGGCTCGCCTCGGCTTGCTCCCGGCTCGCGCCGAGCGAAAGCCAGCACAGCCCGCGCTGGGTCTCGCCCACGATCACCCAACCGAACGGCGATGGTCCCACCGCCCAGCGAATCTCCTCGCCTTGGCCGCCCCGCGCGAACTTCGCCGGCGTCATCCCCAGTTGCGCGCCCTCGTAGGCGCGGCTGGGCGACTCGAATCCGGCGGTGTAAATGGCGTCGGTCACCGCCTCGCCGTTCTTCAACGCGGACCGCAGCCGGCCGGCCTTCAACGCCCGGCGATATTGCAGCGGGCTGACGCCCATGGCCGCCTTGAACATGCGCTGCACCGTGAACGGGCTCAGACCGGCGACCCGCCCCAACTCCGCCAGCCGGACCGGCCGGTCGAGATGGCTCTCGATGTAGGCGCGCACCTTGTCCAGGGCGTTCTTCGATGGCGTGTTGGGCCGGCAACGCAGGCACGGACGGAATCCGGCGGCCTGAGCCGTTTCGACGGAGGGGAAAAAACGCACGTTGGAGCGTAGCGGCAGGCGGCTCTTGCACGCCGGCCGGCAGACTACACCGGTGGTCTTCACGGCGTAGAAAAATGCGGCGTCCGGATCGCGCCGGACCACCTGCTGCCAGGCCTGTTCCGGGTCGATGGATGCCGAAGCCTCGACGGCCGCTTCGGTCCCGGTCATTGCGAATTGATTGCTGCGGTTCATGGAATGATGCTCGCCCATGTGCGACGGTCGCTGCCACCCGGTTCTTGCGCGCAATTCTTTGATTCGTTACACCATGAACTGCCGCAGTCTTTTGTTCCTAATCCCTAATCCCTATTCCCTGCCTTTCAACACCGCTTCCGCCCGCGCCAGGTCCTCCTCCGAATCGACGCCAATGGTATCTCTGGGCGCTGCTGCGACGAATATATCGATTCCGTTTTCGAGCAGGCGCAGTTGCTCGAGCCGCTCGAGCTGTTCCAGGCGGCCGGGAGGCAGCGACGCGAAGCGCTCCAGCGCGGCTTTGCGGTAGGCGTAGATGCCCAGGTGCTTGCGATAGCCGGAGAAACCGGCGGCATCGCGGTCATAGGGAATGGTGGCGCGGGAGAAGTAGAGCGCGCGGCCGTCCAGCGCCGTGACCACCTTGACGGCGTTCGGGTTGGCGATGTCCTCGTGCGGGCAATGGACCGCCAGCGTGCCCACCTGCACCTCGGGCCGATCGAAGAGCGCCAGCAGAGGCAGGAAGAAATCGCCGCTGAGCGTCGGCTCGTCGCCCTGGATATTGACGTAGATATCGGCGTTGAGCGTGCGGGCGACTTCGCGCACGCGGTCAGACCCGCTGGCGCATTGGGCAGACGTCATCACTGCCGGGATGCCGCGCTGACGGCACACGGCTGCCACTTCGTCCGCATCGGTGGCCACCACCACCGGGTCCATCCGGCCGCTGGCCATCGCCGCCCGCCATACCCACTCGACCATGGGCCGCCCGAGGAGTTCGCGCAGCACTTTGCGGCTCAGGCGGGTAGAGGCCAGCCGCGCCGGGATCACGCCGGCAATGGAAGTTTTCATTTGGATTCGAGTGTAACGGGGAAGGCCCCGCGCCGGCATCCGGTTCCGGCTGTTTACGCCGCCACCGAATGCCTCGCGAAGGAAGGGGAGGGACCGCTGGCCTCTGTGATGCGTGGCCAGGAGGATAGTTGCTTTCTGGCCGGGACTGCCCATGAGCACCTTGGTCTCATCCGGCGGGCCATCCGGCTGACTGCGGTTACCCGAACCGTGGCTCCGCGCCCCACGTTTGACCTCAAATCCAAGCCCCCGTATCATCTACATGGCGCCACCCTTTTCCACCCTGCGGCCAGAACCTGTCGCCGGGACCCCGGAAACTCCGGCGGGGTAGCTCAGATGGTTAGAGCGACGGATTCATAACCCGTAGGTCGGCGGTTCGATCCCGCCCCCCGCCACCAGCGAATCTCAAAAGCCTTTCAGCTTACCTGTCACCGGGACACCGGAATAGTGGACGTGCACAATGCGCCACTGGCCGTTCTCTTTGTGGTAGACCTGGGTCTCTCTTCCCTGCGATTCGAAAGCGCTCCCGTCCTTGCGAACGGTGGCTACGAAATCCCATTGAAACTCCGACCACGCCGTGTCGCCGTATACCTGCACCTTGACGTCCTTGGGCATGAGCTTCCGCTTGGAAAACGTTGCGCCCATCAGGTTGCGATAAACGTCGGACTCAATCTCCGCCAGCCCGTGCTCCTCGCCGCGCGGATGAATAAACGAGACCTCCGGGGCACTTGACCAGATCTGTTCCGCCATGGCGGTATCGGCGGTGTCGATCGAGTGAGCGTAGGTCAGAATCACTTGCCGGATGGCCTGCTCGTCCACACTCTGCGCATTTGCGAGGCAGATGAAGATAAGTGCGAAGCCCATGACGAGGCCCGCTCGACAGCAACTCGCGGAGTTCATCTTCATATCTCCCCGACTCCAAAAGTTGGCAACTGCAGATCCTTCGACTGCGTCCCGGTGCGCGGTGCTCCGCTCAGGATGACACATTCAGTAAGCGATCAGAAGGTTCGGCCATCACCTATCTGCGAATTTATACTTGAACTCGACATGAGCGAGTTCTTGTCAGTCGATGAGCAGATGGATTTGCTCGAAAAGGGCGCCGCGGAGATCATCCGCGCGAGCGACCTCCGCGAGCGCCTTGAAGAGAGCCGCAAAACCGGCCGCCCGCTGCGGGTGAAAGCCGGTTTCGATCCCACCGCGCCGGACCTGCACCTGGGGCACACCGTGCTGATGCGCAAGCTGCGTCATTTCCAGCAGCTCGGCCACCAGGTCATTTTCCTTGTGGGGGACTTTACGTCTCTCATCGGAGATCCCACCGGCCGCAATGTCACCCGCAAGCCTCTCACCCGCGAGCAGATCGACGCCAATGCCAGGACTTACCAGCAGCAGGTGTTCCGCATCCTGGATGAAAAGGCCACCGAGGTCCGCTACAACTCCGAATGGCTTGGCGTCCTGGGCTACGAAGGCACCATCCGCCTCACGTCGCATTTCACCGTGTCGCAAATGCTGGAGCGCGACGAATTCCACAAGCGTTTCCAGGCTGAGCAGCCCATCAGTCTGCACGAGCTGCTCTACCCGGTGATGCAGGGCTACGACTCCGTCGCCCTCCAGTGCGACGTCGAGCTGGGCGGCACGGACCAGAAATTCAACCTGATGTGCGGGCGGGAATTGCAGCGCCACTACGGCCAGAAGCCGCAGATCGTGCTGATGACGCCCATCCTCGAAGGCCTGGACGGCGTGCAGAAGATGTCGAAGTCGCTCAATAACGCCATCGGGGTCAGCGAGCCCCCCGCGGAGATGTACGGCAAGCTGATGTCCATCTCCGACGACCTGATGTGGAAGTACTTCCTGCTGTTGACCGATCTGCGCGGGTCGGAAGTCGAGGGGCTGAAAGACGATGTGGCTGCCGGCCGGCAACACCCCATGGAAATCAAGAAAAGGCTGGCCCAAAATATCACCGCTGGTTTCCACGGTGACGCTGCCGCGGCCCATGCCGCAGAGAACTGGGCGCGCATGTTCCAGCAGAAGGCCGAGAGCGAAGACCTGGAAGAGGTGCACGTGGCTTTCAATGATGTAGCCGCCGGAACTGGCGCCTTGCTGATCCGCGTCGCGAAGCTGGTGGTGCAGTTAGGATTGGCCGCCAGCGGCGCGGAAGCCAATCGTAAGATCTCGGAAAAGGCGGTCAAGCTGGACGGGGAAGTCGTGACCAACCTCATCGTGCCCATCGAGAGCCTGACGGCCCGCATCGTGGTCCGTCTCGGCAAGCGGGCCAAGGTGGCCATCATCGGCGGGGTGGGCGAGGGCGCCTGAGTCGCATCCTGGTCTCCCACCCTCGCGACAGAAAAAAGTCGCGAGGATGGGGCACGGGAGCGTCTCAGGCTTCGAAGTCCAGTTCCACCGGATCGATGAGCGGGCGCAGCCACTTGAGAAGCGCCTGGTGCATCGGATGGGCGGTGTAGGCGTCGGCCGCGGCCTTGTCGGTGAAGGTCATCAGCCCGCAGAACGTGTAGCCCTGCCCGCGCGGCGACAGGTTGGGGCCGACGTGGACGTCGATCAGGCCGAGAATATGATCGCGAAACGCGGCGATGTCGTGGGCGGCCCGGGCCTTGTCGGCCTCGGTGGCCTGAGGCTTCCAGCGGAATCCGAAGATGTGGATGAACATTTTTTTCCTTGTTTTGCATCAGGTTTGAAGGGCAAACGCGCGCCCCGCTTCGAGCAGCTTCGCCACCGCTTCCTTTGAGACCGACTCGGTGTAAATGCGCATCAGCGGCTCGGTGCCGCTGGCGCGGAACAGGATCCAGGTCTCGGCGGCGTTCGGCTTATTCTTCGCCTCGGCCATGTCGAGATAAAACTTCACCCCGTCGAGCGTCTCGCGGCGGATGATGGCAATGTCGCCAAACGCGGGATCCCCGACGTTGAGCGTCATCGCCCGCGCGATAGCAGCCTTCTTCATGTCGTCGGGTATGTGCAGATCGATGCGCCCGTAGTGATGCTCCCCGTATTCCTCCTGCAGGTCGGCAACCAGCTGCCCCAGCGTCTTGCCCTCCTCGGCCATCACGTTGGCCAGCAGCAGCGCGTTCAGCAGCCCATCGCGCTCCGGCAGGTGGCGCTGGAAGCCGATGCCGCCCGACTCCTCGCCGCCCATCACGATCTCGCGCTCCAGCATGTAGTCGCAAACAAACTTGAAGCCGATGCCGTGCTCCAGCAGCTCGCGGCCATGCTTCTTGGCGATGCGGTCGAGCATCTTGGTGGTGTTGAATGCGCGCGTGACCGCGCCGGGCCAGCCCTTGCGGCGCAACACCCAGCTCAGCAGGACCGAAAAAATCTTGTGCGGATCGACGAAGTTGCCGTGCTCGTCCGCCGCGCCGATGCGGTCGGCATCGCCATCGGTGCACAGGCCCGCATGGCATCGGTTCGCCACCACGGCGTCCTGCCAAGGCGCGGATGTGCGGCTCGATGGGCTCCGGGTTGATGCCCGGAAACAGCGGATCGGGATTCCCGCGAATCTGGATGTGCTCAACTCCAAGACGAGTAAAAATGTCGGAGAGGATGGTGCGGCCGGCGCCATACATTGAGTCGATGGCAAATTTCAACTTCGACTTGGCGATCAGGTCGAGATCCGCGAAGCTCTCGATGGCTTTCAGATAAGCGGGAAGGAAATCGTATTCCTCAATCGGCGCCGGTTGAGCAGCCTTCGCGACGGGCTGGCCCAGGAACGATTCGATTTCCGCAATGATCGACGGCTTGCCCGACCCGCCATACCACGCCTTGTACTTCACGCCATTCCACTGCGCAGGATTGTGCGACGAGGTGATCATGATGCCGCCGGCTGCGCCCAGCCCGCGAACACCAAAGCTCAGCGCGGGAGTGGGCGTGATGTCGTTGGCCAGGCGAACCGGGATTCCCGTGGCCGCGACAACCTCGGCGCAGGTCCGGGCAAATGATGCCGAGAGGAAGCGCGTGTCGTAACCGATGCACAGACCCTTGCCCGGGTCTTCCTTCGCATGCACGTACGCGGCAATCGCTTCCGCCGCGGTGCGGACGTTGGCAAAGGTGAAGTCGTCGGCAATCACGCCGCGCCAGCCGTCGGTGCCGAACTTGATCTGGGGGTGAGGCATTTTTCTCGTGGGGTTCTCCGTAAAGGAACAGAATAACGGAGCACGGAGGGCCGGCCCGGGCAGGGAACGGCCCGAAGAAGCGTTTGCATCCTGTCAATTTTCAACAGAAATAGTTGATTTTCGCCCTTTTCAAGTGCTACCGGGACGGAACTATAATTCCCGCTGGAAAGGAGGGTGGACGATGCCCCAACAAAATCAAACCCCAGAACAAAACAAGCAAGTCGTCCAGAAATTCGTTGAGGAGTGCTGGAATCAGGGTAACTTCCAGAAGATCTCCGAATACCTCACCGACCAGGTCCGTTTCCATGATCCGGCCTTCCCCAACTTGAACTCCGGAGTTCAGAACGCCCGGAACCACATCGAAGGATGCCGTAAAGGGTTTCCTGATTTAAGAGTCAAAGTTGACGACACGATCGCTGAACGCAATGAAGTGGTGCATCACTGGACCGTAACCGGAACCCATAAGGGACAATTCCTGGGAATGCAACCAACCCAGCGGAAGGTCACCATCGAAGGGACTTCCATCTATCGACTGGAGGGATCCAAGATCGCGGAAGCGCACGCCCACTGGAACGTCGCGTCGATGATGGCGCAACTGGGAATCACCACGGTTCCGCAGGAAGCGGTGACCAGCGCGAGATAGAAAGGCGCGGCAGGTCGGCGTTCGTGGCGTCCCACCTTCGCGCCGGAAAAAAGGCGCGAAGATGGGGCACGGAAGTCTTATCTCTAAATAAGACGAAAACACCAAAGCGGCCCCGAAACGAGGACGGGGCCGCTTTTGTATTACCAACAAGGAACGAATTCTCAATCACCCGTCGACTTGCAGAACCTTCAGATCAGCTCCTCGCGCAGGATCGCCAGTTCCTTGACGATCTTGCCCACGTCCTGCGAATGGTCGCGATGAGCGATGAGAAGCGCGTCCTCGGTATCGACAATCACCAGGTCCTTCACCCCCACCAGCGCGACAAACTTCTTCGGACTGTAGACGTAATTGTCCTCGGCATCGATGGAGGTATGTCCGTCGCTTTCAGACACGTTGCCGTCGCCATCGCCGCGCAGACGGGTCTCTATCTGGTACTCGTACAGCGAGGCCCACGAGCCAAGGTCGTTCCAGCTGAACTCGGCCGGCAGGCAATAGAGGTTCGACTGGTGCTCGCCTTTCGCCGAACGCGGCTCCAGGACCGCGTAGTCGACCGAGATGTTTTCGCACTTGGGATAGAACTCGCGGAAGCACGTCTTCGAATTCCGGGGTGCCGAAGCAGGCGCCGATCTTCTCCAGCATGGGCGCCGTTTCGGGCAGATGTTCGCGCACCGCGTTGGCCAGGGTGCGCGCCGACCACAGGAACATGCCGGAATTCCAGTAGTAGTTGCCGGCCGTCACGAACTCCTCGGCCTTCACCTGGTTGGGCTTCTCGATGAAGCGGCGCACGCGCAGGGCCGAATCGTCGGCGGTGAAGTCGCCGGTCTCGATATAGCCATAGCCGGTCTCGGGCCGGGTGGGCTCGATGCCCATCACCACCATGTTCTCGCCGGCCGCCGCCAGCGCGATCCCCCTCTGCAGCGCCTTCAGGAAGCGCGGCTCATCGGCAATCACGTGGTCGGAGGGAAAAACCCCCAGGACGGCATCGGGATTCTGCCGCTCGATGATGAAAGCCGCCAGCCCGCAGGCCGGCGCCGTATTGCGCGCCACCGGCTCGGAGACAATCTGCCCCGCCGGCACTCCCTTCAACTGGTCGGCAATCTCATGAGCCAGGAACTCGTTGGTGATCACCCAGGTATGATCCAGGCCGGCCAGGGGCTTGAGGCGCTCCACGGTCTGCTGAATCATCGAGCGCTCGCCATCCAGCGCCAGGACCTGCTTGGCTCGGGCACGGCGGGAGCGCGGCCAGAAGCGAGTTCCGCTTCCTCCCGCAAGAATCACAGGACGAAAATCAATACGCTTTGACATGGAACACACATCCTACGCGACAAACGCAAGGTTTGAACAGTGATGGCGAATACATGGTTTCTACTGATGGGTTACGTATGCGTTTAGGCCATCGCTCGTCCGGCCTCGGGGCAAGCGGCCTGCTGAGAATTGCTTGATTTTGCGTGCTTAAGGTATGTCGCTTCCCGGTCTTAACCGGCAACGCTCCGGCGGCGAACACACTGCCGCCGGCATCTCCAACGCAGCGCACTTCCAAACCGGCCCAGGAAAGAAGCGTCTAGGCCAGCTGTTTGAGGAATTCTGCCATGCGGCGGGTTCCTTCGTCGATGTTCTGCCGGGTAACCGGATAGGAAATCCGGATGTGCTCGCCGGTGCCGAACGCCTCGCCGGGCACGGTGACCACGTGCGCCTCGTGCAGCAGGCGGGTGGCCAACTCGGTGGCCGTCTTGACGCCCCCCTTGCCCAGGAAGGCCGAGATGTTCGGGTAGACGTAAAAGGCGCCTTCGGGCCTGGTGCAGGTCACGCCGGGAATCTCGGCCAGCTTGGCCAGCATGTAGTCGCGCAGTTCGATGAACTCGGCGCGGAACTCGGCCACGCACTCCTGCGAGCCGGACAGCGCCGCCACGGCGGCTTTCTGCACGATGCTGGAAGCGTTGGACGTCGACTGGGATTGCAGCTTGCTGAGGTTGGCGATCACCGGCTTGGATGCCAGGGCAAATCCGGCGCGCCAGCCGGTCATCGAATAAGTCTTGGAAAGCGAGCCCAGGATGACCAGGTGCTCCTTGGCCCAGGTGAACGAGCCGCCCGACACCGGCTTGCCGGCATAGTTCAGGTACACGTAGCACTCGTCCAGAAGCAGGAAAATACCGCGGTCGTGCGCGAGGTGCACGATGCGCTCCAGGTCCTCGGCGGAAACCACCGAGCCGGCCGGGTTCGACGGCGAATTGAGGATGATGGCCTTGGTGCGCGGCGTGATGGCTTTCTCGATGGCGTCGGCGGTGATGCGGAAGTTCTCCGCCTCGCTGGTTTCGAGGAAGACGACCTTGCCGCCGGCGTACTGGATGATGTCCTTGAAGCTGACCCAGTAGGGGACGGGCAGGATGACCTCGTCGCCGTGGTCGACCAGTACCTGGATGGCGTTGAACAGCGCCAGCTTGCCGCCGGTGGTGAAGATGGCCTCGTCGATGCCGTAATCGGAGCCGAAATCGCAGGCATGGCGCTCGACGATGGCCTTGCGCACGTCGGGAATGCCGGGCACCACGGTGTAGCGGGTGAAATTGGCCTCGATGGCGGCGATGGCGGCGTCCTTGATGTGGCGCGGGGTGGCGAAATGGGGCTCGCCGGCCCCGAAATCCACCAGGTTGGCGCCCTGGGCGCGCAGCTTGGCGGCCTCGGCGGCCACCGCCATGGTTGCGGAAACCTCGATCCGGCCGATGCGGTCGGCAAACACCTTGGAAGGAGCGGCTACGGTCGTCGTCATAACCTCTATCTTTGCAGATTTTGGGGGCTGGGGGAACCCGGTTTGGCGATTCCCAGGTCCCAAAAGCGGGGACCCGGGGCACCCTGCACCTCCCAAGGCAAAATAAACGGCGGAGGAAGAATGAGCTGAGACTAGAACCGGAACCACGTCTCGATATTTACCGTCCGGTCTGCCGAGCCGTTGCCCCAGGCGCTCTGCAGCGCTGTGGAAGTCCCGAAGAGCGGAGAGCCGAGCACACCCACAGGTTGCGCCAGGTTGGGGTGGTTGAGGATGTTTTCCGAGGAGATGCCGATGCCCAGCGTGTACTTGCGCTCGATCTCCTTTTTTACCGGCTTGGCCGGCGTCTTCGCGGCGTTGGCGGCCGGCGCGGGCGCATTGGCCGGCGGTGTCGAGGCTTGCGGAGCGGGCTCGTCGGGAAGCTTGGGCCCGAAGTTGAATCTCCTCATCAGGCGCAGGTTGAGCACCACCAGGCTCGGGCCCTTGCCATAGTTGATGGGGATGATCTTCTGTCCCGGGATCGGCAGGGTGTCGAATGCGCCCCACTTTGTTTGAACCACGCTGGGCCGGCTCAGGTCCGTCGCGAACGACGGCCGGTCGTTGAACTGCGTATCTCCGTTCAAGTCCTGGCCGACCACAATATTGAATGGCGAACTGGACTGGTAAACGAAGAACGGATTGATCCCGAAGCCCCACCGCAGCCGCGTGTATCCGCCCAGAAAGAGGCGATTGCGGATATCGAAGGCCGCGCGGCCATAATCGAGGTGCAGGTTGTACTGGTCCGAGGGGAACGTCGCCAGCCCGGCAGTGTTGGCGTTGATCTTGCTGAGCTGGTAGCGCATGAACAGGCCGTAGTTTTTTGACCGGATGTTGCCGTTCAGCACCAGCCGGTGGCGTGCCGACGCGCCTTCGGAGTTGTACTCGTAGATGTTTTCGTTGATGCCCAGCGGGCGCACGCCACTGTTCGGATCGGCCGGATCGTACGTGCCGTCTTCGGGCGCATTGATATTGCGCGTGAGAAACAAATGCTCGCCGCGCGAATACATGTAGTTGAGCGAGAGCGACCCGTGTTTCCCCACCGGCTTGTCCACGCTCATGCCTCCGGTCATCAGGTATGGCGCGCGAAGCGTGGGGTGGATGCGATAGATGGTGGGCGCATTCTGCGTCGCCGCGCTGCACGCCGCGGGATCAGTTGAACAAGTGGCCGGGTAGAAATCAGGATCGCTGACCACGAGAGCGCGTTCCGTCGTGCCGTTCTGGCGTTCGGCCTGCAGCAGTCCGGTCGATGCGAAGCGGGTGTAGAAGAATCCGTACCCGGCGCGGATGACCGCGCGCGGCGGCTTGTTCTTGCCTCCCGGAATGGCCCACGAGAAGCCCAGCCGCGGCCCGAAATCGGCGTGATCATGGATGCCGGTCTGGGTTTCGTAGCGGAGGCCCAGACTCAGAGTCATTTCCTCTTTCAGCTTCCAGTCGTCTTCGGCGAATAGGCCGGCGTCGGCCATGGTGACCGCGAGATTGGGCGTGCCCTCGGTCTGCGAGAACAGGCTGGCCCCGCCGCCCGCCGCTCGGATCTGCGCGGGGCTCAGGCCGGCCGCCATGCCTTGAACGGTGGCCTGGTAAGCGGCCAGCGACGCAAATGTGTATTGCCCGTTGAAATTCGCCGTGGAGTAATTGGAATCGCGTATCGCCCGCAGCCTTCCGCCCAGATTCCAATCGTGCGCCCCGCGCGAGATGTGCAGGTAATCCTGGAACTCGTAGTGGTCCTGGTTGTCGCGGTTGATGCCCACGTTGTTGCCGCCGCCGGTGAATGCGCCCTGCACGGCAAGCGTGGGATCGATCGAGATCGGGGTCTGGTTGTTGCGGTCGCGGATGTACTGGAACCGCGTCTCGTTGAGCAGCTTTGCACCATAGGCCTGCGCATCGCTGAATTGCAGGACCTGCTCGGTGTTCGAGCTGGAGAAACCCTGTGACGCCAGTTCGAACTGCCCGATCCCGGAATTGCTGGACGTGTTGCGCTGCAGTTGATAGCGCAGGCTGAGGGTCTGGACCTTGCCCCATTGCAGATCGAAGCGAGGGGAGAAGTTCAGTTCGTTCGATGAACTCGAAATGGCTTGCGTGAACGGCGTCGGGTTGTTGGACGAATCCAGGATCACCGCATTGACGATGGCGTCGTTCACCGCGTTCTGCCCGAAGATGCCCGCGAAGACCGAAGTATTCTTGGTGATGGGTCCGTTCAGATCGCCGTCGAACATAGAGGAGTGATAGGGCGGCTGGGAGCGGACGAAGGGGTTGAGCGCGTTCCAGGGCGAATCGTTGCCCTGAATCCAATACTCGCCGTGCAGCTTGTCGGCCCCCGGCTTGGTGAAGATCTCGATGCGCCCGAAGCCCAGGGTGTCGTACTGCGCCGAATACGGGTTCTGGTTGATGCGTATCTCGCGGATCGCCGATTTGGGCGGCAGCTTCCCGGCGGAGAACCCGTCCAGGTAGAGCTGGGCGCCGGTCTCGGCGTCGGCCCCGGCGATGGCCTCCAGCTGGGTCTGCATCTCGTCGGGGTCATCGGAAAGAGCCCGCAGGTCGTCGCCTTTCATCACCACCGCGTCGCCATTGGAGCTCGGGCTGGCGTCGAGGGTCGAGTCCGTCACCACCACCTGCTGCTGTTCGACTTCGATCGCCAGGGTCAGCGTGAGCCGCTGCACTGCGCCGGGCGCCACGCGCACACCCTGCTTCATCAACGGGTGAAACCCCGGCGCCCTGGCTTCCAGGTCGTACGTGCCGGGCGCGAGGCCGGCAATCGAAAACCTGCCCAAACCGTCAGAGAAGACCGTCACCGGTTTCGCGCCGGAGCGCGACACGGTGACGGTCGCCTGGGGAATCACCGCGCCTGTCGGATCGGCGACCGTTCCCGCCATGCTGCCCGGAGAATTGGGACTGACCAGTTGGGCGCCGCAAACGGGGCCGGCAAAGAATGCCAGGCAGAGGAGAAGCAGCCGTACCATCGAGCAGATACGCGAAAAGAATCGTCTCAGCCTCTTATCAGCTTCTCGGACTCGTGGAGGATGAAAACCTGGCTCTGTGGGCATTCGTAGTCTCCCGCCTTCGCGCCAGAAAGAAGGCGCGAAGACGGGGCACGGAAATCTGTTTCTTGTTAGAGCAAGCTCTAAACCCGGTACACCAGAAACGCGCATAAGGCCCCGACTGTTCTGGTGAACAGAAAGTACGATGAAAGGTGGATGATGCAGGTGCGAATTGCAGATCCGGTGGTCGCGCTGCCCGGTCCTGCAGGACGACGAAAAGCGATTTCCTCTATATGACGGAACCGCACCCGAAATCGTTCTATAAAATGATCGAAGTTTGTTAACAGAGAGTAATATTCCCTCGCGGTTTTGCACTCTGCCTGACAGCCTCTGATTTCGATGGGAGGGGTTCTTGTCCCGGATTCGCCTTGCTTTTGTTGTCTTGTGCTTTGCCGGTTTGCCGGGGGGAGTGGCGCATTCCAAGCGCCCGGCGCAGGCATCCCCCGCGGCGTCGCTCGAAAATCTGGCCGGCGAATACACTGATCCCTCGGAGCCGGACACGCCAATCAGTTTCTATCCCCAAAACGGCAAGCTGACCTTGGAATCGGAACGAACCGTTCCCATTGAGTTGAAGCAGACCTCGCCGTCGCAATTTGCTATTCCCGATACCAAGATTGCCATTCACTTTTTGATGGACGATTCCGGCCGGCCCGAGAGCGTCACGTTCACCGATGAGCCACAGGCCGCCTACCGGCGCACGGGAGAGCCCGTCCATCACGTTTTTCATGATTATCAGCGCGCGGAAGTCATGATCCCGATGCGCGACGGCGTCAAGCTGCATGCGGTCATTTTGAAGCCCGCCGACATCGCCCAGCCGCTGCCATTCCTGATCCAGCGCACGCCCTACGGTGTCGACTGGACCACGCGCGCAGCCCTTTTTAGACTTCGGCCGGAGCTGGCGCGCGACGGATACATCTACGTCGGCGAGGACTGTCGCGGGCGCTTCAAGAGCGAGGGCGAGTTCGTGATGAGCCGCCCGCTGGCCGACCATAAAGACCCGAAGGCGGTGGACGAAAGCACTGACGCCTACGACACGGTCGAATGGCTGCTCAAAAATGTTCCCGGCAACAACGGCCGCTCCGGATTCGTCGGCACCAGCTATCCGGGATTTCTCACCATCATGGCGGGCATCGATCCGCATCCCGCGGTCAAGGCGATCTCGCCCCAGGCGCCGATGATCGACGTCTGGATGGGAGACGACTTCTTTCACAACGGAGCCTTCCGCCAGACCTACGGCTACGACTACGCGTACAGCATGGAGACCAATAAACAGAACAGCGAAGCCAACTACGGCAAGGATTGGACCGGCAAACCTCGCGACGGTTACGAATTCTTCCTGGAGCGCGGCAGCTTCGCCGAAGACGTGAAAAGATCCGGCTCCAAGATGCTGCCTACCTGGAAGCTCTTTCTCGATCATCCGGCCTACGATAGCGTCTGGTCCTCTCGCGCCGTGGAGCATCACCTGAAATCGGTCACCGTGCCCACGCTTTCGGTGGGCGGCTACTACGATCAG
This sequence comes from uncultured Acidobacteriota bacterium, assembly GCA_963720105.1. Classification (GTDB taxonomy): domain Bacteria; phylum Acidobacteriota; class Terriglobia; order Terriglobales; family Acidobacteriaceae; genus Telmatobacter. The sequence goes on along the minus strand of CAVREL010000062.1, from coordinate 38,460 downwards.
GAAGATATGTTCGGGCCGCAGATCGAGTACTCCACGCTCGAGCCGCGCGATGACCGGCACGAGAATTTTCTCGTGCTCGGACCGTGGCGCCATGGCTACTGGTCTTCGTCGTCGCGCCGTCTCGGCAACCTGGATTACGGCCGGCCCATCGGCAAGGAGTTTCGCGAGCAGATCGAAGCGAAATTCTTCGCCCATTACCTCAAGGATGAGCCCGGCTTCGATCTCGAAGACACGGCCAGCTTCCAGACCGGCTCCAACACGTGGAAGCGCTACTCGCACTTTCCGCCGACGCAGGCCGCGGTCACCGGCCTTCATCTCGAAGGCGATGGAAAGCTGAGCTGGACCGAAGCCAAATCCGCGGCAAAAGCCAGCTACCTGAGCGATCCTGCCAACCCCATACCCTACCGCCATCGGCCGATCCAGGCTACCTACGGCGATAACTCCCAATGGTACGACTGGCTCACTGAAGACCAGCGATTCGTCGCCGACCGCAAGGATCTGGCCGTGTGGAAGCTGCCGGTATTGAAAAAAGACCTCGTCGTGACGGGCGAGGTGGTAGCCGATATCTTCGCCTCCACCACCGGAACCGACAACGACCTGGTGGTCAAGCTGATCGACGAATATCCCGACGACCCGCCCGATGCGCGGATGCGGGGCTACCAGCTGATGACCAACGAGGAGATCTTTCGCGGCCGCTATCTCGACCATTTCGACCAGGGCCGCCCGCTGCGCGCCAACTCAATCCGCGAATACCGGTTCAGCCTGCACGATATCGACCATGTCTTCAAGGCCGGGCACACGGTGATGGTCGAAATCCAGAGCACCTGGTTTCCGCTCTACGACCGCAACCCGCAAACCTTCGTGCCCAACATCATGGCCGCCAGGCCGGAAGACTACAAACCGGCGACGATTACGATTTATTCGGATCCCGACCACGATTCAAACCTGCAGTTGCCGCTGATGAATGCCTGCGACCATATTGAGTGCTTTTGAACGCGTGTGGCGCTTGTCTTAAGCGAGCAAGCCGCAAACTACGGTAGAATAGAATTTGTCAGTATGATCGTCCACCTGCCAGTTCCGGCCCTCCTCTAGCGGCCCCCGCCGCAAATACTGTTCTGCGCCCATTTCCTCGATACGAACCCAAGAACAGTTCTGCGCTGGAATACGCGCAACGGAGATTAAAAATGCTGGATCGCCTGGAACAAATGGAACAGCGCTACAACGAACTGCAGAGCCAGTTCGCGCTTCCCGAGATCATCAACGACCACGAAAAATATCAGAAGACGGCGAAAGCCGTGCGTGAAATCGAGGAACCCGTCGAAAAATACCGCGAGCTGAAGCAGGTGCGGCAAGGGATTGCCGACTCCCGCGCCATGCTGGCCGAGAGCGACCCCGACCTGCGCGCCATGGCCGAGGAAGAAATTGCCGCGCTGGAGCCCCGCGCCGCGGTCCTGGAAGAAGAACTCAAGGTGCTGTTGATCCCCAAGGACCCCAACGACGAGAAGAACGTGATCCTCGAAATCCGCGCCGGCACGGGCGGCGACGAGGCATCGCTGTTCGCCGCCGAGATATTCCGCATGTACACCCGGTTCGCCGAGCAGCACCGCTGGAAAGTGGAAGTCATGTCGCTGTCGGAATCGGGGGTGGGCGGCTACAAGGAAATCATCGCCATCATCGAGGGCGACTGCGTCTACTCGCAACTCAAGTGGGAGGGCGGCGTGCACCGCGTGCAGCGCGTGCCGCAGACCGAGACCCAGGGCCGCGTGCACACCTCCGCCATCACGGTTGCGGTGATGCCCGAAGCCGAAGAAGTCGACATCAAGATCGAAGCCAAGGATCTGCGCATCGACACGTTCTGCTCCTCGGGGCCGGGCGGCCAATCGGTAAACACCACCTACTCGGCGGTCCGCATTACTCACATTCCGACAGGCACGGTGGTGAGCTGCCAGGACGAAAAATCCCAGATCAAGAATCGCGAGAAGGGCATGCGGGTTCTGCGTTCGCGGCTCTATGAAATGGAAATGGAAAAGCAGCAGGCCGAATTGACCAAAGAACGCCGGGCCATGGTGGGCAGCGGCGATCGTTCCGAAAAAATCCGCACCTATAACTTCCCGCAGAACCGGGTCACCGATCACCGCATCGGGCTGACCCTCCATCAGCTCGACCTGGTGATGGAAGGCCGCCTGCAGCCCATCGTGGATGCGCTCATCGCCCACTACCAGGCGGAGCAATTGAAAGCCGATGCCGCGCACGCCGCCTGATGTGTCCACTCTTCGCTCGTTGCTCCGCGAGGCACAGTATGCGCTCGCGGAAGGTCCGCATGGAGAGCGCGCCGCCCCCGATGCCGAATCGCTTCTTCTCCACGTTCTGAAGAGAACCGATCCCGATCGCAATCGCGCCTGGCTGATTGCCCACGGCGATGATCCATTGCCCGGCAGGATCGAAGCGAAGTTGAAGGAACTCGTCGAGCGGCGGCTGATCGGCGAGCCCATGCAGTACATCACGGGCGAATCCGAGTTCTATGGTCTGCCGTTCAAGGTCACCAGAGACGTTCTCGTTCCGCGGCGGGAAACCGAGCACCTTGTCGAGTGGGGATTCACCCTTGCCAATCGGTTTACCCGCCCGCGCATGGTCGACATCGGCACCGGCTCCGGCGCCATCGCCGTGGCGCTCGCACATCAGCTTCCCAGCGCCGTAATCACCGCGACCGACCTTTCCCCAGCCGCGCTCGCAGTAGCCCGCGAAAACGCCCGTCGCAATGGGGTCGCGGACCGCATCCGCTTCCTCGAAGGCGACCTGCTCGCGCCGGTCGCGGGCGAACTCTTCGACTTCGTGATTTCCAATCCGCCTTACGTGCCCAATACCGACCGCGCGCTGATCGCGGTCGAGGTCCGCGAATATGAACCGGCGCTGGCTCTTTTTGCCGGCGAAGACGGCCTTGACGTGTACCGCCGGTTGATTCCGGCGGCACTTGACGCGCTTGTTCCAGGGGGATATATCGCGCTCGAAATTGGATTCAGCCAAGCCGATGACGTCAAGAATCTGCTCGCCGAAGCAGGATTTGCAAACGTTGAGTTTACGCCCGACCTGCAGGACATTCCCCGCGTGGTATCGGCCCTCCGCGGCTAAAGAGAGTGTGTGAGAACTCTTCTTCCGCCCCCTGCGGGGGCCCGACCTATTCCCTTGAACCGCAATCCCCAGGCTTGCGCCTGGGGCTATCATCTGGCGCCCGCTTTGCGGGCTTCATGCCTGATCCGCGCATAACCGTCGGCAGATCCTTGGCTTCTTCAGGATGAGCGGTGGTGGTTGACATCCCGCTGGATGCGTCTTTATGGTTGCGCCAGCCGCTTACGTAAGCCCAGGACCTCCATGACAGAATCCGAAAAGCTTCGCGCCGTTCTCTGTGACAGCCACTTCGTCATTCCGCTCATCGTGTTCGTGATCGGCCTCGGCCTTCTGATCACGTTGCATTGATGGGCGCGGGACCCAACGCCAGTTATCCACGAAAAATGAACGTAACCGTTACGACCGGCAAACAATTCCGATCCATGCACGGCCTGGGCGTGCTCTGCGCGATGGGCGCCGGCGCGTGGCTGGGCGCGGCCGAAGCTCCTACCAAGCTGGTCAACTCCGGCCTCTCGCCCTATGCCATCTCGCTCTGCATGGTGGCTGGCGTGTTCACCGCCCGCTGGTCGCTGCCCACCCTGGTCAAAGGGACCCGCAGCGTATTTGCCGATCTTCGCCAGAACCGCCATCTCATTCCCGCCGCCATCATCGCCGGCATGCTCTGGGCCGTGGCCAATACCCTTACGGTGTTTGCCATCCGCGATGTGGGGCTGGCTATCGCCATGCCCCTGTGGAATACCAACTCGCTGGTGGGCATTTTCTGGGGATGGGCCCTGTTTGGCGAACTGCGCGGCGCCAGCGCCGGAAACGTGGCCAAGGTGGTGCTTGGCTCGCTGGCCATTGTAGGCGCGGCGATCATGCTGGGCTTCAGCACTATCCAGTTCAGCGGAGTGCATGCCACCCATGCCGCCGGCGGCATCCTGGCGGCATTGGGAGCCAGCCTGTTGTGGGGCACCATGTACATCCCCTACCGCAAGGCCTACGTCAGCGGCATGAACCCGCTGTCGTTCGTCACCATCTTCACCATCGGCGAACTGGGCACCATGCTGGCCCTGGTGCTGGCACTCGATGGCGGCACCCGCGCGGCGGTGTTTCATTCGCCCGAGGTGAAACCCATGCTGTTCTGGCTCTTTCTGGGCGGATTCGCATGGGTCATCGGCGACATCTTCCAGCAGTTCGCAACGAAGTATCTGGGCATCGGGCGCGGCATTCCTCTGTCGAACACCAACCAGCTATGGGGCCTGGCGTGGGGCGCCCTGGTGTTTGGCGAACTGACCCATGCCAATGCGGCGCATCGTCTCCTGGTCATCGTTGGATCGGTGGTCATGATCCTCGGCGCCCTGGCGGTCAGTACCGCGATCGCCAGCGAGCGCGAACAACACTCGATCGGTCAATCGCTGATCCGTGAGTGTGACCGCTACGGCCTGGACCATGATCGCGTTTTCCGCGCCTATTCCGGCGAGAGCGAAACCGAAGGAACGGGCCGCCGCTGGTGGGACTTCCTGATCGTGGGATGCGCGGCGGGGATCTTCGTGGGGCTCGGCCTGATGGCCCGCGTTCCCACCCTGAGCATGAATTACGTCTGGGTCGCGGTTCTGACCGCATTTCTGGTGCTGACGGTCGGGGTCTGCACTTGGGGTCTGTGGAAACGAACGCGGTTCTCGTGAGCCCTCAATGACCGCATTGGCTGTATGTATCGCGGGGAATGCTGCCGTTTATGCTGGGTTGAATGCTCGATTGGCGTGATCGATGGCGAAGATCTCGTCAAGCGGTTGATCGGAATTCCCGGCGATCGCATCCACCTTCGTGAGGGAGTGGTTTTCGTCAATGGGAAAGCGCAACCCTTGCCTCCCGATGCAAAGGATTCGCCCGCATCCGATCCGGTTTTTGTCGATGAATTTCCTTCCGTTCCACCTGTCGCCTCGGGACCGGACGGCACGCCCGAGGTGTGGGCGGCCTCGTTTCATGACTACCTGCATGACGGTGACCTGGTGGTTCCCCCAGGACAGTACTTCATGATGGGAGACCATCGTCACAGCAGCCTCGATTCGCGTTATTGGGGATTCGTCCCGAGAGAAAACATCGTGGGACGGCCGCTGTTCAACTAATGGTCCTTCCAGACTCCCGAGGACGAATACGAAAAGCCGGGGATGGGCAACAGAATCGCCTGGTTCGCGCACGTGGCGACGCACATTTTTACCGGCACGCGCTGGGCACGGACGCTGAAGCGCACCCGGTGAACTTCTGAAAAACAGGCCCCCGGTCGACACCAGCTACCCGCGCCGCGGCATGTTCCGGCGGAAGGAATCGAGCGTACCGGTCTGGTAGTGCTGCAGGGCTTCCGGGGTGAGTGGATAAATCTGGCCCCAGGGGCGCGTCACCATGAAGCCGCCGTAGAGCACAATGAGGCCGGTCAGGTCGCGCAAATACACGATGGCGGTGTTGCCTCGGGCGGCGACTCCGGCGGCTGCCCACTCGGCTTCGGTTGGGGGCACACTTCCCAGCAGCATCATCTGGTGGCGCTGCTGGTCATCCCGCATGCGGCGCCAGATTTCAGGGCTCTTGGCGCCCCGCAGATAGCCCACGATGTCCGGTGGCTGATTGGCTGGATAGTAATCACGAAGGACGGCACGCAGTTGTTCGAACCAACGGTCCACGACGTTTCTCCTTCTTCACATAGTGAGCCGGAACTGTGCAGCGTTACGGGCGGCCTGATTGTAACCGGGAATTCAGGTTTGTAGTTTCCCGCCTTCGCGACAGAAAGAAGTCGCGAAGACGGGGCACGCGAAGGTTCAGGTTCGGTAGGGTTCCGTGTCCATTTGACACGGGGCGGGCGGAATCGGTCATGCTGTCCAAGTGAAGGAGACGCGCCCGGATGAAGCCCCCGTACGGACGAAATCGCGTCGTCATTGAAGACCCCCATCCGCAGGTGGATGGCGCGCGCCATCCGGTATGCCGCGTGGTGGGAGACGAGGTCGCGGTAACGGCGGTCATCTTCGCCGACGGGCACGACCAGGTGGGCACGCAATTGCTGTATCAACGGGCCGGGGAGCGGAAGTGGCGGATTGCGCCCCTCGCCGCGCAGGGCAACGACATCTGGAGCGGCTCGTTCAAGGTGGACAAGCAGGGGGAATGGCGATTCACCATCCTGGGATGGGTGGACCATTTCATCACCTGGGAGAGCGAGTTGCGCAAGCGGCTGGCGGCGCAGGGGGATGCGGCGAAGGCGGTGGCGGCGGCCGATGCGGACGCCACGGTCGTGCCCAGCACCAGCGGCGGGTGGACGGTGATGACCGCGGCTGCCGGCGATCAGAATATTCCGCTGGCGCTGCGCACCGGCGCGATCCTGATCGAGAAGGCCGCCGAGCGCGCCGGCGGCGCCGATGCCAGGAAGCTGGAAGAGGCGGCGCGGATGCTGCACGAGAAGGCGCAGCGCAACGAGGCGTTTTACGATTATCCGCTGAGCGAAGAGATCGTCGAGCTGGCGAAGCGTTATCCCGACCAGCAGTTTGCCACCCGCTACGAGCCGGAGATCCCCATCTGGGTCGATCGCGAGCGGGCGCGGTTTTCGGCATGGTATGAGCTGTTCCCGCGATCGGCTTCGCCGGAGCCGGGCAAGCACGGCACGTTTGCCGACGTGGAGCGGCAGTTGCCGGAGATCGCGGCGATGGGCTTCGACATTTTGTACCTGCCTCCGATTCATCCCATCGGGCGGGCATTCCGCAAAGGCAAGGAGAACTCGACGGTTGCGCAACCGGGCGATGTGGGCAGCCCCTGGGCGATCGGCGACAAGTCGGTGGCGCCCGATCCGTCGGATCCCAACCGCATCAAGGAAGATGATGGCGGGCACAAGTCGATTCATCCCGAGCTGGGTACCTACGCGGATTTCGATCACCTGGTGGCGGCGACGAAGGCTCACGGAATGGAGATCGCGCTGGACATCGCCTTCCAGTGCTCGCCCGATCATCCCTGGGTGGCGGAGCATCCCACGTGGTTCAACATCCGGCCCGACGGATCGATCCAGTACGCGGAGAACCCGCCCAAGAAGTACCAGGATATTTATCCCCTGAATTTCGAGTCGCCCGACTGGCGCGCGTTGTGGGACGAGCTGTACTCGGTGTTCGAGTTCTGGATCAAGCGCGGCGTGAACGTGTTCCGCGTGGACAATCCGCACACCAAGGCCATGCCGTTCTGGGAGTGGTGCCTGACCACGCTGCGGACGAAATATCCTGACGCGATCTTTCTGGCCGAGGCGTTCACGCGGCCGCACGTGATGTACTGGCTGGCCAAGGCGGGATTCACGCAGTCGTACACCTACTTCACATGGCGCAATACGAAGGGGGAGCTGCAGAGTTATCTGGAGGAGATCACGCGGCCGCCGGTGAGCGATTTCTTCCGGCCGAATTTCTGGCCCAATACGCCTGACATCCTGCACAAGACGCTGCAGGACGGAGGCAAGCCGGCGTTCATGTTCCGGCTGGTGCTGGCGGCCACGCTGACGGCGAATTTTGGAATCTACGGCCCGGCGTACGAACTGTGCGAGAATGCGCCCGCCAAGCCCGCGCCGGGCAGGACCGAATCGGAAGAATACCTCATGAGCGAGAAGTACGAGATCCGGCAGCGGGACCGCAATGCGCCGGGCTCGCTGGTGCCGTTCATTTCGGCCATCAACCAGATCCGGCGAACGTATCCCGCCCTGCGGACCAACGAGACGCTGCAGTTTCATTCCATCGATAATCCCAACATGATCGCGTACTCGAAGACCACGCGCGATCTGAAGAACGTGATCCTGGTGATTGTGAATCTTGATCCGGTGTACCAGCAGTCGGGATGGTTGGATCTGGACGTGGCGCGCCTGGGCCTGGGACCAAACGACGGCTTTGTAGTGGAAGATTTATTGAACGGGCCCAGTTATACCTGGCAGGGACGGCGGAATTACGTGGTGTTGCGGCCGGGAGTACAGGCGGCGCATATATTCAAGGTTGGGCGAGGACTTTGATGGTTGATCCCGAGTTCGTGGTCTCCCGCCTTCGCGCCAGAAAAAAAGCGCGAAGACGGGGCACGGAGCATTTGACCGCCGGGAAGCTTAAGAAGGTTATTCGCATCGAATTAGTTCGGAGAACTGGATGAAGAAGCTCGCCAGCGCAACCGACCCCCTCTGGTACAAAGACGCGATTATCTATGAAATTCACGTGCGCGCATTTGCGGATTCGAACAATGACGGCATCGGTGATTTTCCAGGATTGCTGTCGAGGCTCGATTACCTGCAGGACCTGGGGGTGACGTGTCTGTGGCTGCTGCCCTTTTTTCCTTCGCCCTTGCGCGATGACGGGTACGACATCGCGAACTATACCGACGTGAACCCGTCCTACGGCACCCTGGCCGACTTCAAGGCGTTTCTCGATGCGGCGCACCAGCGCAACATGCAGGTGATGATCGAGCTGGTCATCAACCATACCAGCGATCAGCATCCCTGGTTCAAGGCCGCGCGGCTGGCCCCCCCGGGATCGCCGCAGCGCGACATGTACGTGTGGTCGGACACCGACCAGAAGTTCAGGGATGTGCGCATCATCTTCACCGATACCGAGAAGTCGAACTGGACATGGGATGACACGGCCAAGGCCTATTACTGGCATCGATTCTTTTCCCACCAGCCGGATTTGAACTGGGAAAGCCCGCTGGTGATGGACGAAGTGCTGAAGGCCATGCGCTTCTGGCTGGATATGGGCGCGGACGGGCTGCGGCTGGACGCGATTCCCTACCTGGTAGAGCGGGACGGAACAAACAGCGAAAATCTGCCGGAGACGCACGCGATCATCAAGAAGCTGCGCGCGGAGATCGACGCGGGGTATGCGAACCGGCTGATCCTGGCGGAGGCCAATCAGTGGCCCACCGACGTCCGGCCTTATTTCGGCGACGGCGACGAATGCCACATGGCGTTCCACTTCCCGCTGATGCCCCGCATCTATATGGCGCTGCGGCAAGAGGACCGGCTGCCCATCACCGACATCATGGCGCAGACGCCGCCCATTCCGGATAACTGCCAGTGGGGGCTGTTCCTGCGCAACCACGATGAGCTCACGCTGGAGATGGTGACCGACGACGAGCGCGATTACATGTATTTCGCCTACTCGGCCGATCCGCGCATGCGCATCAACGTCGGCATCCGCCGCCGGCTGGCGCCCCTGGTGGACAACAACCGCCGCCGCATCGAGCTGCTCAACTCCATCCTGTTCAGCTTTCCCGGCACGCCCATCATTTACTACGGCGACGAAATCGGGATGGGCGACAACATCTATCTCGGCGACCGCAACGGCGTGCGCACCCCCATGCAGTGGACTTCCGACCGCAACGCCGGCTTTTCCAAGTGCGATCCGGCCCGGCTCTATTTTCCCGTGATCATGGACCCCATCTACGGGTACCAGGTGGTGAACGTGGAAGCGCAGCAGAGCGACCAGTCGAGCCTGCTGCACTGGACGCGCAACATGATCGCCCTGCGCAAGCTGTTCCAGGTGTTCGGCCGCGGAACGCTGACGTTTCTCAACCCGTCGAACCGGAAGATCCTCGCGTACCTGCGCGATCTCGATAACGGCGACGGCACGCACCAGTCGATTCTGTGCATCGCCAACCTGAGCCGCTTCGCCCAGCCGGTGACCCTGGATCTTTCGCCGTTTTCAGGCATGGAGCCGGTGGAGATGCTGGGGTACGTGTCGTTTCCCACCATCACGGAAGCGCCCTATTCGCTGAGCCTGGCTCCGTACTCCTTCATGTGGCTCGAACTACAACCCGCCGGCGTGAAACTGGACGAGGCGCCCGAGCTGACGCTCGAAGCGCCGCCCGAGAATTCGCCGGAGGAGTTCGCGGTGCTGGATCTGCTCACCAAGGGCTGGTCCGGCTTTGTTGCCGGCCACGGGCTGGGAGTGCTGGAGACGGCGCTGGCGGCATGGCTTCCGCGGCAGAGATGGTTCGGCGCCAAGACGCGCAAAATCCAGTCGGTGCGGGTCATTGACTGGGCCGAGCTTCCGGCGGCGGTGGCCGCCAACACCATCGTTCCGCCCAGTTCCGATCTGCCCGCGGCGAGTTCCATACCCCCGGCGCTTTTCTATTTTGAGATTACGTACACCGACGGCATCCCGGACGTCTACCAGTTGCCGCTGGCGTTCAGCGCCGGTGACGACGCGGACGAACTGACGGCGAGCTTGCCGCAGAGCATCGTTACGCTGCTGCCGTCGCCGGCGGGGTCCGGCGCTCTGCACGACGCCACGGTGCGCGAGGACTTCCGGCAGGCGTTGCTGACGCTGATCGAGCGAAATGCCACGGTGGGATTGGCAACCCGGCGCGAGGCTGCGCTGGAGGTAGCCGCCTCCCTGGCCGCCGCGGCCTCGGGGAACACGGCGAGGGAGGAAGCAACGCGGGGCGATGCAACTGAAGTCCTGGCCCACCCCGACCGCGCGGCCCACAACCCTGCCGCGGCGGGGAAAGTGCACTTGCGGCCCCATGAAGCCTTTCCATCCTCAGAACCTGTGATCGCGGCGAGCGCGGTCGCAGTCCCGGCGGATCCGCCGATCACGGCGAGCGCCGGCGGTCCGCATCCCCTGACACAAGTGACAGTGGCGCCGGCGCCAATTACGGCTCAGCCGGGTGAAGCCGCCGGAGAGCCCCGCTCGACCGCGCCGGCCTCTTCTCCCAACGCGCAGCGGAATCAGCCGCGGGAGTCGCCCTCGGCCGGCGATCCCGTTCCCACCGCCGGGCGGCTGGATGCGCGCGCTTCGTCGGCGTTCGCCGCGGTGTATGGCGGGTACCGGCTGGCGGCGCGGGTGGGAAAGGCGGAGCAGTCAAACACCTCGATTTTGTACGGCCACGAACTCATCCTGAAGTTGTTCCGGCGACTGCAGCCGGGCGAAAATCCGGACGTCGAGATCGGGCGCTTCCTTACCGAGGCAGCGCGGTTTCCGCGCATTCCCCCATTTTTGGGCGACATTGCCATCACCCCCGAAGGCGGCCAGAAGACCACCGTGGCCATGCTGCAGGGGCTGGTCGCCAATGAGGGCGATGGATGGCAGTGGTTCCTGGACCAGCTGCCGGGATTCTTCTCGGCAGTGGCAACCATGGCCCCACCGGCGGATTTTGCACCGCCCGGGTTTGTCCATCGCGCGGAATCGCATCGGGAGGTTCGCAAGCACTCCGGCACGCTGATGGAGGCGGCTGCGCTGCTGGGCCGGCGCACCGCGGAGATGCACATCGCGCTGGCCACGCCTACAGACGACCCGGCCTTTGCCGCCGAACCGTTTACGGCGGAAGACCTGGCGCGGGACGCGCGGCGCATTGAAACCCAGATCGTGACGGCGCTGGATGTGTTGAAGGCCAAACTTCCAACCCTGACGGATGCGATCGCGGACGACGCGGCCCTGCTGCTGTCGCGCCGGCGGGAGCTGATCCGGCGCGCGCAGGTCATTGAGGGCGCCGGGGCGGCGGGCAAGCGCATCCGCATTCACGGGGACTATCACCTGGGACAGACACTGCGCACCGCCGGCGAGGATGGACGGGGCGATTTTGTGCTGCTCGATTTCGAGGGCGAACCCGCGCGTCCCCTGCCGGAACGCCGGCTGAAGCAGTCGCCGCTGAAGGACGTAGCGGGCATGGTGCGGTCGTTCTCCTACGCCGCTTTTGCCGGGCTGGATCAATTTTTCTCATCCGGGGCGGGCCCCCATGGCGATGGGGAGAACCTGGCCGGCTGGGCAGAGGCATGGCGGAATTCGGCTTCGGCGGTCTTCCTGGATGCGTATTGCGGTACGATTGCGGCCAGCGGCGACCTGCTTCCGTCTCCCGAACAGGCGCAGAATCTGTTTTCCGCCTACCTCCTGGAGAAAGCGCTCTATGAGCTTCTGTATGAGCTCAATAATCGTCCGACGTGGCTACGCATTCCCATCGGCGGCATCCTAACCATGTAGGGGATTCTCTGATCCGATTGAAGCCGCCTGGGAGCTGAACTCAGGATGACAAGGTCGTGGATGTTTGCGGCTTTCGCGGCTCAAGGGTATGACAAAGGTCATGTGCAAAACGGCACATGCTTGCGAATGAGGAATTTGCGGCATTGAAGAAACCCGGTCTTTTCCGGGAAGTTGACCAAAGTAAGGGTGCTTGCGGTGAAAAAGGAGCCAGCCGGTGCGAACATTCCAATAGAATCTCCCTCACTTATGGCAATTGCAGACCCCATCTCCGAGTTCTCCCGTCCCGCTGCCCGGACGGGGTACGCCCTGCTTGTCGTGGTGGCGCCGTTGCCGGCCAATCAACTGGATAGCCTGCTGGCCAAGCTGGCAGCTACGTTTACTCCCGATGACCTCCTCATCGCCACGCAGAATGAGATTGGCGCGGATGTCTATCTGCCGCTGCACCTTACCAATGCGCCGGCAACCCAGGCCTCCTGGACCTTGACAGCCGCGGATTTCGTGAACGCCTACCAGCTTGCTCAGAAACACGAAGCCCGGGCGATCCTGATACTGGGGCCGGATGCGGGCTCGTTGAGTGCCAACGCCCTGCACGACCTGGCCGGAGCGGTTCAATCGGGATCCATTGACCTGGCGATTCCCTTATACGATCTGCCTCCCCACGCCGGCCTGGTCAACTCGGCGATTCTCTACCCGCTGACGCGCGCGCTCTACGCCACCCGGGCCCGTTTTCCCCTCGCTATCGACCTGGGATTGTCATTGCGCATGGCGGAGAAACTGGCCGGCGCCTCCGAGCGCTTCGTTTCTCTGGGCCAGGACGATGCGCTGCTGTGGCCTACCGCCGAGGCTGTGGGAGCCGGGTTCACCATCGAGCAGGTCGATGCCGGCATACGGGCGCTCCCTCAGCCGGTCGATCCGGATATTCGTGCCATTCTGGGGCACGTGACCGGATCGCTGTTCTCCGATATCGAAGCCAAAGCGGCCTACTGGCAACGCGCGCGCCGCCTGCCGCCTCCCCGCAGCCCTGTCCCCCAGCGGCATTCGGTGGAAGCCCACCCCGACATCATGCCCATGATCGAGGGCTTTCGGCTGGCATACAGCAACTTGCTGGAGATCTGGTCCTTGGTGCTCCCTCCCAACACGCTGCTGGGACTCAAGCGGCTGTCCACCGTCGATCCGGCGTCGTTCCGGATGCCGGAGAATTTGTGGGCGCGCATCGTATATGACTTCCTTATTGCCTTCCGGCTCCGTACTATTAATCGCGGGCACCTGATGGGCGCCCTGATTCCCCTCTACCTCGCCTGGGTAGCAGGCCATATTAATATCACTGCTTCGGGCGCAGATCCGGAGCGGCACATCGAAGCCGTCGCGGCGGCATTCGATGCCGACAAACCCTACCTGGTCTCGCGCTGGCGCTGGCCGGACCGGTTCAATCCATGACCACCTTGTTCCGGTGGTTCTTTGCATCCGTCATCCAAATTCCGGGTTCAACCGGGGTCGTTTGAAGGAGTGAGTCCGATGCACACCATACTTGCCATGATGGTCGAGTCGAAGTCCGCCGTGGTGACGCAGCCTCCGTATGTCGACAACGCTTCGATCTGGCACCACATGTCCGTCGCGCTGAACCAGTCGCTGTATCGGGTGCTGTCGATGCTGATCGCCATCCTGCCGGGAATCCTGGCGTTTTTTGTGGCGCTGGGGATTTTCACCTTGATCGGGATGGGCATTTCCGCGCTGCTCCGGCGCGGGTTTACATGGTTCAGGGCCGATGAACGGTTCGCGCACACGCGGCTGTCGGTGGACTGGAGCCCCTCCAGTTCTCCCACGGAAATCGTGGCCCGGGGGTCGTTCTGGGGTTGCGTACTGCTGGGGCTGGTCATCGGCGTTTCGGCGTTCGATGCGTCCTATGCCACCAGCACCCCGCTTCCCATTTCGCTGTTGCCCTATTTGACCCACGCCGTGGGGGCCATCCTGCTGCTGATAGCCGGGACGCTCATCGCGCGATTCCTGTCGCGTTCAGTGCTGATCAGCGCCGTGAATGCCCAACTGCAGTACGCGCGCTTCCTGTCGCTGGGGGTCAAGTGGCTGGTGATGGTGCTGACCGCAGCCATGGTCCTGGACCACCTGGAGATCGGCGGCACCATCGTGGCGCTGGCCTTCGGAATCGTGTTCGGAGGTATCGTGCTGACGCTGTCGCTGGCGGTGGGACTCGGATCGCGCGACATCGTCAGCCGCTCGCTGGAGAGCCACGTGGAGCGCGGCGACCGGGGGAATGTGACGCCGATCGCGCCATCGAATGGGCCGGGGGAGACGTTCCGGCACTTTTAGACAGTGGTCAGTGATCAGTTGAACGTTCCTGAGAACTGGGGTTCGTGATCTCCCGCCTTCGCGACAGAAAAAAGTCGCGAAGACGGGGCACGGAAGTTTTTTCTGACCACTGACCACTGACCACTGACCACTGACCACTGACCACTGACCACTGACCACTGACCACTGATCACTGTTACTCCGGCTTTCCCAGGTTATTCCGCCACGTGTACCCTTCGCGTTCCAGCAGGCGGTCGGCGCAATCGGGGCCCCACTTCCCGGCAAAGTAATTCGGAAATACCTCGGGATTCTTCGCCGCCCAGGCTTCGAGGATGGGCGTGTAGAGGCCCCAGGTGGTTTCCACGCCGTCGCGGTGCGCGAACAGCGTCTGGTCGCCGAGCATGGCGTCCAGCAGAAGGCGCTCATAGCCGTTGGCCGTGGAGCGGCCAAAGGCTTGCTCATAGTTGAAATCCATCACCACCGGGCAGACCGCCATGTCCGGCGTGGTGGGGATCTTGGCGCCGAAACGCAGCGCGATGCCCTCGTCGGGCTGAATGCGGATGGTAAGCAGGTTGGGCTGGATCTCCGCGCACGGCCCGCTCGATTGCATGCGGTTGAAGATCAGCAACGGCGGCTGCTTGAACTGGATGCTGATCTCGGTGGCGCGTTTTTTCAGCCGTTTGCCGGCGCGCAGATAAAACGGCACTCCGGCCCAGCGCCAGTTCTCGATCTGCAGCCGGACCGCGGCGAACGTCTCCGTGCCCGATTCGGGATCGACGCGCTCTTCTTCGCGGTAGCCGGGAACGCGCTTGCCTTCCACGATGCCCGGGCCGTACTGGCCGCGCACCGCGTTGAGGATGGGAATGGTCGGGATGGCCTGCCACACCTTGAGTTTTTCGCGCCGCACGCTCTCGGCGTGAAAGCTGGGTGGCGGCTCCATGGCCACGAAGCTCAACAACTCCATGACATGGTTCTGGACCACGTCGCGGAGAGCGCCTGCCTTCTCGTAGAACGGCCCGCGGCCTTCCACGCCGATGGTTTCCGCCGCGGTGATCTGCACGTGCTCGATGTAGTTGCGGTTCCAGATGGGCTCGAAGATACCGTTGGCGAAGCGGAACACCAAAATGTTCTGCACCGTCTCCTTGCCCAGGTAGTGGTCGATGCGGAACACCTGGCGCTCGTCGAAAACGGAATTCACGTGCCGGTTCAGCTCGCGCGCCGACTGCAGGTCGTGGCCGAACGGCTTTTCGATGACTACGCCGATGTGGCCGTTGTCAGTGTGCGCCATGCCCTGGGCGCCCAGGTTTTCCACGATGTCGGTAAAGTACTCCGGAGCGGTGGCGAGATAGAACAGGCGGTTATTCCCGATGCCCACCTCGCTGGCGATCCGCTCCAGCTCCGCATTCAGTGCCTGGTAATGGCCGGGGTCGCCGAAATCGAGTGCGAAGTAGCTGACCTTCTTGATGAAGTTATCCAGCCGCGGATCGTTCTTGTCCACTCCTCCGAACTGCACGATCCCTTCGCGCATGTCCTGGGCGAACTCGTCGCCCAGGGGACGGCGGGCCACGCCCACGATCGCAAACTTGTCGGGCAGCAGCCCGTTCTGCTGGAGATGGAAGAGCGCCGGCAGCAGCTTGCGCTTGGTCAGGTCGCCCGATGCGCCGAAGATGGTCAGGATGACCGGGTCGGGAACTCGTTCGCGCCCTTGAGGTACCTGGGAAAGATCCTCCGGACTGACTTTCATTTGTATGGTTGCCATTGCCTGACCCCCTCCATGGGATGCAAATGCAAGCTATTAGCTTTTAGCTGTTAGCTATTAGCTTGTTTGGCGTTAACAGTTGGCCGACTTCGATAACTCAGAGTTCTCGAACATCAAGGCTAAGAGCTAAAAGCTAATGGCTACTAGCTAGTCTTTTTTCACCGCATGCCCGCCAAACGCGTTTCTCATGATGGCCAGCATGCGATCGGTGAAGTTGTTCTCCTCGCGCGACCGGATACGGCGAATCAGCGACTCGGTGATCACCGGCGCCGACACGTTCAGATCGATCGCTTCAAACACCGTCCAGCGGCCTTCGCCGGAATCGGAAACATAAGCTTGCAGACCGTCGAGCGTGGGATTCTGCTTGAGAGCGTCGGCGGTAAGATCGAGCAGCCAGCTCCGTACCACGCTGCCGTAGCGCCAGACTTCTCCAATCTGCGCCAGGTCGAGATGGAACTCTTCCTTCTTCTCCATGATGGTGAAGCCTTCCGCGAAGGCTTGCATCATACCGTATTCGATTCCGTTGTGCACCATCTTGACGAAGTGGCCCGAACCGGCCGGCCCCATGTGGCCCCAGCCCTTGTCCTTGGCAGGCGCCAGGGCTTCGAAGATGGGCCGCAGATATTCGACGGCTTCCTTGTCGCCGCCGATCATCATGCTGTAGCCCTCCTTCAATCCCCACACCCCGCCCGACGTGCCCACGTCGACAAACTGAAAACCCTTTGCGGTCAGTTCTCTGTAGTGGCGCTGCGAGTCCTTGTAGTTGGAATTGCCGCCGTCGATGAGGATGTCGCCCTGGTTGAGCAGAGGCTCGAGCTTGGCGATGGTCTCATCCACCGGCTTGCCTTGCGGCACCATGATCCACACCGCCTTGCGGCCGGTAAGTTTTTTGGTCATATCTTCGAGCGAGGATACGCCCACGTTGCCCGATGCGGTGAGTTTGCTGACCGCTTCGGCGTTGAAATCGAAGCCCACCACCTGGTGGCCGCCGAGGCGCAGCCGCTCGGCCATGTTGCCGCCCATCCTGCCCAGACCAATCATTCCAAGTTGCATTGCTTCCTCCGTACACAATCTTAAGGACTGTTGGGCCAATGTGGCAGGGGCTGAAGCCCGAATTCTTTCTGGCCACTGTGCGGCACGGCTAAAACCACCCAGCGGCGAAGACCTGTCGCTGAGGACCCCGGAAAAGTCGTGCCCGGTTACAAAGCCTCTGCGGTTGCGGTGAATCCCGGTTAAAAAACAGTTAAATACTCGAGGTCGCGGCGCAAGTTGTCGGCGCCTTTGAACCAGATGGTCTTCATCCCCGCTGCCGCCGCGGCCGCGGCATTTTCCGGCCGATCGTCGATAAACAGGATCCGGTCCGCCGGTTTTCCCACGATGTCGAGAGCGCGGCGGTACATCTCAGGCTTCGGTTTGCGTAAACCTACATAGCACGAACTTAGAGCAACGTCGAAGTGCCGGCGCAGATCGAATTTCGCGAACCGGTGTTCATTCGGCTCGCGAGCTTCATTGTTCAAGCAGCCCAGCATGTATCTGCCCGATGCGGCCAGTTCATCAAGAATTCCCAGGCCGCCGTTCGGCAACTCGATCGATTGCGCGAAGATGGCCTCAAGAAAATCGTCGTAGGAAAAACTGCGCGGCTCGTAAAACACCGTTTCATCAAGATACGCTTTTGCCGAAATAAGGTCGCGCTCCCATGGATCGTTGGCCGTGGCATGGCGTTTTTCAAACTCCGCCTTGTCGAGTTGAAACTGATCCAGGACGGCCGCGCGCTCGCAATGGTCCCAGCCATTGGTAAGGAGCACTCCGCCTATGTCGAAGAGGATCACGTCGAAGGGGAACATCGGCGCCTTTGGAAACAGTTCGCAGTTCTTAGTTCACAGTTTTCTTCCGCCCCCTGCGGGGGCTGGAGCTACTCGATTCACCCGCATTCCCCAGGCTTACCCCTGGGGCTACCATCTTGCGCCCGCTTCGCGGGCTTAAGCGCGGCTCGTAGAGCCCTGGCCGCACATATACCTGGCTTCGATGGCCTTGACCTTGTTGAAGCGGCGGGTAAAGCGCTCTTCGCTGACGATGAAGTTTGCCTTGATGAATGCGTCGGCCAGTTCGTAAGCCAGCGCCGGTCCGATGATGCGCGCGCCGAATACAATCACGTTCATGTCGTCGTGTTCCACGCCCTGATGTGCCGAGTAGGTATCGTGGCACATGCCGGCGCGGATGCCGGGAATCTTGTTGGCGGCCACGCAAACCCCAACCCCCGAGCCGCAGATCAGGATTGCGCGCCTGGCCACGCCGTTGTTGATGGCGTCGCCGACCTTTTCCGCAAAGTCCGGATAGTCGTCGGGAGAATTGCCGTTGTACGCGCCCAGATCCACGATTTCATGCCCCGCCTTGGTGAGGTACGCGCGAACTTCTTCCTTCAGCGAAAATCCCGCGTGGTCGGCACTGATGACTAACTTCATAATGCTCCTTCGAGTTCAGGGACCAAGGGACCAAGGGACCAAGAAAACAGACTGAACACTTTGTCCTGGCAGGTTACGCAGCGAGCATTCCGCGCAGGTTCGTTTGATTGTTGACCTGTGGTCCCTTGGTCCCTTGGTCCCTTGTTCCCTATTTCCCTGCTTTGACCAACGCCTTCGCTCTTGCCGCCACATTCTGGCCGGTGAAGCCAAGGTGCTCCAATACGACTTTGCCGGGGGCGGAGGCGCCGAAGCGGTCCAGGCCGATGACGTCGCCTTCCTTGCCCACGTACTTCCACCAGCCCAGCGGCGAGCCGGCTTCCACGGCAATCTTCGGGACGCCGTCGGGCAGCACACTCTGCTTGTATTCGGCCGATTGCTCGTCGAAAATTTCCCAACTCGGCATGCTCACCACGCGTGCCGCAATGCCTTCGGCTTCGAGCAGTTTCTTGCCCTCCACACAGATCGAAACTTCGGAACCGGTGCCGATCAGGATCACCTGCGGCTTGGGGGCATCTTCGAGGATCCAGGCTCCCTTGCTCACGCCCGCATACACATCGTGCGTTGCCGGATCGATTACCGGCAGATCCTGGCGGGTCAGCGCGAAGAAGCTCGGGCCGTTGCGTTCCAGCGCCAATCGCCAGCAGGCCGCGGTTTCGTTGGCGTCGGCGGGACGATAGTCGGTGAGCTTCGGTACGGCGCGCAGCATCATCAGGTGCTCGATGGGCTGGTGCGTGGGTCCGTCTTCACCCAGGCCGATGGAATCGTGGGTGAACACAAAGATGGAGTGGGCGCCGGAAAGCGCCGCCAGGCGGACCGCCGGCTTGGCATAATCGACGAAGCAGAAGAACGTCGAGCCGAAGGGCACCAGGCCTTCATGCGCCGCCATTCCGTTGACTGCCGCGCACATGCCGAATTCGCGCACCCCGAAGAACACATTGCGGCCCGCCGGATCCGCCGCAAAGTGCGGGCTGTTCTTGAAAATCGTCTTGGTGGACGCGGTCAGATCGGCAGCCCCGCCGAACAACTCCGGCACCTCGTCGGCGATCGCGTTCATCACCGTGTTCCCGGCATTGCGCGTGGCCATCGGCTTGCCCGCGGGGAAGCTGGGCAGGGCTTTTTCCCATCCCGGCTTCCGCTTGTTCACCACCGCGCGCTTGAACTGCCCGGCCAGGTCGGGATATTGCGCGGCGTAGGCATCGAACCGCTTTTTCCATTCGCCTTCCAGATCTTTGCCGCGATCGACCGCCTGGCGCCAGTTCTTCAACGCATCGTCGGGAACGTAGAAGCTCTGATCCTCGGGGAATCCGAAATACTTCTTGGTGGCCGCGGTATCGGCCGGTCCCATCGCTTCACCGTGCACCTTGTTGGTGCCGGCCTTGGGGCTGCCGTAGCCGATCACCGTGCGCACCGCGATCAATGAGGGCTTGTCCGTCTCCGCTTTCGCCGCTTCGATGGCCGCCTCGATGGCGTTGAGGTCGTTGCCGTCGGAGACCCGCTGCACGTGCCAGTGATAGGCTTCGAAGCGTTTCAGCACGTCCTCGGTGAAACTCCACTCCGTGGGTCCGTCAAGCGAGATCAGGTTGTCGTCGTAAAGCACAATCAGCTTGCCGAGCTTGAGCGTTCCGGCCAGCGACGCCGCTTCGTGCGAAATGCCCTCCATCAGGTCGCCGTCGCCGCACAGCACGTAGGTGTGATGGTCCACGATCTCGAAGCCGGGCTTGTTGTACACCGCCGCCATGTGCTTTTCGGCGGCCGCCATTCCCACGGCCATGGCAAAGCCCTGTCCCAACGGGCCGGTGGTGACCTCCACGCCGTCCGCTTCGCCCGACTCGGGATGTCCCGGCGTCTTCGAGTGCCACTGCCGGAACGATTTCAAATCGTCCAGCGTCATGTCGTAGCCCGTGAGGTAGAGCGTGGAGTACAACAGCGCCGAAGCGTGGCCATTGGACAGCACGAAGCGATCGCGGTCCGGCCATTTGAAATGCGCCGGATTGTGCTTCATCAGCTTGTGATACAGGAGATAAGCAATAGGCGCGCAGCCGAGGGGCGCTCCGGGGTGGCCGCTCTTCGCCTTCTCAACGGCGTCAACCGCGAGCAGCCGGAGGGTATCGATAGAGAGTTGGTCGAGGGTAATATCGGCAGCCGTCGGTGTCATGATCTTTCCTCAATCCTTTCGTGATGTTGCTGATCAGTGGGGAGCTCGTCATTCGAGTCGATCTTGACCTGCACATTGTAACCAAGCCAGCGGCCCTTCCCGGTCCATTGGAGAGTCCATGATAGTTCACCGGCCTGCATGGTTGCGGGGGTTTCAATGTCGGCGCTGAAGCCCGCGCTGCCCAGTTCCTTGCTTGGAGTGCGGTGCGTCGACTTCCATCCGTCCAGTGTCCAAACCACGTCAAATCGATCTTCGTCTAGGATGCGCAGGGTATCCCCGGCGGTTACTTTTTGAATGGGGCGGCGACGAGTGTAGATTTCGAGCTTGCGGCGCACGCGCTCGCGGCCGGCGGGTTCGCAATAGCGCTCGTACACAGGATCGACGCGGTCGAATACTTTTCCGTCGCGCGCGGAACGCAGCAGCTTGAGGTATTCGGCATGCGCCCACACCAGGGGTACGGCCGAGCCGCCGGGCTGGCCGAGCCGCAGGCCCAGGCCGGGCCGGCTGGGCTCGTCCCACACCTGTTCCGGCAGCATGTGGCCGCTGGTGGCGAATTTTTCGTAAGTCTCGATAAACGGGCCGATATCACGGCCCGCGGCCAGTTCGTAATGGGCTCGCTCGCCGGTCAGCAGCGGCCACGGGCGGCCCTGGCCCCAGCCCAGGAACGGTCCGCCGTCGGCGCGATCGCCATAGCCGTCCCAGTTATAGCGCAGCCAGCTCGGACCCTGCGGCAGGTCGCGCTTCAATACCTTGTCCACCACCTTGAGCGAGTCGATGATGAGAGGATCGTCGGCGCGGCGCACGCCGTAGCGCACCAGCTCCAGAAAACCGGCATCGATGATTTCGCGCGCTTCGAATTCGTAGCGCGTGCCGGGCGGGCGGTTATTGAGGCGGAGAATCTCTTTGCCGCAGCTTTCGCAGTGATACGCCTCCCCGCTCTCGGGCGGGCGGATCCGCATGTAGTGCCGCTTGACTTCGGGGTGCAGGACGCCCGCGTTGGTCACGGTCCAGTCTTCCAGGTGGCCTTCGATCCAGTCGGCATATTCTTCCAGAAAGGTCGCCAGACCATCGGTATTGCGCTCGCGGATGATCTCCGCGGCGCAGATCAGGCTGGTAATGACCGCGGCCAGGGTCGACGGCGAGTAACCGGCGTTTTCTTCCCAGCGCTCCTGGTGAGTAATGGGCGCATGCGCCGCCAGGAAGCCGGCCGCCCGCTCGACGAACGGATAAATGTCCATCTCGCCCATGCCATCGGCCTTCCACAAGCGCCATGCCAGGATAATTGGAAACGCAATTTCGTCGAGCTGCACGCCCGACCAGTAGGGACGCCCGTCGACCCAGAAGTTCTGGGCGAATCCTCCGTCGGGCTCCTGGGTGCAGGCCAGGTAGACAAGCGCCCGGCGCGCAGTCTCCGCGCGGCCGCAGGCGATCATGGCGCTGGCCGTCTGGCTCATATCGCGCGTCCACACCAAGTGATAGCCGCCCAGGTCGTCATCGCCCTTGAATTGGCCCCAGGGGATCGAAGCCGAGGCCACGAATGCCCCCGAGTAGGTCTTGTCCTCGTGGGTGAGGAGAACATTGTGACTGGCGCGCATCAGCTTGCCGTCGTCGCACGACTTGGCCGCCAGCCACTGGGGGACCGCGGCCCGGTGCCACTGCTCGATGAAGCGCGTGCGGTGTTGCTCGTAGGGCGTGGCCAGCGCGGTCACGGTTTTCTGCAGCGATGTATGTTGCGTGTCGCCCACGCCGATGGCCACCGTGAACTCGCGCGCCTCCACCCCGCCGCCGCCGTTCTTTGAAACGTCGGTCGGCGCCGCGTTTCGCGCGCAGGCTAAATTCAGCTCGCCCATCAACCCGAGGTTGCCGTTGGTCGCCGAGCCGAACTCCCATTCCATGCGCTTGTGATCCTTCAGGTCCCTCCAGCCGTCGCTGGAGCCCACAAAGCCGCAACTCACTTTGGAGAACCCGCAGGTGGCGCCCATGGCCAGCGACCACGATCCCTTCCACGCCAGCACCATGCGGTAGCCGGCCACGTCGATGGCGCGAGCCGAGTTGCCCGCCCCTCCGCCGTCCAGGTGCGGCGCCAGCAGGGCGTACACCTTCAACCGCGGGACCAGGTCCTTGTTCCCCTCCAGGCGCACATGCGTCAGCAGCACGCTGTGGTGCGGATCGCAGATGATTTCCTTGATGAGCTGGTAGCGGCCGTCGGGATCGGCGTTGATATAGCGCACGCCCAGCGCCTCGGGGTGGATGTACTCGAAGGTGGTGAGCAGGTCGCGCTTCTCTTCATGCACGAAGGTTTCCCCGTCGGAGACGAGGAATTCCATGTCGCGCACCTGGGCGTGATCGATGGTGGGGTGATAGATCTCGTTGAGGACTCCGTGCGAACACGTGAACCACAGGCGGCTCGAAGCCGAGTAGGCGGTGCCCACGGCATCCTTGACGCTCGAGGTCCAGCGAGGCTGCATTCCGGGCGCGCCAAAGGCTTCGCCCTGCTGTTCAAGCCAGCGGTAAAGAGGCTGATTGCTCATAGTTCTGGCGGCGACACCTGGTTGAAGTGAGGGGAAGTTTCATGGTCTGTCTTTGCTAACGATGTCCACAAACGGGGAAAGTTTCGATTGCCGGTTCTTATTCCACCCTGGTTCCCGGTTGTTTCCCGGTCCCTTGTTCCCTTGGTCCCTGTCTTCCTGGTCCCTGTTTTCGCACCCTTGACCGTCCCCGGCGCATCCATCCAACCGTAGGAATGCGCGTATCCATCCAAACATACGGTCGCGCCGGCGCGTTGTAAAAAAGTGATTGAAGTCCACCCCGGGGACGAAAACCTGTCCATGGGATCAAAGAAACCGTGAACGCACCGGCTTACCCCTGACGTGCGGAACCCCCCGTACTCTACAATCGGCGAAAAGGAGAATATTCCATGGCTTCCCAAGTCGCTCACGTCGCTTACGAACTCGCCCCGCTGCCCTACGACTACGCAGCCCTCGAGCCCTTTATTGATTCCGAAACCATGCATCTCCACCACGACAAGCACCACCAGACCTATATCAACAACGCCAATGCCGCGCTGGAAAAATATCCCAACCTGGTGGGCGCGCCTGCTGAGGAGCTGCTCCGGGATCTGAATGCCGTGCCCGAAGACATTCGCGCCACCATCCGCAATAACGGCGGAGGCCACTCCAACCACAGCATGTACTGGCACATCATGGCCCCGCCCAAGTCCGGCGGAGGCGGCGCCCCCACCGGCGCCATCGCTGACCAGATCAAAACCGATTTCGGCGACATCGAAGCGTTCAAGAAGCTCTTCAATGAAACCACCGCCAAGCAGTTCGGCTCCGGCTGGGGCTGGGTTGTGTTTCAGGGCGGAAAGCTAAAGGTGATCACCACCGCCAACCAGGACTCTCCGCTGTCCCAGGGGCTCTATCCCATCCTGGGCAACGACGTCTGGGAGCACGCCTATTACCTGAAATACCAGAACCGCCGTCCCGACTACCTGGCCGCCTGGTGGAACGTGGTGAACTGGGCTGAAGTGAATAAGCGGTTTGGCGTGGCGAAAAAGTAAGAGAGCAGGGACCAAGGGACCAAGGGACCAAGGGACGGGAACAAGGGACCAAGGGAACAAGGGAACAAGGGAACAAGGGAACAAGAAGGCCGAGGTCCGGTACTCTGAATGGTGTTTTATTGTTCCCTGGGTCTGTGAGTCCCCTCGGTCCCTGGCTTTCGCAACTGTTGGAGAGAATCACCGTCTAAGCGAGCGTGCCGCTTAGCAGACAGCGTTCTACAGTGCGTTCAATATCCGTCCGCTTGGCCCTTGTTCGCTCGGTCGCCTGGCTTCTTGTTCCTCTGTTCCGTCGGTCCCTGGTTCCCGGTCTTTTCGCGCTTCTTGTATTCTTCGCGGCTATGGTCTCCCCCGCCGCCGCTCAAGCGCCGGCGCACGGCGGCCCAAAGCCGCATCCCGCCGCCGGCAGCCCAGCCACCCAATCCGGCGACCTTAGCGTCAGCCAGCTTGGCCACCCGGTGGGCACGGCGAACTTTCAGTTCACTCGAACCGCCGCAGGATACGATTCCCGCTCCACGGTTCAGGTATCGATGCAGGGCCTGGACTACGCGCTCTCTAAAACCGAGGAACTGGACGCGGCGCATCACCTGGTTCACGTCGTATTGAGCGCCACCGTGAACGGCCAGGCCGTCAACATCAGCGGCAAGCCCGATGCGGAGGGGTTTCTGCTCAATATCTCGGCCAACGGGCGCACCACGCCCGCGCGGCTGGCCGGCCATGGCGGCGCGGTGTTTCTGCCCGATTTCGACCCCGGCGCGCTGGAGACGCTCCTTACTCTGGCCGCCGCTCGGAACGGACGCGATCTGTGGGCCATCGTTCCCAAGCAGGCCGGCAGCGTGGAAGCGGTGCAACTTGCGACCTACGCCGACGAGCAGGGCACCCTCGACGGCCAGCCGGTTACCGTGCATCACCTGGTGGCGACCATCGCCGGCGCGAGTACGGACCTGTTCTGCGGCGTCGATAACCGGTTGCTGCAGGCCGAACTTCCGCAGCAGGGCTTTTCGCTCACCCGCAAGGGATTCGTGCTGACGCCCCCGAAGAAGCCCGGCGCCCCGCCGTAGTAAAGCATGGAACAAGGGAACGAGGGAACAAGGGAACAAGAAAACCGTAGGATAGGGAACAAAGCGAACACGCCCCACCGACTGGATTGTCAGCAACCAAGCCCGCCGGTGCTGGTTTTCTCGTTCGATTGGCGCCTCTTTTCCCTCGTTCCCTTGGTCCCTTGTTCCCTGTTTTGCGATCATGTTTGCCATGGAACCGGAACGCGGAACCGATCCCGCCCTGACGGGCGTGCTTGCCGAATTGTCGCGGCTGGAACCGATCTTTCACTGGCCGAAAATCGGGACTTCGCGAGAAGCTCTGGAACGCATGACCGTGGACGATTTCTGGGAGACCGGCGCATCCGGGCGTCGCTACTCCCGCGCCTTTGTCATGGATGAACTGGAGCGGCGCATGGCCAAGCCGCAACCCGGCGTGTGGGAAACTTCAGATTTTCATTGCCGTCGCCTGGGGCCGGACGTTTACCTGCTTACGTATACGCTGCTGCAGGACCGCGTCCGCCTCACGCGCCGCGCCACCATCTGGCAGCAAACCGCCGAGGGATGGAAGGTGGTCTATCACCAGGGGACGGTGGTAGAGGCAGGGAACAGGGAATAGGGAATAGTGAACAGACCTCCGTGCCCCGTCTTCGCGACTTTTTTCTGTCGCGAAGGCGGGAGACCACGAACGTCTTCGCGCAGCATCTGAATCTGATCCCTGATCCCTGCTTTACTGTGCCGCGATCGCAACCGCCTCCACCGGGTCGGAGCCCGTGGCGCCGGTAGCGTAGGAGGTCAGGGCGCCGCTGGTGCCGATCGTGAAAGCACTCAGGTCGGGGCTGCCGCCGAAGTTCACCGCCAGCACGTATGTCCCCGTACTGTCTTCCGCCAGCCCGATCGTGCCCACGCCCGCCGAGATCGTGCCGTTGGTCACGGCCGTCAAGGAACTGGCCGTTCCGGTGGTGGTGATCGCGAATGCCGTGATGTTGCCGTTATTGCTACCGCTTACCGCCCTGTTGGCGACGTACACGTAGTTGGTAGTGGGCAGGATGGCGGACGGCCCCGTACCGCCGGTTGCATAGGGTGACCCCGAAACCTCGGTCAACGTGGAGTTGGCGCCGATGGTGAACATCCGCAGGCCGGCCCCGTTGTTGCCGCTCGCCACGTTGGTTTCACCCACATAGAGAACCGCGCGCGAACTGTCGACCGCAAGGGCGGTATCGGCGCCAATCGACGTGTTCTTGGGATTGATGGTCGTCACGCTCCCGAATGGGGTGGTGGAAGAAGCGTTGAACGGAACCACCGCCAGTCCGGACTTTTGCATCGCCACAAAGACGTAAGGATTGGCAGCACCCGACAGCGTGGTCGCCACCTGCTGTACAGCCGTGGCGCCGGCCGGCAGAGTGGCGCTCTCCTCCTTGGCGCCGCTCAGGACGGTGCCCGTCGTCGCGTCCAGGGGGATGGCATTGACCGCGTTTACGCCCGAAATGACATCGATCAGCCAGCCGCCGGTCGCGTCCACCACCATGGTGAAGGGCAGATCCGCGGAAATGGCCTGGCCGTTATTCTGGATCGTGAGCGCCCCGGTGGAAGTATTCACACTGTACACCCAGATCCCGGCCAGCGTGCCCACGTAAAGGAAGCCCCCGTTGGGCGAAATGGCGATACAGGTGGGCGCCGCGCTCACGGCATATGGGCTCCCGCTCACCGCAGCCAGCGTCGTGGAGCCGGACGCAAAAGAAAACCCGGCGATCTGCGCAGTCTGCTGGTTCAGGACATAAAAGACGCCGCTGGCGTTGCCGGTTCCACCGCCGCTGCCGCTGCTTCCGCTGGGCAGGTTCCAAAAGCCTTTGCACCCCGACAATACCAGCGCCGGTACCAGGAGCAACCGCGCCCACGTCTTGATTTTCATGCCGTGCCTCACCTATCTATTCAAAGCCTTTGGATTCCAGTTTGCCCTACCAGCCTAAACCAGGTGATTGCTTGCTTAACTGACGAAGGTCAATAAGGCAGGGACCGAGGGAACGAGGGAACAAGGGAGAAGGACTGCTGCCGGAATAGACGCCGGATCATCGATTTCTGTTCGCAAAAACGGCCCAACGAGACCGGGGATTGGCCGTGGGGATTGGTCCCCGGATGCGTCTCCCCGGCTGTCCGCGGTGTGATCAGGGTCAACGCCAATGATATCAGTTATATAAGAGAATCTCTTGGCTGATCGGGACCGATGCCATTTTGGTGTTATCGACTCCGCCTTCGCTCACCTGCGCTAATGAAGTAACGCCGGCGTGCCCGACCGAGTCCAATATCTTAGATGATCCAGAACCTCACATTGCGCGTGCCACCCGACGGCGAGCCCTCCGGGACAAACATGGATTCCGAGGGACTGAGCCGGCGTCTGTTCATCTTCGGTGGGGCGGCCCTGGTGAGCGGAGCGGTTTTCGTGGGGCTCAGACGCACTACCGTCAAGCCTGCGCTGCCCATGCCTGGCGGCCGGGGGCGGCGCGTGATCACCGTGACGCGCTTTGCGGCCGACGGCGAACCCGTCGGCCAGACCACCGGCCCGCGCATTGTCCACAGCGACGAGGAGTGGCGGCGCCGTCTCAGTCCCGAAGCCTACCGCGTCTTGCGCCAGGCAAACACGGAGCCGCCCTTCAGCGGCGCCCTGCTCCACGAGAACCGGCGCGGCGTTTTCCGCTGCGCGGGGTGCGAGCTGGATGTGTTCAGTTCCGCCACCAAATTCGATTCCCGGACCGGCTGGCCCAGTTTCTGGGAAGCCATTGCAGACGAGAACATCAACGAGCTGCCGGACGGGACCCTCATGGAGGTGCTCACGGCGGTCTCCTGCCGGGTCTGCGACAGTCACCTCGGGCACGTCTTCACCGACGGTCCCAAGCCCACCGGGCTAAGGTATTGCATCAATTCGCTGGCGCTGAAATTCGAGGCGGCGTGAAGCCCGGCTGCAGTTGTTTTTTCCGGACTCAATAGCTGGTCGAAGTCACCGCGCAAACGCCGCATTCCGGCGCCGGCAGCCTGGCCGATTCGTGATCATGATTCTCCACCAGCACATCGAACACTGATTCGTATAAGCCTCTGCGCCTTCGCATCCGCTCATGCCGTTTGCGCAAAAATTTCAGGCGAAACGGCGACGTGCGGTCCAGCCCGGCAAGTAATGAGCCGCTGCAGAATTCCCGCAGATCGGCCACCGCCTCCACAATCAGGGAGCGCCAGCTCATGGGTAAAAGCGTGCGCAGGGCCGGCGTGGTGTGGGGAAGGCCGTCCATGCCCGCGGCCACCGTGTCGCTGAAGACGAGCAATTGGGTCACCAGCGCGTCGAGGCGCTCGCCGCGGTGGACCGCGCGCGTGAACAGCGTGGCCGACCGCCGCCGCAGGTCGTCGTGCAGGTCCTGCAGGTCGTCGCCCAGCTGCAGCAGCACGCCCCAGTCGAAGGCAAACCGCGCTTCAGCCTCGCTCAACGTGCCGCGGGCCAGGAAGGCGTCCGCCAGCACCGACGTGCCGCCCTTCTCGCAACTGATCTCCAGCACCTCGGCGTCGCTCGAGCGGCCGCCGTTCTTCAGTTGCCCGATGCTGCGCTCCTGCGCCGCGTGAATGGCCAGCAGGCTGTCAAACACCTGCGGATAGAGCCGGCGCGGATATTCGCCCTCTACCAGCCCCACCAGCGTCCACAGCACGGCTTCGCGGTCATTCTGCGGCGCAGGCGCTTCGCCGCGCAACCGTTCGCGAAAACGCGCGCTGAATTCGGTTTTCGCTGCTCGCGAGATGTCGGCGCAATCGATGTAGTTATCGGTGTAGGGATACATCAGGCTGTACGCCAGGATCGACGGCGTCAGTTCGGTCGGCCGCCCCAGCAGGGGCTGCAGACCGCATGCGGTCCAGGCGTTGCGGCACCCCTGAACAATATCGGTCTTGCTCATAGTGGGATCGAAGCGGCGCGTCCAGCGGGCAAATTCGATGCCCGCCGGCACGAAATCATCGGTGATCATGTGGACCGCATCGGCTTCCAGGCCCAGCGCAAGCGTGGCAAAATGGCCGAAGGCCGCGATGAGCCGCTCCTCCACTCGCGCCGCGGACGCCTGCCGGCCGGCGCCCTCCGGCGGGCTGCGCCGCGCAGCCTTGAGCTCTTCCTCCACCTCGCGAACGGCCTCGTCGTATGCCTTCTCCCGTTTGGATTGCTCCGCCCTGGAGAATTGAGCTGCGGCGGGACGCTCCTGCCCCGCACAACGATTCCACAGAGCCATGCTCCGCGCGACTTGTTCTTTGGTCCAGGGCGTGAATTCGGAATGCGCCATCCTGGTGAGGGTACGGAAACCACGCCGCCGGGGTTCCCAGGCAGGCACGCCGGAATGGATGATCCAGACGTCTGGAGCGAGGCGGGGAGTTGCGGCTATGACGCTTTGGGAGGCTCCGCCATTCCGCGATCGCACGGCGCAGCGGTTTTGCTGCGATCCCACGGACATGATCCGGTGCAGAATGCACAAGCGGGAA
Source organism: uncultured Acidobacteriota bacterium (assembly GCA_963720105.1). Classification (GTDB taxonomy): domain Bacteria; phylum Acidobacteriota; class Terriglobia; order Terriglobales; family Acidobacteriaceae; genus Telmatobacter. The sequence continues at coordinate 8,607 of CAVREL010000062.1, read as the reverse complement.
AGGAATCGAACCAGCTGGTCCGCATGCAGTGTAGCGGCGAGTCGGCCGGCAATGCTCCGGCGAGAGAGCGGATTGCTTGATCGCTCACGAAAATTCTCCTGGACGGCTAGGTGGAAATGAGTGTACCACCGCACCGATTCACAGCCAGCGTGATGCCCGTCACACTTCTGACAGGCCGCAGGACCGTCACTAATTGCGGCGCAGAATCATAAATACGCTGATCAGGACCAGGACGGTCCCGGCCAGCGTCCGCACGGTGACCGGTTCTCCGGCGGCAAAATAGCCCAGCGCCACGGCCACGATCGGATTCACGTACGCGTGGCTTGCAACCCGGGTTGCGGGCATGTGCGCCAGCAGCCAAACAAACGCGGTGAACGCCAGCAGCGAGCCGAACACGATAAGGTACAGCAGGGCCAGGCCGGCGCGCAGCGAAACATGCGGCAGAGAGTGCATTTCGCCGAATCCGCCGGAGAGCAGCAGCAACATGCCTCCGCCCAGCATCATGGTGGCGCCGGCGGTCACCGGCCGGGCGCGGGGAAGATCCATCGAGCGGCTCAGAACCGTGCCCAGCGACCATGTCGTGCAGCCGCACAGAATGGCCAGGCAGGGAACCACCGGGAAATGCTGGTGGCCCCCCGGGAGCAGCAGAATGCCCACACCTGCGAATCCCAGCACCGTCGCCGCCGCCAGGCCCAGGCGCCACTTCTGCTGGCGCAGGATGAACATCTCCATCACCAGCGTGATGATGGGAATGGTGGCCGCCAGCACCGAAACAACGCCCGACGGAACGTACTTCTCGGCCCAGAACAGCGGGCCGTATTCGGCCACGAACATCAGCAGGCTCAAAACCAGCAAGTTGCGCCACTGGCGCGCCGCCGGAAGCGCCTCTCCCCGCGCCAGCATGAACCCCAGCAAGACGACACCCGCGATGAAGAAGCGCGCCCCGGCGGCAAACAACGGAGGCAGCTCCTCGACCGCGATGCGAATGGCCAGAAACGTCGTCCCCCACAGAAAGTAAATGGCGAAAAACGCCAGCATCATGCGGATCTTGAAAGATCCTGCGGTGGCGGTCTCGTTTTTGGTAACCACTGAAATACTCATAGACAGTTATTAGCTTTACAGATCATCAGGTAACCTGTCAAACTTAATTTGCTGGTTATAGCCATGTCATCTGTTATTTCAGGCCCGCCCTTTCAACTGGTCGCAGGCCATCCGGCGATCGATCTTGTCAATACCCTCGACTGGCGCTTTCGCGACAACGGCCCGGAAGAACTGCTGGCCGGCTACGACGACCTGCTCCGCTTCTCCGCGCAAGCGGAAATCCTTACCCCAAAGCAGATCCGGCAAATTGTACGCGCCGGCAGCAACCACGCCGCTGCCGATGCCCTGGTCGCCTGCCGCGAGCTACGCGAGGCCGCGGCGGAAATCTTCTATGCTGCAGTCGATGATCGGGCGCCCGCCGGGTCGCAAATAAAGATCGTCGAACATGCCTTCAAGGAAGCCCGCTCCCGCCAGCGGCTGGCCTGGTCGGGATCGCGCCTGGCATGGGAATGGCCGGCCTCGGAATGGGGGCCCGATCTGCCATTCTGGATACTCGCCGTCAGCACCGCGCGCCTCCTGCTTTCCGACCAGATGCGGCTCCTGCGCGCTTGCGAAAAACCCGATTGCCGCTGGCTGTTTCTCGACACCAGCAAGAATCGCACGCGGCGCTGGTGCGATATGAAGATCTGCGGAAACCGGATGAAGGCCCGGCGTTTCAAGGCCCAGCACAAACATTGAACCAGGGACCAGGGGACAGGGATCAGGGATCAGAGAAGGCCCCGCGCCCCGTCTTCGCGCCTTTTTCTGGCGCGAAGGCGGGAGACCACGAAGGCCGTGATCAGAGATCAGAAAACCGGGTGAGCCGCGCCCGCGCTCTGCTGCTTTATCCTTTCCATAGAATGTCGCCCTCACATCGAGACGGCCAATCCGGATTTGTTTTGCTTTTTTCCGTCTCGCTGTTGGCCCTGCTCTCCGGATGCGGAACGCCGGGCGCGCCGCAGCCTCCTTCGCTCAACCTGCCTGACCGCGTCACGGATCTTTCCGCGGTTCGCACCGGCAACCAGGTTTCGGTCACGTGGACGATGCCCCGGCGCAATACCGACAAGATCCCGCTTCACGGGAACATCGCTGTGCACATTTGCCGGCGCGAAGGCGATGGCGACTCAAGCCCCTGCACGACTGCAGGCCACATGCAACTTGCTCCCGCCGCCGGCGGAACATTCTCCGAAGACCTGCCCGGCGCGTCCAGTACCGGTGCTCCGCGCCTGCTCACCTACTTTGTCGAGTTGAAGAACCGCAATGGCCGTTCGGCGGGCCTCTCCAACCCCGCCGCCGTGGTGGCCGGCGAAGCTCCCGCTCCGGTCACCGGGCTGGCCGCGGAAGTCCGCAAGGACGGTGTTGTCCTGCGCTGGAACCCGGCCGGCGCCGGCGCCTCCATTCGCCTGCGCCGAAGACTTCTCACGCCGCCTCCCGCGGTGGAACGCAAGGGAGGGCTTTCCGCTCCGCCGGAACCCATCGAGCAGAGCCTGCTGGTGGAAGCGAATTCCGCCGGCACGCCGACACATGCGCTCGACCAGAACATCCTGTTCGGCAACAGCTACGAATACCGCGCCCAGCGGGTGATCCGCGAAACGCTCGACAACCACACCGTGGAACTGGTGGGTGAACTCTCCGCTCCCATCCGCGTCGATGCGCTCGACGTGTTTCCGCCTGCCGTTCCTCTGGGACTTGCCGCGGTGGCCACGGCGGCCGATGCGGCCTCCGGCACGCCGGCTGCCATCGATTTGAGCTGGCAGCCCAACACCGAGCCCGATCTGGCCGGATATGAAGTCTATCGCCGCGAAGAGCAAACCCCCTGGGAGCGCATCTCCGGCGACCAGCCCGTGGCTGGCCCCGCGTTCCATGACGCGCATGTGCTGCCCGGGCATACGTATCGTTACGGCGTGAGCGCCGTAGACAAGGGCGGCCACGAAAGCGGGCGCTCGGCCGAAGCCTCAGAGACCGTACCCAACGAATGATTTTATGTGCCGCGCAAGGAGGGTTGGATGAAATACTGCCGCTTTCTGCTCAAAGGGCAAACCCATTACGGCGCCGTGGAGGATCGAGGCGGAGAACCCTGGATTGTCGATCTGGCGCCCGCTCCGCCGGAGGATCTTGCCTGCCATCTGGCCCGGGCACGGGCATCGAAGCTCGTTCCCGATCCTTCCGGCATGGATTTCGAGCCCATGGCCCTCAGTTCCGCAGACCTGCTGCCGCCGGTCACGCCGTCAAAGATCGTCTGCGTCGGCCGCAACTACCGTGAGCACGCGGCGGAGCTCGGCAATCAGGTTCCAGCCGAGCCTCTGCTGTTCTTCAAGCCGCCTTCGGCGCTGCTCAAGCCCGGCGGCACAATCCTCCTCCCGCCGGCTTCGTCGCGCGTGGATCATGAAGGCGAGCTGGCCATCGTCATTGGCCATCGCGCCGGCAGGCTCCGAGACGACTTCAATCCTCGTGCCATCATCCGCGGATACACCCTGGCCAATGATGTGACCGCCCGCGACCTGCAGAAGAAAGACGGCCAGTGGACGCGCGCCAAGGGCTTCGACACATTCTGTCCCGCCGGTCCGTGGGTCAGCGATGAAGTGGATCCCGCAGCAGGGCTGGCCATTGAGACCCGCGTCAACGGCGAAGTCCGCCAGCAAGGCTCAACCGCCGACTTCATCTTCACCATTCCGCAACTGCTGGCCTATATCACGGCGGCCATCACGCTGGAACCCGGCGACCTGGTGCTGACCGGGACGCCGTCCGGCGTTGGACCGCTCAGCTCCGGCGATCGGGTCACCGTGTCCGCGCCCGGGCTGGGTATCCTCGTCAACTCCGTTGCGCCGCAGGCAGTCTGACCCTGCCGGACATGCAACTGATCCTTCTGCCGGGAATCATTAGTAGAGGTACACTAGGGGCGCAGGCGCAGGATTAGATCCCCCGTGAACTGGTTTTCATCGCAGGGTGGAGATCCCACCCCTTTCCGAGATCCCCAAGGAGGTTTGCATGCCGCAGAATTTGCTCGAGCAGTTGCGGAAATACACCACGGTGGTCGCCGATACCGGCGATTTTGAGGCGATCGAGAAATTCCGCCCCACGGACTCCACCACCAACCCTTCCCTGATCACAACCGCTGCGCAAATGCCCCACTATCAGGAACTTGTTGACGGCGTCCTCAAACAGGCGCGCAATGAAAAAGGCGATCACGCCAGCGACAACGAGGTGGCCAAGCTGGCCTTTGAGCGCCTCGCCATCGCCTTCGGCAAGCGCATTCTTGAGATTGTTCCCGGCCGCGTTTCCACAGAGGTGGACGCGCGCCTGTCCTTTGACACCCAGGCGACCATCAAACAGGCCCGCAGCATCATCGCCCAGTACGATCAGGCGGGCATCGGCCGTAACCGCATCCTGATCAAGATCGCGTCCACCTGGGCCGGCATACGCGCGGCCGAAGTGCTTGAAAAAGAAGGCGTTAACTGTAACCTGACGCTGTTGTTCGGCGTTCACCAGGCGATCGCCTGCGCGGAAGCCGGCGTCACTCTGATCTCGCCCTTTGTGGGCCGCATCCTCGACTGGTACAAGAAGGACACGGGTAAAGACTACCAGGGGGCGGACGATCCGGGCGTCCAGTCCGTCACCCGCATCTACAACTACTACAAGCATTTCGGCTACAAGACCCAGGTCATGGGCGCCAGCTTCCGCAACATTGGCGAGATCAGGGAGCTGGCCGGCTCCGACCTGCTGACCATTTCGCCGCAGCTCCTGGCCGAACTGGAATCCACCCAGGGCGATTTGCCGCGCAAGCTCGACCCGGAGAAGGCCAAGTCCATGCAGATCGACCGGATCCCCATGGACGAGGCGACCTTCGAGCGCATGCACGCCGAAGATCGCATGGCCCACGATAAGCTGAGCGAGGGCATCGAGGGCTTCTCGTCGGCCCTGGTGAAACTGGAGAATCTGCTCGCCAACCGCTTGGCGGTACTCGAGTCGCGCACGCCGGCGGCGGTGTAATCACCGCGACAGCAGTGGCATTGAGGGCAGCCCGTGGGCTGCCCTCGGTTTTTTTTGACGAGCGCCCTCGGGTCACGATTGTCCGCCGGCTCATCCCTCCCATTCTTTTTTTCCCCTAAGGTTCAAGCCATCTAGAAGAAACTCGGGCGGATCCCCATGGCCGGGCGTGATCTCCGCTACCACCAAGGTGGGAGGCCTTAACTTTTGTTGCACCTCCGTACGTGATTTAGGTCACCGCAAAGCGCAACATTTCTTGTATTCTTTGTTTCATAGCAAGCAATCGATACCGGGCCGGGGATATGCTCCCTTCATTCAGGCGCACGTCGCTCCCTGGAGCACTTCCCCTTAGCCCAATGCGCGTGCTCACGGAGGCGTGTATGCAGACACAGACTCATCCCCTCGAACCTTTCTTCCAGCAGGCAGTCCGCGATAGCTACGAGGGCAAGCTCGGACTTCACGATCCCGACGTGATCAGCTACGTGTCTCGTGTGCTGTGTGACTTTTCCGAGGCCGACAGTCTCTTCAAGACCCGCAATGCGGCTGGCCATCCCAAGGACGAACTCGACGCCATGATCCTCGCCGCCGATCCCGTCCATGGCAGCGCGCCTTCGTTCGACGCCGAGCGCGCCATGCGCAAGTACATCGGCGACTATGCGCTGTTTGTTGCCGGCATGGTCCCTGAAGCCATCGACTCGGGCGTTTCCGAGACGAGCCGCCGCCCCACCCTGGGCGAACTGATCAAGGCCGGCAAGGAAAGCTACTACATCGTCAGCCAGTTCAATGTGTTCGAGTACAAGAAGGAAGCTCCGCTGTTCACGCGGCTCTCCGAACAGTTCGAACGCTACATCCTGGGCCTGGCGCTGGTGCGTGAAGAGATGGGCAAGCGGCTTGCGTTGCCGACCCAGGTGATTTAGTTGCCTGAAACGGCGCGACGCTGTTGATCACCATGATGCAACGCACGCCGCAGGCAGCCCGAACACAACATTTTCGTTGATGGGCGTGTCAAACATAGTAACCCGGTTCCTCTGAACAAGGCGCCGTATTGGTCGATAAGCAATAGCAGGCAGTGGCTGGTGACTCCGGCTGCGCGCACGCCGGTAAACAGCCAAGGCCTCAACCATGGGTCTGGCTCGCGCGCGCGGCCACGAAGCGCAGGTCAACGTTCGCTTCCGGAGGTAGGCAATGCATCAGTCCCAGTCTCATCCCCTTGAATCCTTCTTCCAGCAAGCCGTCCGAAACAGCTATATAGGAAAGCTGGGACTCAACGATCCCGACGTGACCAGCTACGTCGCCCGCCTGCTCTGCGATTTCACCCGCACCGACAAGCTCTACAAGATGCGCGACGAGATGGGCCGACCCATCGAGGAACTCCAGGAGATGGTGTGCGCGGCCGATCCCATCAATGGCACCGCTCCCTCCTTCGACGCCGAGCGCATGATCCGCAAATACATCGGCGACTACGCGCTGTTTGTCGCCGGCATGTACCCGGAAGCGGTCGACTCCTGGCGCCATCGCCGCCGCCATCATCCCAGCCTCCCCGAGCTCATTCACGCCGGCAAGGAAAGCTATTTCATCGTCAGCCAGTTCAACCTGTTCGAATACGAGCAGGAAGCAGCGCTCTTCGGCCGTCTCTCCGACTGGTTCGAGCGCTGCATCCTCGGCCTGACCATGGTCCGCGACGAACTGGCCCACCGCAAGCCGCAGCCGCCAATACAGTGATCACTGACCACTGCCTTTCCCGAACTGCGCAAAGGTAATGATGATCGGCTGCTCCAGCGAGGTGATTGCGCGGCACAGCCAGAAGCTACGGGCGCGAGGAAATGATTTTCAATCCGCTGCACTATCTGGCGCTGCTGGAGCAGAAGACCAATGCGCTGGATCAGGCCGCGCCGCTTCAGGGCTGGCAGTTGCCGGAAGAGTTCCTCGAACTGCGGCGGCAGATGGAAGCGCGGCTGGGCAAACGAGGCCGGCGGGAGTACGTGCAGGTGCTGCGACTGCTGGAGACATTTTCGCTGCCGGAAGTGGCCGCCGCAGTCCGGCAAGCGCTGCGGTTTCCGGCCATCGCCTTCGATGCGGTGAAGCATCTGTTGCTGTGCGCCATCGAGCAGCGGCCGCCCGAAGCTGGATCTGGAAAACTATCCGCACCTGCCGGTCGGCGGAAGTGGCGCTGACGCGGGCCGCCGACTACCAGGTGTTGCTGCGAGGAGGCCCGGTAATGGACACGCCTCGAGTGCTGTTGGAGCATTATCTGAAGCAACTCCGGTTGCCGACCATGGTGCGCGAGTTTCCGAAGCTGGCCGAACAGTGCGCCAAAGAAGGCGCCACTTTCGAACAGTTTCTGTTGCGATTAGTCGAGCAGGAGATGCTGGACCGGGAGCGGCGCGCCACCGAGCGGCGGATCAAAGCGGCGAAGTTTCCGGTGAGCAAGAGCCTGGAGACGTACGATTTTCTGGCCATCCCCTCGCTGAACAAGAAGCTGGTGGTGGAGCTGGCGCGGTGTGAGTGGATCGGCCGGCGGGAGAACGTGCTGGCTCTGGGCAACAGCGGGACGGGCAAGACCCACATCGGCCTGGCGTTGGGACTGGCGGCTTGTCAGCAGGGATTTCGCGTGCGCTTCACCACCGCGGCGGCGCTGGTGCATGAGCTGATCGAGGCGCGGGATGAGAAGCGCCTGCTGCGGTATCAGAAAAACCTGGCACGGCAGGAACTGCTGATTGTGGACGAACTCGGCTTCGTGCCGCTGTCCAAGACCGGCGCCGAAATGCTGTTCGAAGTCTTCAGTCAGCGCTACGAACGGAGCTTCCACGCTGGTGACCAGCAACCTGCCGTTTGCCGAGTGGACCGAGGTGCTGGGCTCGGAGCGGCTGACCGGCGCCCTGCTGGACCGGCTGACCCACCATGTTCACATCCTGGAAATGAACGGCGACAGCTTCCGGCTCAAAAACAGCAGGAAGAAGAAAGACCCCGGCACGCAATAATCCACCGCTGGTCGCCCACGACGGCGACTGACTTTGGAGGCGGCTTCCGCTCCGCCCTAAACGCGCCGCCCTAACGGGCGTCGCAGGGCTCCGCTCCAGCCGCCCCCAAAGTCAGAGGAAAACAGCCTCCGAAGGAAAGAAGTGGTCCCCTTTTCCTCCGCCGCAGTGGGAAACTTTCACTCCGCCCTTGACATCATGGTGGAGGTTGCGGTCGTATTGCTGCCCACGAGGTTCGAGATGGATGGCAAGGCGGCAGGGGTCGTGACGGATGCGGCGGATGACTGCGACGAGACATTCCCTGCGGCGTCATAGGCGGAGACGGTGTAGGAATATGCGGTGCTGCCGGTGAGGCCGGTGTCCGTGTAGGAAGGTGTGAGTGAGGTGGCAGATCCTGGATGCCGTTGCGATAAATTTTGTATCCTGCGACATCGACATTGTCCGTGGAGGCAGACCAAGAGAGGGAAATTGATGATGCTGAAAGAATAGAACCTGAAAGTCCGGCTGGGACAGAGGGCGGAGTTGTATCGGAAGGAGGAGGGCCGCCACCGGTTCCATTCCA
>CAVREL010000061.1:0-71267 GCA_963720105.1 uncultured Acidobacteriota bacterium | reverse complement strand
CTACCTAATGAGTTGCGGGGCTGGAAGATGGTTTCATACCCTGCATAGACGCCCTCAAACACAGAATCCCAGCTCGCCGTCAGAGCGTAGGCACGCGCAGCCTGGCGCATCTCCGCGTGCTTGGCCGGATGGTGCACGATTCCGCCACCGCCGCCGCAAACTCCTCATCGGGAACGATGCGGCCGGTCTCGCCATCGCGCACAATCGTGCGCGGGCCGCCGTCCGGCGTCACGATGGCCGGCACGCCGCTGGCCAGCGCCTCAAGCACGACGTTCCCGAACGTGTCGGTGTGCGAGGGAAAGACGAAAAGGTCCATATTGGCGTAGGCGGCGGATAGCGCCTCTCCACGCAGCACGCCGGTGAATTCGGCGCGCGGCAGGCGCTCCCGCAGCCAGGCCTCATCGCCGCCGTGACCCACGATCAAAAAACGAAAACTGCGATGGCCGATCTGCTCCAGCTCCTGTTGCACACGGGCCAACAGGGCCACGTTCTTCTCCACCGATAGGCGGCCCACAAAGCCCAGCACCTGGTCGCGATCGTCCGGCCGACGGCTGCGCTTCGCAGGATGGAAAAGTTCCGCGTCGACGCCGCGCGGCATCAGGCGGCAGGTCCGTCCGGTGAGTCGCTCCAGTTGCCCACACAATTCCAGGTTGGGCGCAAACAGGACTCCGGCCTGCTTGTAAAACGCCGCGATCGCGCTCATGGCGATGTCTTCAATGGTGTGTTCGGCAGCTAACGCCTGATCCCTGGGTAGCAGGCGAAGGAACCAGTCCGAGCGCCGCGCCGCGTATTCATGCAGGTTGGTGTGCCAACTGGCGGCCAGAGGCGCGTTGAATTCCCATGCCAGACCGGTGGCGAGCAAACCGAGTTCGCTGGGGCCGGTGATGTGGATGACGTCGGGCCGGAAGCGTTCCAGCGTCTCTTCGATCAGCGGCATATGGCGGGCAAAGGCGGGATCAAAACGCAGATCCTTTTCGAGGGCAAACGAAAGCGCGCCGCGGGGAAGCTCCAGGGTCCACAGGTTGCCGTCCTCGACCAGGGCCGGGTGACGGTCGCCGGCACGCACGCAGAGGAAGGGCAGGTTGCGCCGCCGGGCGAATGCCTCAAAGTGGCGGCTGGTGTGGGCCACCCCATTGACCTCATGGAAGGAGTCAGGAAAGTAAGCTACGCGCGGAGGGTCAATCATAGGTGGAGAGCGGAGTTAGCGGTGCCAGCGCAGCTACCAGGAGCAGGCAATGGCATGACAGCAACTTGGCTGAAGCCAGGGAAAAAACTCAGGGGTCCGCACGCGGGCAAGCACATAGCGCAACTCCGCCAGCTCCACTAACTCCGCTACTCCGTCTCTCCCAGCGCAAGGCGCGGTTCGTGCGACTCGCTCCAGGCCATGCGCAGGCCACTGGAAACCGGACGGCGACCCAGCATCTTGACCAGTGCAAGGCCCCAGGTGATCTGCCATGGGCAGGTTCCATTGACCCGCACCTGCGGCCACAGCTCAGATAGTGGAGTGTCAACCCCCTTGGAGTCGGGGTGAAAGACGCGCTCGTCCCATCTTTGCGAGCCCTGCGGGAATTCGGGATAGTCACGGATAGCATCCAGGGTCGACTGAAGGATGCGGTGCTTCCACGGTTCGGCGTACTGGGGCATGAACAGGACCTTGCTGCGTCTTTCGCGGCGGATCTCGTGCACGAACTCGGTAAAGCTGGTCGCGTTGGTGAGATTGATGTTGGCGTTGGGCTCGATGCCGTGCCGGTCGCCGCCGGAGATGAGCGGCATATCCCACTGGGCAGCCAGTTGCCGCACGGCGCGGTTTTCATCCCAGTTGCGCAGGCCGTTCAGTTCCAGCGCATGCAGGAATTGCCCGTTGGTATGCAGGAACTTGTTCACCAGGATGTTGTGCTTCTCCTGGCCGAGCGTGAACAGATCCCACAACGGGTGATTGAAGATCACCAACACGTTTGGTTCGTCGTTGAGGGCCGCCAGGATCTCGGTAAAGCGCTCATCGTCAGGATGGGCTGTGTAGTCGGCGAGAGTGGCCATCCATTCGTGAGCCCGGGCGCTGGGCAGGTTGTGGATCCCGAGATGAAAATCCTGTACGCCGGCAAACGGAGTGCTCCACTCGACCGATACGGGAATCTGGCGCGCGCTGGGCACGGTCCGCAGCAGCATGGGCGCCTTGATGTTGTCGTGATCGGTGATGGAAACCATGGACGCCACGTCGAGCTTTTCAATCTGGGCGCTTTCCAGATCAAAGGCCAGTTTGGGCGTCAACGGCGGGGTCCAGTATGCGGCTCCATAGTTGACGCGCACTCCGTGCCTGGCCTCTGCCTCGCGTTCCATGCGCGCCAGCAGCGGACGCATGATGGAGCTCCGGCTGCCGATGTTGGCGAGAAAACTGAGCGTTTCCCTGGACTGGTTAGTGTGGCTGTGCAGCGAAACCCCGGTTCGAAAACCCTGTGCTGCCCGCCGGTCACACCACAGGTACGAGATGGTCGAATTGGCCATTCTTCCCCCCTCTAAGTCCTGATTGCCATGGGATTTCTTCGCCTTCAGTTTCGTATGCCGGTCATAAATGCCAAATGAAAACAAGACGAATGGACCTTCAATTTCCACAGGGAATCAATTCAGTCAATCGAAAACCCGGCAAAACCCGGAAGAATGCCGAAAACCGAGGGGCCGTTTTTTCGCCATTTCGTAACAAACGGAACCGTATTGTTGCGTCGCCGCAACCGAGACTTGAAAAGGGAGACCCTTGATTCAGACTATCATCGGGCCTCATTACTTCGCCTCTCCTTTGTCGTCGTCGCATGAAGTTGTGTTCATCTTACTTGCGGGTTTTGGCCAATTCCGGTCCCAGAAAATCCTCGATGGTTACGCCCGCCATCAAGTCCGGCTCGGCAGCGGCGGGAACTGATTCGCGCGGTTTTCCGGCGGCTTCCGGGGTCAGGTAGTTTTCCGTGAGCCCGTGGCGGAGGATTTCAAAGGCCTGCTCGGGCGTATCCGCGTATTGAAACAATTCAAGGTCTTTGGGTGAAATGGCCCCGGTGTCGACCAGCGCCTGCAGGTTGAACACTTTCTTCCAGTAGTCGGTGCCGTAGACCACGACCGTGATCTTCTTGGCCAGTTTCTGGGTCTGCGCGAGGGTAAGAATCTCGAACATTTCGTCCAGGGTGCCGAAACCGCCCGGGAACACGACCAACGCCTTGGACAGGTACGCAAACCACAGCTTGCGCATGAAGAAATAGTGGAACTCGAAATTGAGGGAGGGCGTGATGTAGGGGTTGGGCGTCTGTTCGAAGGGTAAGCGGATATTGAGGCCGATGGTTTTCCCGCCCGCCTCGCGGGCGCCGCGGTTGGCCGCTTCCATGATCCCCGGCCCGCCTCCCGAGGTTACGACGAACCGATGACGGCGCGAGGGAATGGACTTGGCCCAGGAAGTAAGCAGCTGGGCGAGGCGGCGGGCGTCTTCGTAGAAGCGAGCCATCTCCACGGCCGCTACGGCACGCTTGCGCTGCAGATCCGTGGCCTTGCCTTCCACGATTTCCGGAATGCGGGCGGGTTGTTCTTCGCTGGGAGCGGGGCGAGTGGAGCCGGTGTTCTCCAGCAATTCGAGTTCGGCATCGGCTTCCTCGCGGCCGCGGAACCGCGCCGACCCGAAAAAGACCACCGTGTCCTGGATCTGCTCCTTGCGAAACCGGGCCAGGGGCTCGACGTACTCGGCCACAATCCGGATGAGGCGGCCTTCGGCACTGTTCAGGAAGGCAATATTCTCATAGGCCAGGGGAGCGCGGTCGAGCGGCGGGAGCGTGCCGTTGGCCGCCGGCTCCGGTGCGCCGTTCTCTGATCTCTGCTCTCTGCTCTCTGATCTCTGCTGGATTTCTTGTTCCCTGCCGGATGCGCCGGTGGCGCGACTCGTCCCTAGTCCCTCAATCCCTAGTCCCTCGTCCTTCATGACTTACCCGTCCCGATGGCGGACCGCGTCCCGGAAGGCGATCCAAAGATTCAAGAGTCCCAGACCGGATATGATGCCCCGCACGGCTCCATGAGCCGCATAGATGGCAAGAGTAGGAAAGCGGAGGAAGAGGGGATTCTGGTCCCAGAACACATGCGACCAGGGAGCATAGCACACCGCCAGGCCGATATACATGCGGAGAAGAACTCGCAGAAACAGCTCGCCGCGCTCCAGCCAGCGAGGAATGCGTTGCGGATGATGGGCAGAAGGACTGGATGGTGGGGAGTCGGACACGGGGTCAGCAAGGGCCGCGGAAGCAGGAGCCGGGCTCGCACTCAGGGGAGGTGATGTGATTTCCGGCTGCTGGGACATTCCGTTTTTGCACTCGCCGTCTACGCTGCGGGCCATGGGCACGATTCTGGTTCGATGCCCGCGCGGGCTCAGGCTCCGAGACAGCTATTCAAACGGTATCACAGGGCGAGCCTGGGGGGTCTGGTCGTGGCGCTGACTAAGAGGCAACGGTTCCAGAGGTTCCCTATTTTGAGTGATCTACAGGCATGAAGGGATCGGGAGCCGCATGGCATGCCGAAGACCCGGTGAAGCTCCAAACCTGGCCATCGTCGAAGGTGATGGATTCCAACTCAATCACCCGCGCCGCGGTGAAGCCAGGCAGATACAAGTCTGCTGACGCATCGGGAAGGCCTCCGCCCGCGAGGGGCACCGTAAACATCTTCACCAGGTCGCCGTTCGCTGCCAGGAACGAGTCTGTCGGCAGTACCTTGGCCTTCCCATTCCAGCCCCGGACCGTAATCCTGGCTTTCACCATACGCTGGGTTGATCGGTTGGGCCGGTGGTCAGACAGGAGCAGTTTCAGCCGGGCTTCGAACACCTCCACCCGGTCGCCATTCTTGTCGGTGGCAATCATCCGCCCGCCGGCGCCTTGCCGGACGTGCATGTCCAAAGGACACGCGGGACTGGCGGTCCGAACAACCTGGCCTCGCTCCAACGAAAACGGAGATACCTGCCCAACAGCGGCGAAGGAACTCGAGATAAGAACCAGGCCGGCAAACGCGGCGATTCGCATAGAAACCTCCTTCAGGCCGGGCAAACCGCGTACAGCCACAACATACGCCGGTTGGGTTCGCCCGGCAACACTCCTGGAACGCGGACGGATGCAGGGTTTGCATGACATTTTCGTCCCTCGCAACAGCCACCGGGCCGGCGTGATAGTTTTGTTGCAGTCCCATCAAAGAACCATTAAACCGATGCGCATCGCCCTGTTCACCGAAGTATTCCTTCCCAAGATCGATGGCATCGTCACCACTCTGACCGAATCGGTCCGCCATCTGCGGAGCATGGGCCATGAGGTGCTGATTTTTGCCCCCGACGGCGGAATCCCTGAGTTCGAGGGGGCGCGCATCATCGGTATGAAAGGGCATTCGTTTGCCCTGTATCCCGAACTGCGACTTTCATTGCCGCGCGCCTCGATGCGGCGGCAGATCCAGGAGTTTCAGCCCGACCTGCTGCACGTGGCCGATCCGGCGCTTTTGGGGATTGCCGCGCTTTATTACGGAGGCGGAAGGAATGGCGGAGCGCTGCGCCTGCCGCTGGTGATCTCCTATCACACCGACCTGCCTTCCTATCTCCACTACTACAAGCTCGGATTTCTGGAGCCCTATATCTGGCGCATCATGCGCATCCGCCACAATCGCGCCACGCTCAACGTGTGCACCTCCGTGGCCATGATGGAGCAGCTACAGCAGCATGGGATCGAGCGCGTAGCGCTATGGCCGGGAGGGGTGGATACCGGACGATTTCAACCCGGCCGGCGTTCCGAGGCGATGCGAGTCCGGCTTACCGAAGGCCATCCCGAGAGCCCGCTGCTGATCTACGTGGGCCGGCTGTCGGCGGAGAAGGATATCGAGCGGCTCAAACCGATGCTGGAAGGGCTGCCCGGCACGCGCCTGGCGCTGATCGGGGACGGCCCCCATCGGAAGGTCCTCGAAAAGCACTTCACGGGCCTGCCGGTGCACATGGCGGGTTTCCTGCGCGGCGAGGAGCTGGCGACGGCTTTCGCCTCCGGCGATGTATTCGTGATGCCTTCGCGGACCGAGACGCTGGGCCTGGTCGTTCTGGAGGCGATGTCGGCAGGATTGCCCGTGGTGGGCGCGCGGGCCGGCGGCATCCCGGAGATGATTGTCGATGGGGTGACCGGGGCGCTGTTCGAGACCGAAGGCCAGGCGATCGGCGCCATTCGGCAACTGCTGCAATGCCCTGAGAACAGACGCGCCATGGGAGCAGCGGCAAGAGCACATGCTGCGGACCATAGCTGGAGAGCGGCGACTCTGCGGCTGATCGAGCATTACAAGACCGCCTGCGCAACACAGAGTCTGATCGCCGACGCCCCAGGGCCGGCACATCCCAGCCTGGGTAACCGGGCTGGAAGGCTCGCCCGGCGCACCACCCTCTATGCGATCAGAAAGCTGCTGCCGTAAAGAACAGGGATAAGAGATAAGAGATAAGAGATAAGAGAACTGCGCGCCACAAGGGCTTTTCTCTGTTCTCTGTTCTCTGTTCTTACGATCCTCCGCCGGCCACGGGTGATTCCGGTGTGACCTGGTATTTGCCATAGTCGATGGTCAGCACCGCGGTCCCGCCGATGCGCACCTTGGTTTCGCTGCGGTTCTTAGCCGGAAGCCAGAACCCATCGGTCCGGACGTACTGGTGATTGATGGCCGTGGAGGAGATCCAGAACGAGGGATTTTTGGCCGGATTGGCTTCAATTTTCGCCACCGCGAAATCTGCCGCATCGACCCATACCTTGCCTCGATAGAGGAGCTTGTTGTCGACCAGCGGTTCGACCTCAAGCACGTACGCCGGCCTTGCACCCAGGTTCTCGATCCCGATCAATTTGAAGTTGTAATTGGCGGGCGTGAGGGCCGACTTCTGGTCATGCGCTGCGTCTTTCTCGGTTTCAATGAGCCGCTTGAGCACCTTGTCGAGCAGAAGACCATTTCCACTCTGGGAAACAATGCGGAACGTCTTCCCGTTCACCGCGTCATAGTCGGCCTCCACCACCATCCGGGCGGCGATCCGGGCTAAGCCTTTGTATTCAACCTGGTAGGTGCGGGTGGACTGGTAGTGCCTGAGCCCTTCGGCGCGCGCCTGGTTGTGGCGCAGCATCTGTTCCACGATCTGGGTGGACGTCAGAGCCGGCTGGGAGGAGGTCAGCGCAGCGGTTGCCGGGGATTCGGGAAGGGCTGTTTGAGGGTACGATGGCGTGGCCGCCAACAGCAGCACGAACGCGGCTGGCAGAGAAATCCTGTATTTAAAGGAGTACCGGGCCCTGTAATCGGACATTGACTTCGATATTACCGCGAAGAGGGGTCGAGGGGAAATGACCGAAATTACTCCCGGAGAAGAAGTCACAAAGGGTTCACAGTGAACGGCCCGGAACCCCCCCACCCCCCTCCCCGGACTCTGTACGGAAGTTCCACATTGTTCAGTAGTTTACGGGAGGCATTTTGCTGCAAAGTCCTCCCGGAAAGGACTTACCCGCAGAGGAAATAATATCTTTGACTGAAGTATACTGGTAGGGCCGTGACAGGGCAGGTGGTATCCTTGGCCTTATGAAAAGCGAGCGCCCCTCTAAGCGCCTAGCTCCCCCTCCAGGGCGATGGTCTGATCCGGTTAAGAGCCGTCCACCAAAGCCCTCTACTCTCGATACAAGCGGGGATTTCCGCGAATTCACAGAACTCATGCGTCAAATTGTCCCCAAGAAATCTCCATCCCGTTAACTTGTTTGCCACCGCCCCTCCCCATCCCACAAATTGCTCGTAAATAGGCTACTTGCCGTCGGATATGATGGCTTCGCCGACCTTCGGGCTCCGGGGAGGGTAATTGGCAGACTTTTCTCATGTTCAAACCATTCTGAAAATGGCGAAGCCGTGCGGGCTATCGCTGACGGAAGTGGTTCGAAAGTTCGACGACGATGGCAGGTGTGATTTCACTTTTTCGGTTCGCGTACCACTCGATTCTGGATCGCATATGCTGTTGCAATTGCGGTGGATTATCCGCTGTCGTAGTCAGGATCAAACATGTTGGGCATCCGCATTATTGCTAGACAACTGGCCTATTGACCGTATTGACCACGAGCGTCGATTTATGTCGCTTGAGGGGATTATGACGCAGGGGTGGCATCGTCATATTTGGGATGCAGTTGCTGCTAGTTGCGAGAGCAGAAAAGAGATTCTTGGCGGATTTGGTAACTTTGCCACGAAGCGCAACTTTGTTCGTGACGTGTCCAATATTTTCGGATTAGAGTTTAGGCGAGAAGGGGATGAAGAACATGGAACAACTAGCTTGCTCTTCGGTGAAGGAATCGATGATTGACTATCTGCGGACATTTACGGATGCCTCGCGGGTCGCCGACGATTCTTGCGTCCTTACCCTTCCAATAAGCACATTCGATCAAAGATGGGTCGAAGTGTCGATCTTGGAACGCTCCCCTGGTTACTTCGTAGTGGATGACTCAGGTCGGGCATGGGACGAACTCTATGTGCAAGGTGTTTCGATGACTGATACCGTCGACTCCAAATTCGCATCCATCGCTCTCAAATTTGGCGTGCAATTTGAAAAAGGCCGCTTCAAGGCTGGATGCCAAATAGACGAGTTGCAGCAATCTATCTGGGCTATTGGGCAATGTTCCGCTCTCGCTATGGGTGGACTAATAGATCATGTTCCATCTATCGATAAAGAATTGAAAAAATCCGTTGGCGCGATAATTCGAGACTGGAGCGTGGAATTTGGCTTTCGTGTCAAACCAGATGAAGTTGTGTCTGGCAAGAACAGCAAGCACAAGTTCGATTTCGTCGCGGAGAGCTTCTCAAAAGAGATAGCGGTCAATCTTTTAACGCCAACGTCGGGCGGTGCTTTAGGGCGTGCCGAACGCTATGCATACCAAACCCTTGATCTTGACGGGACGCCATATTCGCAATGGAAACAGGTGGCGGTTCTTTCTCGTCCGCGAGATTGGAGTTACGACGCTCGCGCGCTACTTAAAAAATTCGCAGGGAAGTTAGTTGATTTCCATAATCCGCAAAATGATAGAGAATCTCTATATCGAGCGTTAGATGAACTTAGGGAAGCTGCTTAGGGCGCTTACCTCGCATTTGTCGGGGTCGATTGGAAATATTAGAAAGCCGGGGGAGCCTCCTTGCCTGTCAGTTGCGCGTAAGTAAGACGCCTTCCGGCGATCTGCGACATTGCCAAAACAAATCTGTTAGCATCGGTGAGTGGATTGTCCTTCGTTGCACGGTTGTTGTAACGGAACACCTGCTCGTCTAGGTAGGCGTCAAGGTGGAACGGCTCAACTGCAACGTATGTGCCGCGCAGAGTCCGCTTCAGTAGGCTCCAAAAGTTCTCGATTCCCTGAGTGTGAACCTGCCCATTGACATACTCCATAGAGTGATTCACGACCTTGTGGACGAACTTCTTGCTCAGGTTGTCATAGGCCGTCGCCTCATCGGTGTAGACCTTGGCGAACGGAGTGACGTTCTCAAGGATGGCGTTCTGCAGGGTCTCACGCTTTATATTCGGAATAACCTTTGCGCGTACTTGACGCAACTCGCGGTCCAGCATCCCATGCACAGCGGTCTTTCCGACGCCAAGCTGACCAGCATTCTGTTGCGCCTGCAGCTTCGCCTTACGGTCCTTGTGCATCCGTTGGGGGTTTGGGCCGATGAATGCCTCATCAGCCTCTACAGGGCCACCAAAGCCGAACTTGTGCGTCCTGTCATCGCGCATTGCTTCCCTGATCCGATGCAGCACGAACCATGCGCTCTTTTGGGTCAATCCAATGGCCCGCGCCAGTTCATAGCTGGAGATGCCGTTTTTGCAGTTAACGATAAGCCATGCGGCCGGAAGCCATTTGTCCAGCCCGATGGCCGAATCTTCAAAGATGGTCCCCACTTTGAGAGAGAACTTTTGTTTGGGATGCTTCTTCGGGCAGAAGTAGAGTTTAGCCTTCGCCAAATACGAGACGTTCTCATTGCCGCAACCAGGGTAGGGACAGCGAACTACTTCATCCGCCCAACGAACTGAAACCATGAATGCGCGGCAATTCTCAGGATCGGCAAAGTACCGAATTGCTTCCGTCAATGTCTTGGGAACTTCCATGATGGAACCAGCATGACAGAATTCGTCACTTCAGTCAAGTATATTATTGCCCCCGCAGAATATTCCAAACAAATGACTTAGGACGCAGAGCGGGAAAGAAGAAACCCGGCAAGCAGGTGAATCTACGTCTATGGTGCGCCGCCGGAGCCATAAAACCGGCAAAGGCGTGCGGAGAATTTTGGCTGATTTTTCAATGACTTAGAGGCCCAAGCGGGTTTGGCGCGCTTGACTATCGTGGAGGTGAGGGTGAAACCAGCTCCTGACGCTAAAAAGCCGCTGTTTGTCTTCAAGGCTCTCCGGCAAAGGGGCTTCCCGGTTGGAGGAGCGGGCGGACCGATGCTCAAAAAAGGGTAGTCCAGGATGGAACGGGGTTCCACCCGAAAGCATGAAAATGCAACCGCAGATCCTTCGCTGCGCTCAGGATGACAATCAGTTTTGAATTAAGAACAGCGAATTTTCAAGGCAGGATCGGGGTTTATTTTGACCTGAAACCCTCCCAGGGGGGCTCTCCCAGGTCAGGCCGGCGACCGGACCTGGGGCATCCAGGGAATCACATTCCGCTTTGCATGAACAGCGGCGGCTCGTCGGCGCTTGGTCCCCAACTGGCGGGCACCGGCACGTTGAGCAGGCGCAGGTACACGCAGAATTGGCCGCGATGCTGGTACCAGTGGCTCAGCATGACGTCGCGCATAAACTGCATCCGCGGTTCCGCCAGCGCCACCTTGTCCCCGGCCATCAGACGCCAGGTCTCGTGCATGGCTTGGTCATCGAACTGGGGAAGAAATTCGCGCACCGCGGCGATGCTCTGGTCAAACTTCTCGAGGATCTCCTCGCGGCTCAACGGCTGAGGAAACTCGAAGCCTTGCGGGACCTGGGCAGGATTGTTCTGAACGAAGCGCACCACCCCTCCGGGCACGAAGGCGAGATGGAAGGCCAGCTGGCCGGCGGTCATCGATCGCTCATGCGGCTTCCAGGTGAGCTTGTCTTCGGGAAGGCGTTCCAGAAATCGCCGCGTGATGGGCGCCTGAGTTTCGAACTCGGCAAGAAACGACTGGGCAATGGAATTGGCAATGGATTCTGCAACGGGCACGTGATCCTCCTGGGGGATTTTGAGTGAGTGGGTCGTCAAGGTTCGTGGTCTCCCATCCTCGCGACAACAAAAATCGCGAGGATGGGGCACGGAGGCTCGATGGTCAACGGCCGGCTTTCTTCTCGGCGCGCTGGCGAACGCGCTCATTGATGTGGCCCCAGCCGCTGCCGACGCCTTTCCGGTGATCGTCCTGGATCAAACCGAACGCGGAGTGGCGGAATTTGATGAGCGTGACGCCGTCCACCTCGCTAAGCCGGTACTGGACGTTGTTCGCGACCGGGTAGGACATCATCAGGGGCCCGGCAAACTCCAGCAGAGTGGGCCGCTTGATGGCCTGCACGTGCGCCCACAGGTGGCCGTTGTTGTTGCCCAGGTCGCGGTACCAGCGGCCGCCGGGCAAGGCCTCGAGCTTCATGGGCATTTTCGTCCCATCAGTCATTTCATTGTCGACCAGTTGCTCGAGCAGAGATTCAAACGTGACTTCGACAGACGCGTTGACGCGGATCTCCTGGGTCACGGTGAAGGACAGGTTTTCGATTTCCGGAAGGGTTGAGGTGGTCATCGGTTCTCCTTTGGGGATTTTTGGGATTCCGAAATGGGGCGGATTTTCGTTTCGGCGCGCTCCTTCACGCGGTTCAACTGGTGGCTCCAGTAGCGCTCGAAGGTCTCGGCCCACTCGTGCAATGGACGGATGGCCTGGGCGTTGGTCCGGTAAAGCTTGTGGCGTCCGTTGCGGCGCACATGCACCAGGCCCACATCGCGCAGCACGCGCAGGTGTTTCGACACCGAGGGCTGGTCGAGTTTGAGGAGCGCGACGATGTCGCCGACGGGGAGTTCCTTGAGCACCAGCAGCCCGAGGATCTCGCGGCGGCGGGGTTCGGCGACCGCGTTGAAGACATCGGAAGTGGTTGCGGCCCGCGCCATGAAGAAAACATTACATACCTATATAGGAATATGTCAACCGGGTTTGTGACGAATGACCGAGCCCGGAACGCGGCCCGAAGCATGACGAAAATCGCTACTTCCGAGTGAAAGCGTTTGCAGGGCTGCCGTACGGCGATTTACGATGCGCCCGATGAAAAATTCCGAGCTCTTCCTGACTCTATTTCTTGCATTTGCTGTGTCGCCGAGTGTATTTTGCCAAAACGCCGATCCGCTTGCGCCCACGCTGAACACCAAGTCCGCAGATCAGATCGATCACGAATGGCAGCAATCGGTGGCCAAGTACGAGGCCGAGCGCCAGCACCTCCTGGGCGAGGCCGCCCGCTACGGTTACGATGGGCCTTTCCGCCCCGACTGGGCCTCGCTCATCAAGTACCAGCAGCCGCAGTGGTACAAGGACGCCAAGTTCGGAATCTTCATCCACTGGGGCGTGTACTCGGTGGCCGCCGCGGAGAACGAGTGGTATCCGCGCAACATGTATATCCCCAAGGAAGGCGCGTACAAGAATTTCCGCGAGCACTTCGCGCATGGTGACGAGTCGAAGGGCTACAAGGACCTGATTCCGTTGTTCAAGGCCGAGCACTTCGATGCCGCCGAGTGGGCGCGCGTCTTCAAGGAGTCGGGAGCGCAATACGTGGTTCCGGTGGCCGAGCACCACGATGGATTCTCGATGTACGATTCGGGGCTGTCGGACTGGACGGTGGTCAAGATGGGCCCCAAGCGCGACACGCTGGGTGAACTGGCCAAGGCAGTTCGCGCACAGGGTCTGCATTTCGGCCTCAGCTCGCATCGCGCCGAGCACAATTTCTTTTATTGCGGCGGGCGGGAGATCCGCTCCGACGTGAACGATCCGAAGTACGCTTCGCTCTACGGTCCCGCGCACCAGTGGCTGGAGCCCGGCGGCGACGACCACGGCATGATCAACGACTGGACCTACGTGAGCGAGGCCTGGACGCGGGACTGGCTGGCCCGCGACACCGAACTGGTGGAGAAATACAAGCCGGAGATCGTTTATTTCGACTGGTGGATGGGGCAGCCGAGTTTTCGCAATACGGTGGCGGAGTTCGCCGCGTTCTATTACAACTATGCCGCCGCGCACGGCTACACCGGGGTGATCGACTTCAAGGATTACGCGCTGAACTGGAAGGCCGGGGTGCGTGATTTTGAGCGCGGCCAGCAGGACCGCATCATCGCCGATCACTGGCAGACCGATACGTCCATCAGCGACAAAAGCTGGGGCTATATCGAGAACGACACCTTCAAGTCCTCGGAATTCCTGATTCACCAGCTCATCGATATCGTCAGCAAGAACGGCAACCTTCTGCTCAATTTCGGTCCCAAGCCGGACGGAACCATTCCGGATGAAATTCGCGAGAGGCTGCTGGCCATTGGGGCGTGGCTGAAGGTGAACGGCGAAGCCATCTACGGCACCGCCCCCTGGAAGGTTTACGGGGAGGGGCCGACGAAAGTAATCGGCGGCGCATTTCACGACACCGACACCAAGCCCTATACACCGGAGGATTTTCGCTTCACCGCCAAGGGCGACTCGGTTTACGCCATCGGCATGGCCTGCCCGGCCGACGGTCGGGTCCTCATTCACTCGTTAAGTTCTGCATCCCTGTCCGTAACTTCCGTCGAACTTCTGGGTTCAACCGAGAAAGTGGCGTGGAGGCAGACAGCCGATGCTCTCGAGATCACTCTTCCCACCGGTTCTGCGTGCAAGTACGCGTATTCCCTTAAACTCACCCCTGCCAAGTAGCCGGTGCCAGCAAACCAATCACGGGAGAGCCGCGTCTCAAAAGAGACGAGACACGACTCTGCCCTCGTTTGACTAACGCGTACATATAAGTCCTCCTGATAGCCTTGGCTGCGCTCCTCTGCCCTGAGTCAAATTCAGGTTCCTGAGGTGAATAGATGTATCGAAGGATTCTGTTGCTGATGTTTGCCAGTGCGCTGGCAGCGCCCGCGGGCGTTTACGCACAATCGAGCCCCGATTCCCGGAATGGCGGCGGGACACCCAATTTCGAGATGTATGGGGGCTACTCCTACGTGTTCCGCACCTATAATCCAACTTCCACCACCGTTTCGGTGAGCGGCATGAATGGCTGGGACGCATCGTTCAAGGTCCCGGTGTTCGGCAGTTTCCTGGGCATCAAAGGCGATGTTTCCGGGTTCTACCGCAACGACAGTCCGAACTTCAACCCCAAGGCATATTTCTTCCTGGTGGGTCCGCAGGTGGGTTTCCACCTGGGGAGATCGACGCTGTTTGCGCATGGCATGGTGGGCAGCGCGCACCTGACCAAGCAGCCTCTTCCGAATCTGGAGGATGACAACACGTTCGCCGTGGCAGTGGGCGCGGGGCTGGACGCGGGGATCTCGCGCTGGTTCGCGTGGCGCATCACGGGGGATTACTACAACACCAACTACAAGGCCACGAACCGGAACTTCAACGAGATCGTTAACTCGAACGGACGAGTTTCGACGGGGCCGGTGATCCGGTTCTAAACCTGTCTTTCAAATCGGCGATTCAGGTAGCGCCAGTCTCCAGACCGGCGCTACCTCCGATGTCAAGAGGCGCGTTGGTTCCGGATTGGCTACATACCCACCGCTGAACGAGTGACATGCAGTGCCTACGGGATGATGGTGTTATCAATCAACCGCGTCGAGCCCACCCATGCCGCCACCGCGAACAGCGTGCCGGGTGAGGCGGTCTCTGCCGGCAGCAGCGTATCCCAGTCCACCAGCTCGATGTAATCCACGCGCACCGCTGGTTGGGTGGCAAACACTTGGCGCGCCGCCGCAATCAGCGCACCGGCCCGCCGGTCGCCGCCCGCCACCAAGGACTCCACATGCCGCACCGCCTGGCTCAGCACCAGCGCCTGGTTGCGCTGGTCCGCATTCAAATACGCGTTGCGCGAACTCAGCGCCAGCCCATCCGGCTCGCGGACAATGGGGCAGACCACAATCCTGGCCGGCAAACGCAGATCGAGCACCATGCGCCGCAGCACCGCCACCTGCGCCGCATCCTTCTGCCCGAAGAACGCCAGGTCCGCTTCGGTCGCAATCAGCAGCTTGGTGACGACCGTCTCGACGCCGCGAAAATGCCCGGGGCGGGACTTGCCGTCAAGGCGATGGCTCAAACCATCCACTTCGACAAACGTGGCTGCGCCGAGTGGATAAAGCTCTTCCACTGACGGCGCAAAGATCAGGCTCGCGCCCTCCTTCCAGGCCAGTTCGCAATCGGCATCGAAGCTCCGCGGGTATCGCGCGTAGTCCTCGCCAGGGCCGAACTGGGTGGGATTGACGAAGATGCTCACCACCACGCATCCGCACTGGTCCCGAGCCGCGCGGATCAGTGATGCGTGGCCCGCGTGGAGCGCGCCCATGGTGGGCACAATACCGATGGTGTTGGTCTCGTAGCGATCGGCGCGCGTCCACTGGCGCAGTTCCTCCACCGTGCGAACAATGTGCATTCGTCCTGGTTTCCCGTCGAGAATTGCGGTTCTGATGCAGACTGAAGAAGGTTCGTGGTCTCCCACCCTCGCGCCAGGAAAAAGCGCGAGGATGGGGCACGGAACATGATAGAGGCGGCGGCTAGGTTCCGAAGTCCTGGATGGCATCCTTGTTCACGACGCCGTCCATGTCGTCATCCAGATCGGAATCCAGGTCCAGGGCCCGGCGCACCGGCTTCGAGAGATGATAGCTTTCCCGTTCCGAAGGAAACGACCGGCGCTCCACGTCCTCGCGATAGTGTTCCACCGCGGTACGGATCAGGCTCGCCGCATCGGCATAGCGACGCACAAACTTGGCCGGCGGGGCGAAGGTCAGGTTCACAAGGTCGTGGAACACCAGGATCTGGCCGTCGCAATCCGGCCCGGCGCCAATGCCGATGGTGGGAATGGGCAGCTCCGCGGTGATGGCGCCGGCCACCTCTCGCGGCACGCCTTCCAGCACCAGCAGGCCGGCCCCTGCATCGGCCAGGGCGTGCGCATCGGCTTTCAGCCGCAGCACCTGGTCGACGGTGCGGGCCTGCACACGATAGCCTCCCATGCGGTGCACGCTTTGCGGCGTGAGGCCCAGGTGCGCCACCACGGGAATTTCCGCGTCGGTGAGAGCCTGTACCATCTCGGACCGCGGACCCTCGATCTTCACCGCCTCGGCGCCGGCTTCCTTGATGAACCGCACCGCGTTGGCCACGCCTTCGGCGACCGTGCCGTGATAGCTGCCGAACGGCAAATCGGCCACCACCAGCGCTCTTCGCACGGCCCGGCGTACGGCCCGCGTGTGGTGCAGCATTTCGTCCACGGTCACGGCGAGGGTGTTGTCGTGGCCCAAGATCACCATGGCCAGCGAATCGCCCACCAGGATCAGGTCGATCCCGGCTTCATCCACCAGGCGCGAGGTGGCGTAGTCGTACGCGGTGAGCGCGGAGATTGGCTTGCCCTGGCGCTTCATTTCCGCCAGCGCAGGCATGGTCACTTTGGTGATGGGGACTCCGGAGGGCGAGGACCCGCCTCCAGGGAAGTTGGTCAGACTCATGTTGTCTCCAGTGCCGCTCCGCGTACTCAGGATGCGGCCCGTACAGGGCGAGTATACGCCACCATGTCCCTTGGATGCGTGAAGGCGTGTCAGGATGCGGGCGGGTCAGAAGGACGATCTGCCGCGTTCGCAAGCTTGAAGACAATCGGAATGGCCTCGAAGAATCCCAGGATTGATTCTCCGTTCGCGAGCCCCTGATCGAATTGTTTGCCTACCTTCGCAAACGGGAACACGGCATTCCGGTCATCGAAGAACACGCCGGAGACGCCATCCCTGGTCCTCCACTCGCCGCCGTAGGCGTGAATGACACTTTCACCCAGGAAGGAGCCCAGAACCTGGACCAGTGTGTGCACGGTGGCGGCCGAAAAGCCTCCGGCGATTCTTTGGCGCTCGATGAAGCCTTCGACCCATTTCACCGAATCCCGGTTATAGCCGAAGGCATCCCCGAGTTCGCTTGCGGGGCCGAGCTGCTCGATGGCCAGCGCCGCATTGGCTCGGATTGCCTCGACACCGATGGCGATCGGGGCCGGCTCGGGCGGCTCGGGAGGGATCGACGTTTTCCGCCGGCGCCAAAAGCGGCTAAGCATTGATGGCCATGCCTTCCACGGCGGCGTACGCATCCAGCATCGCCTCGGCGAGGGTGGGATGGGCGTGAATGGTGAACATCAGCTCATCCACGGTTCCTTCCAGTTCCATGACGGCCACGGCTTCGGCAATCAGCTCGGTGGCCTGCGGCCCGATGATGTGCACCCCGAGAATCTCGCCGTATTTCGCGTCGGAGACGATCTTGACGAACCCGTCGTGGCGGTCGACGATGGTGGCCTTGGAATTTCCGGCGAAGGGGAATTTTCCCACCTTCACGTCGTAGCCCTTCTCCTTCGCCTGGGTCTCGGTCAGGCCCGCCGAGCCGATCTGCGGATCGGTGTACGTGCATCCCGGAATGCGGTCGCGGCGCACCGGGCGGAACGGCCGGCCGGCGATCTTCGACACGGCCACGATGCCGCTCATGGCGCCCACATGCGCGAGCTGCGGCAGGCCGGCCACGATGTCGCCGACGGCGTAAATGCCCGGCTCGGCGGTCTCCTGCGCTTCATTGACCGTGACGAAGCCGCGATCGAGCTCGACTTTCGTGGTCTCGATGCCCACGTTCGCGGTGCGGGGCCCGCGGCCCACGGCCACCAGGACCTTCTCCGCTTCCTTCTCCTGGGCCTTGCCGTTGGCGGTGGTCCACGAGACCTTCACGCCGGCTTCAGTCCTCTCGATCTTCTCCACCTTGCAGCCGGCGTTGACGTCGATGCCGTGCTTCTTGAACAGCCGGGTCAACTCTTTCGAGACGTCCTCGTCTTCCACGGG
The DNA here is from genome assembly GCA_963720105.1 of uncultured Acidobacteriota bacterium. GTDB lineage: Bacteria > Acidobacteriota > Terriglobia > Terriglobales > Acidobacteriaceae > Telmatobacter. The sequence continues at coordinate 53,217 of CAVREL010000061.1, read as the reverse complement.
AACGATGCGCGGCAAGAATTCCAACAGCGTAACCTCGGTTCCGAAGCTGCGGAAGATGGAGCTGAACTCGACTCCCACCGCACCGGCGCCGATGACGATCAGCGACTTGGGGGGCTGCTCGAGCGCCAGGATTTCGATATTGGTCAGGATGCGGTCGCCGGGCTGCTTGCCGAAGAGAGTGCGCGCCTCCGAGCCTGTGGCGAGAATAATGCTTTTTGCCTTGATCTCGGTGGATTGTCCGTCGGCGCTGCTCAGGGCCACCGTGTGCACGCCGTCTTTCGCAGGCCCGGTGAGCTTGCCGTAGCCCTTGATGACCGTCACCTTGTTCTTCTTCATCAGAAACTCAAGGCCCTTGGTGTGCTTGGTGACAATCGCATTTTTGCGCTTCTGCACCGCGGTCCAGTCAAGCTGCGGCGTGCCGATGCCGGCGATGCCGTACTCGGCGGCATTCTTCAGGTAGTCCCACAATTCGGCGTTGAACAGCAGCGCCTTGGTGGGGATGCAGCCCACTTGCAGGCATGTGCCGCCCAGCCGGGCATCGCTCTCGATGAGCGCCACCTTCAATCCGTACTGCCCGCCGCGAATGGCGGCCGTGTATCCTGCCGGCCCGCTGCCGATGATGGCCACGTCGTAGATCGTTTCTGGCAAGAGAATCTCCGTTCTGGAACGAATCAGTGAAGGCGCGTTCCCTTCGGTAGTCTAATTGTCGTTTATGGCTGTGGAGATGAGTCCTTCCGCCGTTCGCTGGGTTTCCGTCTCATCCCCGAACGCTTCGATCCAGTGCACGTCCGGCTCGCGCCGGAACCAGGTCAATTGCCGCTTGGCGTAGTTGCGATGGCCCTGCTGGGCGGCTAACAGGGCCTCGTCCGGAGTCAAGGCTCCATCGATCACGGCCAGTGCTTGCCGGTACCCGAGCGAGTCGAACGACTTCACCCGCCCGAACCGCGCCAGCAGCCCGCGCGTCTCCTCCCTCAGGCCGGCCGCAAACATCGCGGAGCAGCGCTCATTGAGCCGTTGATACAGCTCCTTACGCGGCGGATTAAGGCCGATGCGAAGCAGGCGGAAACCCGTCAGCGGGTCGCGAGCCAGCACCTGCGACATGGGCCGCCGCGCCGCCAGGCACACTTCGATGGCGCGGATCAGCTTGGGGGTGTCGTGGGCATGAATGCGGGACGCCGAGGGCGGGTCCAGCCGCGCCAGCAGCCGGTGCAACCAGGCGTTTCCTCGCTGTTGCGCCCGCAGCCGCAGCCGTTCGCGCAGCGGCTCGTGGCGTTCCGGCCCCGCGAAGAGGCCTTCGGTCAGTGCACGAAGGTAGAGGCCGGTGCCGCCGGTAACAACAGGCAGACGCCCCCGCCCGGCAATCTCCCCGAGCGCCGCACGCGCCGCACGGCTGTAGGCGCCGGCGGTAAACGGCTGATCGGGATCGGCGACGTCGATCAGGTGATGCGGCACCCGCGCCCGTTCTGCCGGGGAGGGCTTGGCGGTGCCCAGGTCCATGCCGCGATACACGGCCACCGAATCGCAACTGACGATCTCGCCGCCGAAGCGCTCGGCCAAGGCGAGGGAAAGGGCGGTCTTGCCGCTGCCCGTCGGCCCCAACAGCAACACGACGAGTGGCTCGACGGTCTCCCTTCCATTTCTGATCCCCGATCCCTGATCCCTGATCCCTGCCCTCATGGGCGCCACCAGCCGGGGGGGAAGATCCACTTGGGATTGGTGTGAAACAGCCACCAGATCACGATCGCCGCCGCCACGATCAGCAGCCCGAATACCTGGTTGCGCCGGTAGAGGCGCCGCTGCTCGGCGCGCCGCGCCTCCTCGGCGGCCTGCTGGAGATGCGGTTTTATACGGGTTTCTACCATCTGTCTGCCTAGGGCTTCGTCCGAAGTGCTCGAGACGCTTCTTTGATTCCCCGCCGTATCGAGTCGAGAAGATCGCCTTGCAGCGCAGGCACACGTCTAGTCAACGCGTAGAAGGTTTCTGATGCCTTTGGTATCAGATCGGACCAATCCTCGGTGTTCTTCGTATGCTTGTAATCTTGCTGCTCATTCAAATGATGATTTGCCGGGTATGCAGAAAGAAAGAGAATCCAAGTTTCGATGTTTCGCTTCGGAATCAACCGTGCGATGGGATCCTGTTCGACGAAGATGGGTTTAGTTCCTGCACAGATCAGGGCGTTATCGAGAACTTCAAGGCGTCTTTCGACCGACTCGTTGTCCGCATCCAGCACGACAAACATCCCGGTCGTTGCGCGGGCGTTCCTTGCCCTGCATTTCCCCACTTCGCGGGCAAAGTTCTCACGGACCCATTGTTCCGCGCTTCCGTGCCCCGCCGGTGAAACCTCGAAGCTGACCTGTCTGGGGTTGACGCTGGCTTCCATCAGGAAACGGTACATGAACTGTTGTTGCCGCTGATCCTCCACAAGCACGTATATCCAAGATGGATCACTCATTCTCCCAACCCCGTGCTATCAGCTGCGATGGCTGGAGATAACCGTCGGGATCTGTCCTGAATTTCTCGGTCCGCACATGTCCGTTCTCTTCGCGAAAGAAACGCAGTCCATATTCCTGCGCCCATTGGTTCAGAATCTCCGGGTGATGCGATACGAGAATCAGTTGGCCCTTACTCTCTGTTGCCGCGTCTTCTGCGGCAAGGAGCCACGGCTGAATTTCACGCAACGAGATGAAGTTGTCGGGCTCGTCGAGAAAGACCGTCCGGGACGGTTTAGCCATGATGAAGTGCAAGACTGCGTAAAGCCCGATTAGCGACCTCTGACCATCTGACAGTTCGGAAAGTGAATAGGTCAAGCGCTTCTTGTCAGTCTGCAAGAAATTCGCACGAAGCTTCCGGGTGTTAGCCCCAACTGGATCAAGCTGTAGCGAAACAAATCCGTCGAAAATCTCACCCAGCGAACGGAGCAAAGCCAAATTCGCTTCAGGATCGGCCTGGACAGAGTGGCGATACCATTGCGCGAGATTCTCCAGTTCATCTTCAGGAAGCGCATCTTCTCCCTCGGCTGTATCCGACATCGCCTCTGGGTAAGAGTCAATTCGGATACAAAACACGCACTCAAATATCCAAGTCAGAAATCTGTCGACGTCGCCAGTGCTCAATCGCGCTAAATTGAGCGACGACCGTGTAGTCTTCCACGGAAGCGACGAGGCGGTATTCGGCTTGTTCGCAAAAAAGCGTATTGTTCCATCAACCTGCTCGAAAACAGGCTCTCCAGACACGGTCAGCCTTTCAAGGCGGACGTCAGCTACTGAGGAGTCAGGCACGAAGTGGCTTTCAACGCGATACACATATGATTTCCCATCCAGAATCGCTTCGAGCTCAAGAATTTGTTTAGGAAGATCGAGCCAGCGAGTCCGCGTGTCGGCCAAAAATGGGTTTTCGACACCGAGCAAAAAGCTTTTCAGCAGGCGTATAGCATCAAGCACCGATGACTTTCCGCTCCCATTCGCCCCCAGCAGCAATTGCTTCCGTTCCGGCCTGTACTCGAAATTGACAAAGCAGCGGAAGTTGTCGATATACAGTCGCTTAAGCATGGCAGGATTATACGTCCACAGCACTTCAGTAACCGGGCCGGTTTGACTTCCCTCCGCCCCATTGCCGACCATAACCGAGGAGAGCTCCGGCGCACCGGAGCCGTACGAGGCGTTCGAAATGAAGGTCTTGATCCTTGGATCCGGCGGGCGGGAACACGCCCTGGCGTGGGCAGTCAAAAAGAACCAGCGGGTGACCGAGGTGGTCTGCGCGCCGGGCAATGGCGGCATGGCGCAGATGGCCCGCTGCGTGCCCGCGGACCTGGCAAAGCTGGATTCGATGCTCGCGGTGGCGGAGGCGGAGAAGCCGGCCTTGACAATCGTCGGCCCGGAACTGCCGCTGTCGCTGGGTATCGTAGACGCTCTCAAGGCACGCGGATTGCGCGTCTTCGGGCCTACGCGCGAGGCCGCCATGCTGGAGACCAGCAAGGGGTTCGCCAAGCGCTTTCTGCAGCGGCACAACATTCCCACGGCCAATTACGCGGTCTGCGCCAGCCCCGCCGAGTTGGAGAAAGCGGTCGAAATCTTCCATCCACCCATCGTGGTCAAAGCCGATGGCCTGGCCGCGGGAAAGGGCGTCCTCATCTGCCAGTCGCATGGGGCAGCGGTGGAATCGGCGGCGGGCCTGTTCACCGGCTCTCTGCTGGGCTCGGCCGAGCACCAGGTGGTCATCGAGGAGTTCCTGGAAGGCGAAGAAATCAGCTTCCTCTGTCTGACCGACGGCGAGCATGTCGCGCCGCTGGCTCCCGCGCAGGACCACAAGCGTATCGGCGAAGGCGACACCGGCCCCAACACCGGCGGCATGGGCGTCTACTCCACCGATTCCATGCTGGAGGCGGGCATGGCCGAATGGATCCTGCATCACATCGCGCAACCCACGGTGCAAGGCATGGCCGACGAAGATACCCCGTTCACCGGTGTTCTCTACTGCGGCCTGATGATGACCGCGCGCGGACCCCAGGTGCTGGAGTTCAATGCGCGCTTTGGCGACCCGGAAACACAGGCTATCCTGATGCGGCTGGACAGCGATCTTCTTAACGCACTGGAGGCTTGCGTCGACGGCACGCTGTGCGACACGGAACTGCGCTGGAGCCCGGGCGCGTCGGCCTGCGTGGTGGCCAGTTCTTCCGGGTATCCGGGATCCTACCAGACTGGTTTCCCCATCACCGGGCTGGAAGGCGCCGCACGCGTCCCGGGGGTCGAAGTTTTTCATGCGGGCACGGCGCTGAAAGATGGTCAGCTTGTCACGGCCGGCGGGCGCGTCCTGGGAGTTACGGCGGCCGCCCCTTCGCTGCGCGAAGCACTGGGTCGCGCTTACGAGGCCATGAGCGAAATCAATTTCCAGGGAATCTACTACCGGCGCGACATCGGTCACCGGCCGTTAAAAAAGTCGACCTGAGCCACCGGGTCCACGGACCGCTCTCCGCTTCAGGCGCGGGGTGAGCCGCAATTTTCACCCGGCCGCCGCGGCCGGCCCCGGTCCCTTGGGAGGGGACGGCACAGATGCGGGGGCGGGTTGGGCCTTCTGGAAACAGGAACGGCACAGGACCGGCCTGCCCTGTGTGGGGCGAAACGGAACCGTGGTCTCCACTCCGCAGGCCGAGCAGTGGGTCCGGGTCTCCGTTCTTACCCGTGGACCGCCATTGGCGCGCTTAGCCTTGCACTGTTTGCAGCGCTTGGGGTCGTTCTTGAAATCCTTATCGTGGAAGAAAAGCTGCTCGCCCGCGGTAAAGATGAATTCCGAGCCGCAATCGACACACTTCAGAACCTTATCCGTGAATTCCATGGCCGGCTTCCCCGAAGGAGGGAACGCGGCTGAAATCGGCCATGACCTCGGATGCGCCGGTCCCGTTTCCCTGTCTTCGTACGTTGTCTTACACAAGGGCCCGGGCCGCGAACAGAATTAGCGGCAAACTCGGCTCCCGGGGCGGGGGAAAGACCGGGACGAGACGGCACCATCACCCGACGGTGCGAAATTCATGCCATCCCGAATGGCCGCACCCGCCGCTGTTCGAACTTTTTCGGCAAGGAAGACAGGGTGCGGTGAAAATTCGCGATGGTTTTTAGAGCATTCTCCAAGCGGGCGGCGCAACCGCCGCCCGATGGAGGAAGTCCAATCAGTCCTGCTCTTTACGAGCCTTCTTGCGATTCCGCTTGCGCGCCAAGGCTGCCTTGACGCGGCGCTTTTCGCCCGGCTTCAGGTAGTAGGAGTGACGCTTTACTTCCTTGATAATGTCCTCCTGCTGTACCTTGCGCTTGAACCGGCGCAGCGCATTCTCCAGCGGCTCGCCTTCTTGTACACGAACTTCGGCCAAAAATTCTCCACCTCCAAACCTGCCAGGGGGGCAGTGATTATGATACTTGAAATGTGAAACGAATGGTCAGTCAGGCAAGGAACATAGTGAACGAGTATTGATGATTAGCAGCGACTTGCATAATATGGCATATTGGAGCCGATTCATTTCGTTCCGTGAAAAGCCGGAGAGAAGGCGAACACCCTATCACGGAAATCCGGGCCAAATCTGGCCAGGCTCGCAGCTCCAGTCTCACTTTCGTCTCGCCCGCCAGAATGAGCTGAGCCCCAGGTACACAAAGACCAGCGTCATAACCGCGTAGGCCAGGAACCTGGAATGCTCCGGCCCCTGGACCGCCTGTGCCCTCAACCGCCAGGCCCAACCCCCGAAGCCGATGGCGAAAAGCAGGAAAAACACTCCCACCACTTCGAGAAAAACAATGTTTCCCACCCGGCGGAACGGCTTGAGGAAACCACCCAATCCCCGGGTCAGGCTCGCAGTGGCGGCGCCGGCGGTTCGCGCCGAAATTCGCCCGGCCGGGCGTTGAGATACCGCTTGGACCGTTACCGGTCGCCCAACGGCTGGGTTTACCGCGGGGTTACCCGGCGATTGCGCGCCCGGAGCCAGCTTCTGCCCGGCCATGCGGCCCGCCACGCGCACCCCGATCCCCAACACCCGGCCGATGGTCTGCGGTTTCATACCCGATTATGATGGTATCAGTGGCGATGCCCGGCCCCATTTTTTGGCATCTATTTGCTGTACCGCAGTTGCCGCACCGCCGCTGTGGACTTAAGGTAGATAAATCTCATGCCGCTCCCTGCGCCCCTTCCGCGCTGGCCGCCGCCGGAGGTAACACGTGACATCCCGATTGCGCGAACTGATTCAACAGCTGGGAGAGGCCATCCACGAGTCTGTCATTGAAAGCGAACAGATCGCCGGAGTTGTGCAGGACATCCGCAAGCACGGGTTCGATGTGCTCCTCATGCTCGAGGCCACCATCGGGCTCAACGAAGTGGGCTCCAAGGAAGCCGGGGACGAAGACTCCGCGTCGGAAGAAGGCGCCTTCACCCAGAACGACCTTAACTTCCTCAAATCGCTGAGGATTTCGGTCGAAGGCGGCAACGGCGAGGATGAGTTGGAGGGCTGAGTACCCCCGCGGAAGTTCCGGATTCCAAAACTATTCGAGCCCGGGGCGGCCCATCTGCGGCATCGTCTGGTTTTTCGGTTTCGAAGGGCGCATACCTCTGCCATGGCCACCCTGCCCGTACTGATTGGGCACGGATTTATCCATGCCGCTGAGGTCCAGAGGAACTGCGGGCTATATAGGCTGCGGAAAAACGGGATCAACCTGCGGACGCATAGCAGGGGCTGAAGCCCGGACTCATCTGGCGACAGTTACGGCCCGACTGAAGAGGCTGCGGAAAAACAGTTAAGGGACGAGCAATCGAGGTAAAAAATATCCCTCAGGGGCTAAAGCCCAATACATTTTGTTCGGCTTATCGGCACGACTGAAGTCGTGCCCTTTCAAAACAGCCCAACACACGGCGTTTTTCCGCAGCCTCTGAAGTCGTGCCCTTATTACAAAGCAATATCGAGCGAGTTTTTCCGCAGCATGTTTAGCCCCTGAGGGTTATTTGAAGCAACTTGGTCAGCTCTTGAGCGCCACGCGGATGTGCAGTTCCTTCAACTGCTCGTCGCTGACCGTGGTGGGAGCGTCGGCCATCAGGTCGATCGCCTTGGCGGTCTTGGGGAAGGTGATGACCTCGCGCAAACTGGACGCCCCGGCCAGCAGCATCACGATCCGGTCGACTCCCAGCGCGATCCCCCCGTGCGGGGGCGTGCCGAATTCCAGCGCATCCAGGAAGAACCCGAAGCGCTTGCGCGCCTCTTCGTCCGACATCCCCAGCGAGGTAAAGATCTGCTGCTGCACATCCTTGCGATGGATTCGGATCGACCCCGATCCCAGTTCCAGCCCGTTCATCGCAATGTCGTAGCAGTCGGCACGCACGCTGGCCGGATCGCTGGTCAGGTTGGCCATGTCGGCCTCGTACGGGGCAGTGAACGGATGGTGCGCCGGCATCCAGCTTCCCGTCGCCAGGTCGTACTCGAACATGGGAAAGTCGATGATCCACATGGGATGAAATGCGGCTCCCCCCTCGATCATCTTCCCGCTCTTCGGATCAGCGGTCTGGACCACTTCTTCGGTCAACCGGAATGCCCCGTGCCGGTCAGCGTATTTTTTCGCCAGCTCGTTGCGGAAGTTGCCCGCCGCGACATACACATTGATCTCGCGCTCGGAGAGCCGCCCGCCGAACTTGGTATCACTGGCCTTGATGTGGTGCGCCGGATCGCCCGCCACCACGATCACAAAATCGCCTTCGGCGGCGCCGGTCAGCTCATAAATCTGCGCCACCGACTCAGGAAAACTCTTGGCCAGCCGCTTGAAATCGTCGATGAACTTGGCGCCCTTCTTGAGGTCGAAAAGCGGATGGTTCTCTTCGCGTTCCTTGCGGCTGAGCTCGCCCACCTTGGGAATCCGGAACGCGACCACCGGCAGCGCGGGATCGATCTGCAGCTTTTCCAGAGCCTCATCGGTGAACGCCGCCCGCACATCGGTCAGTCCCGGCAGGCGCAGGTCGGGCTTGTCGGAGCCATACTGGCGCATGGCATCGTCATAGGTGATGCGGGGAAAAGGGGTGGGCAGGGAGATGCCGGCGGCCGCAAACGCCGCCCCCATGAACTGCTCTACCACCGCGAATACGTGCTCGCGGCGCGGGAAGCTCATTTCGAGATCCACCTGCGTGAATTCGAGCTGCCGGTCGGCGCGCTGGTCCTCGTCGCGGAAGCAGCGGGCGATCTGAAAGTAACGGTCGAACCCCGAGATCATGAGGATTTGCTTGAAAATCTGCGGCGACTGCGGCAAGGCGTAGAACTCGCCCGGATGCACGCGGCTGGGCACCAGGAAGTCGCGCGCGCCCTCGGGCGTGGACTTGCACAGGATGGGTGTCTCGATCTCCAGAAAGCCTTGCTTCGACAGGCTTTCGCGAATGGCGCGCGTGATCTCATGCCGCAGCCAGAAGTTGCGCTGCATCTCGGCGCGGCGCAGGTCGATATAGCGATATTTGAGCCGGACTTCCTCGTTCTGAATCGCTTCTTCAGCAGGCGAAAAGGGCGGCAGGCGCGTGTCGTTGAGCACCCGCAGTTCGGTGGCTTCGATCTCCACTTCGCCGGTCGGCATCTTGGGATTGATGGCATCCTTGTCGCGCAGCCGCACCTGGCCTACCGCGGCCACCACGTATTCCGGCCGCACCTGCTCGCCCTTGGCGTGCCCTTCCGGCGTGATCTCCTTGTCAAGCACCACCTGGGCAATGCCGCTGCGGTCCCTCAGGTCGAGAAAGATCAGGTTGCCATGGTCGCGTCGCCGGTTCACCCAGCCCATCAGGACCACGTGTTGGCCGGCATGGGCCGCGCGCAGATCGCCGCAGTAGTATGTCCGTTCCAGCTTGCCTAGAAAGTCGAGCACTATCGAGTCCTTCGCGTGTGTAGAGGTACTATGCGCGGCTCAGGGAACGTCGGGATCAGAAGAAAAGCAACCGCAGATCCTTCGACTCCGCGCCGCTCAGCGGCGCTCCGCTCAGGATGACACCCCAGGGGATTATCTTCATTGACCAGTGATCATTGACTCACGTTCTTGGCAAGCGCTCCCGCCAGATCCGCACGCGGAACCTTTGTCTGTACGCCGGTGGAAAAATCCTTCACGGTAAGAATACCGGATCGAAGCTCATCCTCACCCAGGATCACAATCCGCCGAGCCGCCTTATCCGCCGCCTCGAACGACTTCTTCAGCCGGAAAGTTCCTTCGCCCAATTCCACCCTCAGGCCCGCGCGGCGCAGATCGCGGGCCAGAGCCAGCCCCGCCGCATTCATGGCCTCGCCCAGCGGAGCGATGTAGGCATCCGCTTTTTCCGCCTGGGCCGCCTCCTGCGCCTGCAAGGTCAGCACTAGCCGGTCCTCGCCCATCGCAAAACCGATCCCCGGCGCGCGCGGTCCTCCCAGAGCCTCGCTCAGTCCGTCATAACGCCCGCCGCCCAGTAGCGCATTCTGCGCGCCAAGGCCGCCGTGCGTGAACTCGAACGTGGTCCGGGTGTAGTAGTCGAGGCCGCGCACCAGGCGGTGATTGCGCGTGTAGGCTACGCCCGCCACATCCAGCGCCGCGGTCACCGCGGCGAAGTGCGCTTTTGAATCTTCATCGAGCGAATCGGCGATCTTCGGCAGCGCGTCGATGATGGGCTGATCCTCGGGAACCTTGCAGTCCAGCACCCGCAGCGGATTGGTCACCGCGCGGCGCTGGCAATCCACGCACATCCTTGGCGCAACGGGCTCAAGAGCCTTGCGCAGCGTTTCGTTATAGCGCGCGCGATCCGCCGCCGAGCCCACGGAGTTGATCTCCAGCTTCCAACCGGTGATGCCCACCTCATCCAAAAACGTGGCCAGCATTTCCAGAATCTCCGCATCGCGCAGCGGCGATTCGCTGCCCGCGGAGGGCGGGCCGATGATCTCCGCGCCGATCTGCGAAAACTGCCGGTAGCGGCCCTTCTGCGGCCGCTCGCGGCGGAATTGCGGGCCGATGTAGTAGAGCTTCTGCAACTGTCCCGTCTCTCCCAGCTTGTGCTCGATGTAGGCGCGCACCACGCCCGCCGTATTTTCGGGCCGCAGGGTCAGCGATTGCGGCTTCTCCGATTGCGCCCGCGCGCGATCCTCCCACGTATACATCTCCTTGGAGACGATATCGGTCTCCTCACCCACGCTGCGGGCGAACAGCGATGTGTCTTCGAAGATGGGCGTGCGAATCTCGCCGAAGTTGTAGCGCGCGAACACGGAGCGGGCTGTCGCCTCGATGCGGTTCCACAGCGCCGTCTCCGGCGGCAGAAGGTCGCGCGTGCCGCGCACAGCTTTCAACGTTTGACTCATGATGTAACCTTTGGAGTAACTTCTTAGGATACAAGGTGGGAGCATGATCCTTCATGCGGCTGGGATGGCGATGTCCCTCCTCGAAACGGTTTCGCAAGCGCCAGTCGTTCTGCAGTGTCCACAGGCCGCACCGGAGCCGTCGTGGAAATGGTTTGTTCAGAGCGTCATTCCAGTAGCGGGCGGCACGCTGATTGCGGTCTGGTCCTTCGTTCAGAACCGAAGGTCGGAACAGAAACAATGGGAGCGAAACCAAAAGGCTACGCATGACCAATGGATTCGCGACCAGAAAAAAGCAGAGTGGAGGGAGCTGCTCGAAACTGCCTCCGAAATCGAGACCGTAATTCCGGCGGTCGCGAAGTTGCAGGATAGGTATGACTCGGTTGCAGACGCTCTTCCCGGAAAAATTGCCCGTCTGCTAGGGGTTCGCGCGAGATGCCTCTTCATTGAAGCCTTCGAACGCCAAGGAAATGCGACGCATTCGAGCAGTTCGTTAGAGACGCGGCGGGCGCAGCGGAATGCCTAAATGGGTTTAACGCCCAACGAGAGACCGACCCAGCCGTTCGACAACTCTGTCGCACACGCTATGATGAAATCCGCGATTCGTACTTGAGGTTTAATGCTTGGCTTCGATCGGAAGCAAGACGAGACTTGGGCAAACTTGAAATCCGGGACGAGCAGTGAGGCTACGATGAACCCTAAGGTCGTGTTGAAGTCGGCAGGCGGCTGGATCGTTGCCGAAGTTCCCGACCTGCCTGGCTGCTTCAGCCAGGGCAGGACCGAAGCCGAAGCTATGGCCAACGTTCAGGAAGCCATCGCCGCATGGCTTTGGGCAGACGAACTAAAGAAAACCGTGGACCTGAACTTGAACGAGTCTACGCCCTCTTTCTGATCGCCTTTTTCAACGTCCGATCGATCCGTGTCTGCCACCCCCGCCCGCCCGCCTTGAAGTGCTCCACCACTTCCGGCGACAGCCGCAGCGAAACCAGCTTCTTCGTCGGCGTTTTCTGCGGGCCTCGCTTTCCTCGCCGTTCGACCTTTCCATTCCGAATCAGATGGGCCCGCTCAAGCCAGGCGCGCGTCGCCTCGGCATCGTTCGGATCGTAGGGGCCGTCCTCCGGCGCGTATGGAATGCGGTCGCCTTCCTTGTGCGCCAGGACGCGATTCCAATCGGTTTTACTATGCGTCTTCTTCATATTTCGACGCGCGTTTTGATTATTCTTCTTCACTTAAAATCACATCCAGATTTCGGGCGCCGTGCAGCACCTGAATTATGAGAATTGCCCTCTCCTCTGCAAGATATCGATAGAAGACCATGTGTTTGGGGAATCCGGGAACGAACACCCACCGAAGGTTGCTCAATGCTGGATTCTCGAAGCGGCATGGTGTGCCTCGCTCGGGCATCCGAATCAAGGAATGAGCTAGTTCATCAACGGCTGATTCCCATCGGGCCGCAAGTGCGGCGTCGAGCGTCTCCCTGTAGAAATCCGCTTGCTCGAGAATGGAGCGTGCTGCGGCTTCGCTGATCCGCAGTTCGATCACGAACGCGCCAGCTTCTCCCGCAGCACCGTTACCAGGCTGCGCCCTTTCAATTCTTCGGGAGCAATGGAGATCTGCTTTGTCTGCAGCGCTTCCAGCAGTTCCGATTCGATCCGCGAGCGCCGCTGCTCCTTGTCCTGCCGGATGAGGGTTCGAATAAACTCGCTGGGGGTGCCGAAATCGCCCGATGCAACTCGGTCTTCCACATACGTTTTGAGCGGATCGGGCAGCGAAATGTTCAGGGAAGTCATTGCCATACTGTCATTTTATGTCATTTGATGAAGGCTGACCCTCAGATAAGACCAAAAAAAAGGCCTCGGCCCGGCCGCCGAAGCCCCTTTTCTTTGTCGATTGCTATTGCTTGCCCTGGGTTGCCGCCTTATGCGCCAGCCGGCTGCACGCGGTATCGGTTGCCGTGGGGTCGATCGCTGTATTTCCCACCTCCACGTACGCGATCTTCCCTTCCTTATCCACCACGTACGTCACGCGATTGGCCATGCCGTCGGGGCGCAGAACGCCATACGCCTTCAAGGTGGAGCGGGCGCTGAAATCGCTCAGCAGGGAATAACTTAACTTCAGCTGATCGGCGAAGACCTTGAGTGAGGGAATATTGTCGGCGCTGATGCCGAACACCTTGGTGTCGTAACCTTCGAATTTTGCGATACCAGCCTGGTACGCTGTCATTTCCTTGGTTCAGCCACCGGTAAAGGCGGCGGGGAAGAACGCCAGCACCACGGGATTCTTGCCTTTGAAATCGGCCAGCGTGACCTTGGCGCCCGCGGTTGAGCCGAGGGTAAAGTTGGGCGCCGTATCTCCCACTTTGAGCGGAGTTGGTTCGCCCGGCTGCTGGCCGATCATCGCCGCGCATGACGCGAACATCACCGCGGCAGCTGCGAGTAGCCTCATGGAAGCTCCTTTCACATAGAGACTAACGCATTTCGCTGCGAATGCAACCCGGACTACAAACAGGCCACCCCGGAGGAAATTCGCAGTCCGCCGGCTCAGGTTCCCGCATCCCTCCTCGCCTCCTGGCATCCAAAACGGCATGGAATACCGCTTGCTTGGAGGCTCGGGCCTCAAGGTTTCCGCTCTCAGCTTCGGCACCGGCACGTTTGGCGGCGGAAACGAGTTCTTCAAAGCCTGGGGCGACACCGATGTGGCCGAAGCCGCCCGGCTCATCGAGATCTGCATGGATGCCGGCGTCAACCTGTTCGACACGGCCAACGGCTATTCCGACGGCCGGTCGGAAGAAATCCTCGGCCGCGCCCTCGGCTCGCGGCGCGATGGTGTCCTCATCTCCACCAAGGCCTACTTCCCGGCCGGCCCCGGTCCGAACGATCGCGGCACCTCGCGCTACCATCTCCGCCGCGCTCTCGAAGACAGCCTGCGCCGCCTCAACACCGATTACGTCGACATCTACCACATGCACGGCTTTGACGCGCTCACCCCCATTGAAGAAGTGCAGGATACGCTCAACACCTTCGTCCGCGAAGGCAAGGTACGCTATATCGCCTGTTCCAACTTTTCCGGCTGGCACCTGATGAAATCGCTGGCCATCGCGGATCGGTACGGCTGGACGCGCTTCGTCGCCCACCAGGTGTATTACTCGCTGATCGGCCGCGAATACGAATGGGAACTGATGCCGCTGGGCATGGAGGAAAAAGTGGGCGCGCTGGTGTGGAGTCCCCTGGGATGGGGCCGCCTCACCGGCAGGATCCGCCGCGGGCAGCCCCTTCCCGAAGTGAGCCGCCTGCACAAGACCGCCGATGCGGGTCCGCCGGTCGCCGACGAGTACCTGTACACCGTCATCGATGCCCTCGATGCCGTCGCCCAAGAGACCGGCAAAACCATTCCCCAGATCGCCTTGAATTGGCTGTTGCAGCGCCCCACGGTGTCATCCGTCATCATCGGCGCGCGCAATGAAAAGCAGTTGCGTGACAACCTGGGCGCCGATGGATGGGACCTCAACGCCGAACAGATCGCGCGCCTCGACAAGGCCAGTGCCGTCACTCCAATCTATCCCTACTGGCACCAGCGGAACTTCGGGGAGCGGAATCCGCCGCCGGCGTAAAAAGCAGGGAACAAGGGACCGAGGGAACAAGGGACCGAAGAAGCAGGTCCTTCGCCCGCGGCGCGGGCTCAGGATGACAAGCCATTTGTGGTGTTCGCTTGTTTTCTTGTTCCCTTGGTCCCTTGTTCCCTTGTTCCCTTGTTCCCTACTCCTCTCTCAGCACCCTCACCGGTTCCACGCGCGCCGCGCGCACCGCGGGCGCCAGCGACGCCATCGCAGCTACCAGCAAAATGAAAACGACCACACCGGAATACGTCGCCGGATCCACCGCCGACACCCCAAATAACATGCTGGTCAGCAAACGCGTGCATCCCACCGCCAGCGCCACGCCCGCCACGCAGCCCACACCCGCGGCGCGCAAACCCTGAAGCAGGAAACGCGCCATAATCTGGCTGCGCAGCGCCCCCATAGCCAGCCGGACCCCCACCTCGCGCTGCCGCAGCCGCCCCAGATAACTCAGCGTGCCATAGAGCCCGATCGAGGCCAGCGACACGGCCGTCAGCGCAAACAGGCTCAGCAGCCGGGTGCGCAGGCGAGTGTCGGAAAAGCTTTCGTCCAGGTGCGCCTGGAGGGGCATGATCGCGTAGACTGACCGGCCCGGCTCCAGCTCGTGAATCCTGCGCCGCACCGCGTCCGCCATCGCCATCGGTTCGCCGCGCGTCCGCACCAGGTAATTCGGGAATGGGTTGGGGGCGCTGAAGCACGAGTAAATCGTGGGCGCCGCGGGCTCATTCAGCCCCTGCTCGCGCGCGTCCCCCACAATCCCGCGCACCATCCCCGCCGCCTGAAAATCGTTGTACGCAGCCTGCTCGATCGTATGCCCAATGGCCGCTGTGCCGCCCAGGTACAGATTCGCGAAGCTGCGGTTCACCACCACATCGACGGTGGTGGATGCCTGCCGGCACACATCGCCCATCAGTACCGGGATACGCAATGCGTTGAAATATCCGGCGGAAACCCAGCGGCTGTCGGCCAGGATCCTGCGGCCCGGATCGAGCTTGCCATCAATCTTGTATTCCAGTTGATATTTCGCCGCCACTGCGGGGAGCATCCCGGAAGTGGCCGCCGCCTCCACGCCGGGCAATGTGCGCAGTCCATCCAGTGTGCGATCGATGCGCTGCACCACGGCTTTCATGTCGATGGTCTCGCCCCAGGAGCCGCTCACCTGCAACGTAAGCACGTGGCTGGGATCAAAACCCGGCGAGACGCGGCCGATCTCTTCGAGACTGCGCACCAGCAGACCTGCGCCCACCAGCAGCGTGACCGCCAGCATCACCTGGATGGTGACCAGCGCCCACTGCACCGGGTTGCGCGTGGACACCTGGGTGCGGCTCCCCGCAGCCAGCGATGCGGCCAACCCGCGCCGGGTGCCGCGCAGCGCCGGAAACAGCCCGCACAGCAGCGCCGTCAGCACCGCGCATGCCAGCGAATACGCCACCACGCGCCAGTTGAGCGTGATCTCCTCCGCGCGCGGCAGCGTCTTGGCCAGCAGATGGAATTCACGTGCGGCACCGGCCGCCACTCCCAATCCTGCCAGCGAACCCAGCACTGCCAGCGCCAACACTTCGGTCAACAGTTGCGCGATGACCGCGCGCCGCGATGCGCCCAGCGAGAAACGCACCGATATCTCGTGTTGGCGTTCGGCGGTGCGCGCCAGCAGCAGGGCGGCAATATTCGAGCAGGCAATCAGCAGCAGCAGCGACACCGACCCGTACAGCAGCCACAGCGAGCCGCGCACCCTGCCTACGATGGTGTCTTTCAGCGGCTCGGTCTGCACCGTTAATTCGGCATCGGGCTTGGGAAACTGCTTGCCAAGCTGGCTCTGCACGGTGGCCAGGTCGGCCGTCGCCGGTTTGAGCATGATACCCGGCTTCATGCGGCCGATCACCGTGAACCAGGTGGAATCGCGGCGCTGCGCAAAGGGCGCATCCGGCGCGCTCGGGGTCCACAGGTCCACATCGCGGTTGGGAAACTGGAACCACGCCGGCATCACGCCCACGATGGGGTAATATTCCCTGCCGATGTGAACCTTCTGGCCGACCGCCGACGGATCGCCATGAAACCGGCGCTGCCAGTAGCCATAGCCGATGAGGACCGCGCCGGGCCCGCCCCAGTGCTCTTCCTGCGATGTGAAGTTGCGGCCCAGGATCGGCGACACCTCCAGCACCTGGAGAAACCGCGGCGCCACCAGCGCTTCAGTCACTTTTTCCGGCAGCGGCCCTGATAATTCCGAAAGATCGTCGAGGTAATATCCGCTGATGGCCTGGAAACTGGACGCCATCCGGTTCCAGTCCTCCAGCCGCACCGGTGCAACAAAGGGGTTGGCATCGCGGTTCTGTACATCGCGCTGCGTAATCTTGAGAAGCCGATCCGCATCGGGAAACGCCAGCGGCCTCCACACCACCGCATCGATGGCCGAAAACACCGCGCTATTGGCGCCGATGCCCAGTGCCAGGGTGAGAATCACCGCCGCCGAAAACGACCGCGATCGCCGGATGAAGCGCACCGCCGACCGCAGATTGAACTTCAGCGCTTCGAGCAGCACGGAGGTATGCACTTCCCGCATCGACTGTTTCACCTGGTCGCGCCCGCCGAATTCCACCAGCGCCCGCCGCCGTGCTTCGTCCGGCGACATGCCGCGCGCCACATTGGTTTCCATCTGTTCGGCGATATGGAATGCGATCTCTCGATCCAACGCCTCGTCCCGCCTGCGAAACAACCGTCTCAGCCAGCTCATGTCGGTCCTTGTCAGGATGGCAACTCGTTCCCCTGTTCCTCGTTCCCCTTTCTCACTCCGCCGTGCGCAGAATCAGCGCCACGGCCTTCGACAGCCGGTTCCACGTTTCTTCTTCCGATGCAAGCTGCTTGCGGCCCTTGGCCGAGAGCCGATAGAACTTTGCCTGGCGTCCGTTATCCGATTCACCCCAATCGGCCGCCAGCCAACCGCGCTTTTCCAGCCGGTGCAGCGCCGGATAGAGCGAGCCCTGCTGCACTTGCAGCACGCTGTCTGAAATCTGCCGGATGCGCTGCGAGATTCCGTAGCCATGCACCGGTCCAAGCGCGACAACCTTCAGGATGAGCAGGTCGAGAGTCCCTTGCAGCAGATCGGTTTTTTCCAGTGGCGACATGCTTTCTCCTAGACAATCTACCTATATAGGCCCCGATATGTAGATTGTCAAGGAGAGAGGGACGAAATGCAGGGAACAAGGGACCGAGGGAACAAGGGAACGAGCTGTCAGCTCTCAGATGTCAGCCTTCATCTTGCCTGTGGTGCTCGACATCGCCGGGCTGAAAGCCGATAGCTGATAGCTCGGAACTCACCGCGAGTTGGGGCGCACAAACGTGTTCACGGCATGAAACCGGTGCCGGTGCTTGTAGACGTAATGGCCAACGAGCCAGCCGACGGCGCTGCCAACGAGAATATCCGAGGGAAAATGCTGCTGCCCCATGAGCCGCGTGAAGCTGATGCCTGCCGCGCCCGTGTACACCAGCACCTGCGTCCACGGGTTCCTGTATTCGCCCCCGATGACCGCTGCAGCCGACCACGCGAGCACGCTGTGTGAAGAGGGGAACGACGAATCGACCCCGGCGCTGGATTGGAAGAAGCGTCCGCGTTCGCGATCCTGGTAGGGCCGCTCGCGCCAGAAGATGAGTTTCATGCCCTGCTCCACCACGACGCCGTCCAGCAACGCCTCCGCGCCCAGCAGGCCGGTTTCGCGCGCGTGCTCGTTGCCGCGAAAATGGCCCACTCCGTAAAGGATCACGGGCGCGGCAATGAACCCGCCGATCATTACGTTCGACGCATTGGTGTTGTTGTTGTTAAATGCCGGATCGAGCGAGACCACGTCGCGCAGTGTTCTCTTGTCGGTCGCGATCGCGGCGCCCGTCGCGAGCACGAGAGGCACAACCACTTTCAAGTCGCGGCCATGGATGTGAAACGGGCTCGTCCAAATGACGCCCTGGTCGCGCAGAACATTGAGCGGCACCGCGCGAATCGTGAGGTCGTCTGACGATTGCGCCCGCGGCGCATCAGGCAGGGCGGCGCCGGCTGAGGGCCCGGGTTGCGATTGCGCGGCGATCGCGGCGCCCAGCAACATCGCGAGCGCGCATCGACAAATCAGGCGAAAGAGAATTTCCGGCCGGGTGAGCACATATGATTTTGATGCCCCGCCCGGTTGGCGTGCAAGCATTCGTCATGTCGCGTTCATTTTGCGGGTGCGCGTTCGCCCATCTCGGCCAGGTAGATCTCGACGTAGTCGAGGTAATTCTTTGCGTACTGCAGGATCAATTCGCGGTCCTTGTCCTCCAGCGCGCGGCGCTGTTTACCGGGCACGCCCGCCCACAGCGTGCGCGGCGGCACGATCGTATGTTCCGGAAGCACCGTGCCTGCGGCCAGAATCGAGCCCTCGCCGATGCGGCAATCGTTGAGGATGACGACGCCCATTCCGATCAGGACCGCATCCTCCACGGTGCAGCCGTGCACAGTGGCATTGTGGCCGATGGTTACCCAGTCGCCCACCGTCACCGCGTATTGGTAGCGCTGTCCGTGCAGCACGGCGCAATCCTGCACGTTGGAGTTGGCGCCCACGCGAATGGAATGCACATCGCCGCGCAGCACGGCGTTCATCCACACCGACGAGTGCTCGCCCAGCATGACATCCCCGATCACCTGGGCCGATTGATCGACATAACAACTGTCCGGAATTTGAGGCACGTGCCCCTGGTAGCTGCGGATCATCTCCGGCGTGACCTCCTGATCCCTAATCAGTAGTCCCTCGGGTTGCACAAATACGGCTGAGCAGGAAAAACATCCCTCAGGGGCTAAAGCCCGCGTTTTCTCGCCACATTAGTGGCACGGCTGAAGCCGGGCCCTTTCAAAACACCATTTGGGCGACCTTTTCTACTCCCTGCTTTCTCGTTCCTTGTTCCCTGCCTCTTACATTCCGCCCTTCCCCAACAGGATACCGATGCCATACGTGACCGCGCCTTCCACCGCGCCGACTACCGTCATCTCCATGCCCGACGACCACCACGAGCGGACCGTGATCAGGCTCTTGGCCGCGCCCACCGCAAAGTGCGCCGCCAGCGAAATGATGGCCGCTGCGATGACCGCCGGCACGCCCTGCATGAAGAAGAACGGGATCACCGGGATGATGGCGCCCACGGCGGTCGACAGCGCGCCGGAACTGGCCGATACCATCGGATTCGACAGTGCCTCTTCCGACGACCCCAGCCGCTCGCTGGACAGCGCGCGCAGCATCTGTTCCGGATCGCGGGCGATGTGGTCCACCACGTGAAAAGCGTCTTCCTCGGGCAGGCCCTTCACCTGGTAGTAGAGGGCCAGCAACTCGCGCGCCTCGGCGCCGTTCATGCGGATGGCCTCGCGCTCGCGGGCCAGCTCGGCATGGTAGATCTCCTGCTCGCTCTTGGCGGCCAGGTAAGCGCCGGAGCCCATCGACAGCGCGCTGGCGATCATCCCCGAAAGCCCCGCCAGCAGGACGTATTTCGCGTCGCCGGCCGTCGCTCCCGACACGCCCGACACGATGCCGAAGATGGCTCCCAGCCCGTCATTCACCCCGTAAATCGCGTCGCCGATCCAGCTCCCCGCCTGCTTGCGGCCCTGGTTGCGCTTGGCCAGCAGTTCGTCCAGCACCGCCTTGGGATCCACCTTGGGCATGCCCGCCGGGGCCGAATAGTGCCCGCGCAGCAGCGAGCCCAGCTCGCGGTGGTGGTCCTTTTCGTCCTCGATGACATGGTTCAGGATGTCGACCGACGCGTCGTCACCCAGTTCCTTCAATTGCTTTCCATAATTGGCAATGTGCCGGGCCTCCTCGATCTCCAGCCGGCGCAGCGCCATGCGGATGCCGCCGGCGCGATTGGCCAGCGAGTTTGCCTCGCCCCCGGGGCTGCCCTTGTATACGGGCTTGGGTCCGCCCAGCTCCACGATCCGCCCTTCCCACAAGGCGGCGTGCTCCCACTCGGCGCTGGCGAGGTGGCGCAGAACCTGCGCCCGCACCGGGTCGGTGTCGCGATCGGCCAGAGTCTGATAGGTGTGGTACCCCTCCATCTCCGCCTGCCAGTTGCCTTCCAGGGCTTCCAGGACCTTGGTGAGCCGGGCTCCCGTCAATGCTTCCTTTGTCGCCACGGTTACTCCTTGCTTTCCACGAGAATAGCCCAGATTCCCTCCCCTTGTTTAGCCGTCCCGGCTGGCTTAGCCCCTAATCCCTGATCCCTGACCCCTAACCCCTGTACTTCATCACCTTCCCTCTCCGGTGGTTTCCCGTATAGTGTTGTGTGCAGCCAAAAAGCCGGGCAGAGCAAGAAAACCAATCCGCCCGGTCTGGTCCTTTACCGGAGACATCAAACAGTTGAGGACGCGCATCCCGCCCGAACGGGGCGAATCTTATCAGGAAACGAGGGAACCACCTCTCATGGCCACGCGATCCACTCCGCCGGCGACATCCAATGCGCCCAGTTATGTGGGACCGTTCATTGCGGTCGCCGCCCTGTACTTCATCTTCGGGTTCGTCACCAACCTGAATATGGGCCTGGTCCCGTATCTGAAACAAATCTTTCAGATCCACAGTTTCCAGAACTGGCAGGCCATGCTGGCCAACGGCGCCTTCTTCACCGCCTACTTCGTCTGTTCCACGCCCATGTCCAAGCTGATCGAGGCGATCGGCTACAAGCGGACTATGGTGGTTTCCCTGTTCATCCAGGTTGTGGGCGCTCTGCTGTTCCTGCCCGCCGCGCAGCAGGTTTCGTTTCCCTTGTTTCTGGCCGCGATCTTCATCGTGGGCGCCGGCGTGACCGGGCTGCAGACCGCAGCCAATCCCTATATCGCCATTCTTGGGCCCGAGCACAGCGCCCCCGTCCGCTTGAACCTGGCCCAGGCACTGAATTCGTTGGGTGGCACCATCGCACCCTGGGTAGCGGGCGCCTTCATTCTCACTTCGGCGGTTCTCGACCCGACCCAGGTAGCCAGCCAATCGTCGGAAGCGCAGCATGCCTACCAGGTTTCCATCGCCCATACGGTGCGCACGCCCTACATCGTGATCGCGTTCGGGCTGGTCGTCCTCGGCATCGCCATCGCTCTCATTCACCTGCCCCAGATCACGGCGACCCGGGAATTCCGCCCGGGCAAGGACGGCGATCCCATCCTGAACCGCAGCATCTTGAGCTTCCGCCACACGGTGCTGGGCGCGATCGGCATTTTCTTCTACGTGGGTGTGGAAGTCGGCCTGGCCACGATCATGGTGCTCTATATCAGCGACTCCATGCACGGCGGCTTGAATGCCCTCACCGCGCCCCAGGCGCAGAAGCTGGTTACCTACTACTGGATGGGCGCCTTGATCGGCCGCCTGCTGGGATCGTGGATCATGACCAGGTTCAAGGCCGGCAAGCTGTTAGGCATCTTCGGAGTGATCGCGGCATGTCTGGTGGTGGTCTCCATCCTCGCCCATGGATACGTGGCCATCGGCGCGCTGATCCTGGCCGGCTTCTTCAACTCCATCATGTTCCCCAACATCTTTGCGCTGGGCATCGCCGGCCTGGGGCCGCTGACCAGCAAGGGATCCGGCCTGATCATGACCGCGGTCTGGGGCGGCGCGCTCATCCCGGTCTTTATCGGCTGGGTGAGCGACAACTGGACCTACGAACTGGCCCTGATCGTGCCCGTGATCTGTTATCTTTACATCGCCTTCTACGGCTTTGTGGGATCCAAACCTGCGCGGACAGTCGCGGCGTAGGTTGGATGTGCTGTACCCCTGAAGGCCCTTCGGCACCCGCCGAAGGGCCTTCGTATCTTCACGGTTTTGGTTCCTTGGTCCCTCGGTCCCCTGGTCCCTGTCTCTCCGACATTTCATGCAGCTTCAGCACCGTATTCCAATTCCGCCCCGTGCCGGGGACGCCGAGGGCGCGGTCCAGGGTTTTTCCGCTAAACTTGGTCTCCCCCGCGCCGTCGGGGAAATGGAAATAGATGTTCTCGCCCGCAAGGCTGTACCGGTCGCGGCGGGAGGGGTATCTTTCCGCGATGGCCTTGAGGGCGGCCTCCGCGCCCGGAGTGCTCCGCCCCGCCAGAAAACCCACGTGGACCCGAGCGCCGTCCGCGGCGGCTTCGGCGGCGAAAGGATTCTCCTGGATGATCCGCGTCAGCTCGTCGTGGGTCCGCACGATCACCTCCACCGGCGCGCCCATTCGCTTTTTGAGGCCAGCCGCAATCGCCGCTCCCACCCTGGCTGCCGAACCCGCGCCATCGAAAACCGCGTTGCCGCTCTGGATGTACGTCTGAACGTTCTTGAATCCCAGCCCTTCGAGCAACTTGCGCAAGTCGCTCATGGCAATCTTGCCGGTTCCGCCGACATTCACCGCGCGCAGCAGGGCAATATAGGTGGGCATGCAGCCTCCGGCATTCAAAAAAGATCTGGCGCCTTCGGCGCGCTCTTGCGCCCAGGCGGGCGGGACACAGGCTTAACCACCAAGAGTGTAGCCTGTAAAAGGACCCTGATGGCGACAGCAGCGACGGGCATTCGGCAATGGTGGGCTCCGCGGCGATGGCGTGCGCAACTGTCGCGAATGTTGCAGCGCGAGAAGAAACATCCCTTCGACCGCACCCACGGTGTGGACACCGGCGGCCTCCTCTATGCCGGCCGCCTCGCCACCGGCCACGCGCACGACGGCCACAATGCGGGCTACTACGCCACCGCCCCGTCGCTGTTTCATGGTGCGATGGATCTGTGGCGCCGGACCCTTCCCGCCACCGGCCGCAGCGTGAGCGACTACACCCTGGTGGACATCGGCTGCGGCAAGGGCCGAGTCCTGATGCTGGCGTCGCAGTACGAATTCCGCGAAATAACCGGCGTGGAGCTGAACCCTCGCCTGGCCCACCTGGCCCAAAAGAACCTGCGCAAATGGATGACCCGGATGGGCCAATCAGCGCGCATCCACATCATCGAAGGGGACGCGCTCGAACTGCCTCTCCCCGGCGGCCCCGTGGCCCTGTTCTACTTCAACTCCTTCGAGCGCGAGCTGACCGGGAAATGGCTGTCGCACCTCGCCGGTCTCGCTACGCACCGGACTGCCCCCCTCGACCTCATCTACATCCACCCCGAATTCGACGCACAGGTCCGCCAGGCGCCCGGCCTGCGGCCCGTCGCCCACGCCGACATCCGTTTCTCCGAAGAAGACGCGGCCGCCGATGCGTTTGGGGTGCATGAGGATCTGTGCTCGATTTACCGTCTCGGCTAACGCTCGCCTCCCGGCGCCGCCTGGATGGTCCTTACCTCGAAGTCTACGCTATCGTTGAAAGTGCTTTTTAAAGTACCGGAACGCCTTGGACCAGTTGTCCTACCGCCGGCAGGGCAGCCATCATCCTCTTCGTCGAAGGGTGGGCCGGATGACGGAATAAATCCTGCGTCTCCCGGCACTCCACGATTTGTCCCTGGTCCATGACGGCTACGCGATGGCTGATGGTCGCCACCGACAGAAGATCATGAGAGATGTACAGAATGCTCATGCCCAGTTTGCGGCTGAGCGTGGCAAACAATTCGAGTATCTCCGATTGTGTATTGATATCCAGGGCGCTGGTGGGCTCATCGGCGATAAGCAGAGCCGGGCGGTGCAGGATGGCCATGGCGATGAGCACACGCTGGGCCTGGCCGACGCTGAGTTGCGAAGGATATTGACGAAGAATCGCAGCCGGGGCGGGAAGGGATACATCTTGGAGAGCTTGGCGGACCGCCTGCTCGCATTGCGCGCGAGTGGATCGTTGCGCGTGCACTCTCCAGGCCTCTTCCATTTGCGTGCCTACCCTCAGAGCGGGGTTAAGCGACGCGATGGGACTCTGGAGCACCAGGGCAATCTCGCGTCCGCGCAGCGAGCGCATCTCGGTCTCCGGCAACGGCATCAGATCGCGATTCCTGAAGAGGATGGTTCCTTCCGCTCTTCCGCCCTTGAGATGAAGCAGGCGGAGAATCGCCAGCGCCAGCGTGCTCTTGCCGCAGCCGCTCTGGCCGACGAGTCCAAGGATTTCTCCGCTGCGCATTTCCAGAACGAGATCGCGCAGTACATCCGCACGGCCCGGAAAGCCGGCTGAGATGCGCATCGACAAAAGAGGCGTCGCATCGTTCAATGGCTTGTCGCGACCTCGTTTCCGAAGGTGAGCTGATCGATGTTCCAGTACACCTGCGGGCTCAACACCGCGGGATGAACATTGTGCAGATTGGGCGACACGGCCGAAAGGGCGTTCTTGTTCACAAGATAGATGAATGGCTCCTGTTCCCACACGATTTCCTGCACGCGATCCACATCGCGCTTTCGCTTTTGGGGGTCCAACGCCGAGGCCTGCTCGCGCATGAGGCGATCGATCTCCGCCTCCCACGCAGTGGCGGGTGATTTCTGGCTGGGATTCCACTGGTGGTTCTCGGCGGAACTGAGCCAGATGGTCATTTGCTCGTTCGGGTCCAGATCGTCATTCACCAGCCCCAGAAGGCAGGATTCATAGTTGAAGGTGCGCGCGATGCGCTCGATGAGCGATGGGAAATCGAGCGTGACCACGTTGAGACGGACGCCAATGGCGGCCAGGTCCTGCTGGATCATGGTGGCCATGCGCTCGCGGTCCTTGTTGCCGGCGTTGGTGATGATGGAAAACTCGACCGGGTGGCCGCCGCGGTCGCGCAGAGTTCCATTCTGCAGTTGGAAACCGTCCGCATTGAGTTCGCGGATGGCGGCCGCAGGGTCGAAGCTGTGGGGATGAAGCTTCTGGTTGAACCAGAACTTGTTGGCGGGAGAAATGAAACTCACGGCAGGTTGCGCATGACCTTTGAACACCACGCGCACCAGGTCGTCGCGATGAATCGACGAGGAAATGGCGCGACGGAAATGGGTGGATGCGAACCATGCCTTCTTGTAATCGGGCAATGGAGCCGAAGAAACCTGGTTGAACCACATCTCTTCCGAATCGAGAGAGACGCCGGCATCGAAGGCAGTTTGCGGAGCTTTGGCCTTCAGCGATTCGAAGTATTCGGCATTGACTGAGTTGATAAGGTCGATTTCGCCACGGGTCAGGCGAAGCGCCTCGATATCGCGGTTCTGCTGGATGTCGAGCCGCACGCTGTCGATATAGGGCATCTGGCGGCCGGCCTGATCGTGTTTCCAGTAGTTGGGATTGCGCTTCAGCAGCAGATAGGCGCCGGCCTTGTTTTCGGCAAGGTAATACGGCCCCAGGACAGCCAATTCCTTCTGCGGCGAGTGGGCGGACATGATCGCGACCTGGTCGAACAACCTGTCCAATCCCCCGATGGGCGCAGGAAAGGTGACCGTGACGCGATCTTTTCCGGTGATCTGTGTGGTCACCTTGCCTTCGCTGGAACGAAACGCGTCGCCGGTGGGCGAATGGAGGCTGGGGTCCATCAGCTTCTCCATGGTGTAGGCCACGTCCTCGGCGGAAAACGGAGTGCCATCGGAAAAGCGTACGTTTTCGCGAAGCGTGAAGGTAATCGCGGTTCCCGTTCGGTTCATGGTCCAGGATGTGGCGAGCTCGGGCAGGAGTTTCTGCGAATTGCGATCGAGGCGGAGCAGCACGCCACCGGTAAGATAGCGAACCGTCCCCGAGGCGCCGTCGTCAACCAGCAAAGGGTTGAAGGTTTTTGGTTGTGCGCCGATGCAGAACCGCAACTGGTTTGCGCTTTGCGAATCGGCAGCCATGGCGGCGCTTCCCACCGAAATCAACAACGAGACCAGAAAGATGAGAGATCGTTTCATGTTCATGATTCCTCTTTTTGCATGGCGACATGAAAGCAGCTCACGGTCGCGATGAGGAGAATGAGGGGCACGAATTGCCAGGGACGGGCAGAAATAACGGAGAAACTCTCCAGTTCCCGCAGAAGGCTTCCCCACGAAGGCAGCGGTTCCGCGACCCCGAGTCCGAGAATGCTGAGGTTGGTTTCGGAAAGGATGAAGACCGGGATCGAGATCCAGAATTGAGCCAGCAGAACCGGTTTCAGGTTGGGAAGGAGGTGACGCAACAGCAGCCTTGTACCCGCACTGCCGGAGGCGTGTGCCTGGAGCATGAAATCGGAGTCGCACAGGCGGCGCGTATCGGCGCAGACCACGCGCGCAGCCCCAGCCCAACCCAGGCAGCCCAGCAGGGCAAAGGTGATGGCTACCGAAGTTAGAGGGGCGACGTTGAGGGGCAAAAGAGCGCGTACGGTAATGAGAAGAAAAAGCCAGGGCAGGGAGAGAAACAGGTCGGTGGCAGACATGACAAAGCTCTCCACCCACCCCCCTGCGAAGCCGGCGGCGCCGCCTACCAACCCCGCCAGGGCGCATGAAAACAATGCGGCAGCCGGCGCCAGCAGCAGCGAAACTCGCGTGCCATAGAGCAATCGCGAAAAGCGATCGCGCCCCAGGTCATCCGTACCCAGCGGATGCTGCCATGAACACGCGGCGTCAGGGGCGTCGCGGAACTGCTGCGCATAAGAGGCGGGCGCCAGCACATCCGCCAACAGGCACGAAAGAGTCACCACCCCCAGGAAAACCATTGCTGCGACCCGAGGCCATTTCATATTTCACCTGTAGGCGGTCTTACCAAGCAGTTCCGCGGTGGAGTTGGCCAGGAGGGTGATCGTGGTGACGATGATGGTGAGCACGATCAGAAGTTCGAGGTCACGGCCCAGCGCGGCCTTCCACGCCAGTTGCCCGATCCCAGGCATGTCGCAGAGTGCTTCGACGGGGATTGCGGCGGTAAAAGCCATGCTGACGGTAATGCCGGCGACGGCGAGCAGTTGGGGAGCGGAGACCGGCAGGATGTGCCACAGAAAGATCCGTGACCTGGTAAGACCCCTGGCGGTGGCCGCCATGACATGAGGAAGTGCGGCGCTTCTTAAGAGAAGATTGCGCGCGTACTGAAAGACCTTGGGAAATACGATGATCGCAATGACCAGCCGCCCAGGCGCGCGGGCGATCACGCACAAGAGGGCCAGGACGGCTGCGGGTGTGCAAAGGGCAACGGTGGCCACCAGGCTCGCTCCGCCATCTACAATCGCCGAACGCGCGGTCACACTGAGGATCGCTAGACTCAACCCGACTGCCCACCCCACACCCACGCCGAAACCAACCGTTTTCATGGTCTCAGGGAATCTTTCTCTGATAAGTTGCCGAACCGGGGCGTGCATCACATCAGAGAAACCCAGGTCCCCGTGCAGGACCTTGCCCCAATATTGAACATAGAAACTCATCAGATTACCGGGAGCCGCATGGGCAAGGCGCATCGCCTGGAGGCTCTCCCGGTTGAACCGGCTATCCAATTCCTCTTCGCTTACTCCGTATCCGGGAGCGAATCGCACCAGGGTTGCTCCCATGAAACCGCCGAGGAGGACGACGATGACGGTTTTCATCAGGCATTTGAATAACGTACTCATAAAACCACTAAGTTCCGGGGCCCTTCTCGATTTTGGCGAATCCGGCGCCGGCTCCCTTTCACCGGCTGGCATTCGATGCCGTTCAACGCCGTTAACTGGCTCTTTCGCCGCGCAACTCAAACGTCAGGGGCAGTTGTCTTTCAAGATCGGCGACTTCGGTTTGGGCCTTTAGCATCTCGCGCTGATTCTGCTTGGCGGCGTACATCCTTCGGTCTGCCTCGGCCAGCAGTTGCTCGGCAGTCAAACCATCGGCAGGATAGAAGGCCGTTCCCGCGCTCAAGGAGAGGAATTCGGCTCCGCACCCTTCCAGGCCCGCATGCCTGGCCATCATGTTCAGCAGGTTGGCTCTTTCCCTCATGGCGTCTTCGGTCATGCCCGGAGCTACAATGACAAACTCGTCCCCGCCCATGCGCGCCGCATAATCGTACTCCCGGCACACGGTCCTCACCGATGCGGCAAATGTCTTCAGCACCTTGTCTCCGGCAAGATGACCGTACCGATCGTTGATCTCCTTGAATCCGTCCAGATCACACACCATGATCCCCACGGTGGCATGTTCCCGGTCGCAGCGCGCCAGTTCCTTTTCCAGGTACACGGACAGCGCTCTGGCATTGGCCATTCCGGTCAAGTAATCAATGGTGGCCGAAGATTCGGCTTCGCGATATTTCAAGGCATTCTCGATGAACATCGCGACCCGCGAGGTGATGACCTGGAGTACGCGCAAATGCTCGCTGGTAAAGGCATCCGGATCGGTACGATAAAGGGTCAACACGCCCACCAGCCCATTGAGGCTCTCAAACGGAACCGCCAAGGCGGAGCGAAGGGTGATGGTCGAGGCATGGGTGGTAAGAGCAATGCCCGTCTCGACAATGGGATTGCCGTTGATGATGGGCCGCGCGTGGGCGGCGACCCACCCGCAGAGGCCGGTTCCGATGGGAACTCTCAACGACCCCAGCAACTTGGAATAATCTCCGCTCACAAACTCCGGAACGAGCAGATCGTTGTCGCGGATGAACACGGCGATAGAGTCGTAGGGAACCAGTTTTTGAAGCCGCATGGCAACCAGTGACAGAGTCTCGGTGAGGCTCAGGGAATTGCCAATGTCCTGGCTCAATTCAAATAACGTGTAGGCCTCTTGACGCGCAGAGGCGATGGAGGAGAGAAAATCATTCTGGTCGGCGTTTCGATCCGAATTCCGTTCGAAACCTGCAGCCGGCCGCAGCCCGCGCTCGACTGTGGCGCTCAGGTTGAGCGCATCGATCGGGTTCTCCTTGCGGTTTTCAATCGTCAGGTCTTCGAACTCGAGATAGCGGCGCTTGAGGATCTCGACAAGTCTTGGGTCGAACGACTTACCCGCTTCCCGGCACACTTCCGCCATCGCCTCGCTCAGGGGCAGTCCCTTGCGATACTGGCGATCGGAAGCCAGAGCGTCGAGACAGTCGACCACGGCGAGGATGCGCGCGCCAATAGGGATTTCCTCTTCCTTGAGCCCGTCGGGGTAGCCCTCTCCGTTCCATTTTTCGTGATGCGATCGCACAATCGGCGCCACGGGGTAAGGGAATGCCACCTTTTCGATGATTTCCGCTCCCACGATGGTGTGCGTCTTCACCTTTTCGAATTCTTCCGGTGTCAGGCGGCCCGGCTTGTTAATGATGTGGTCGGGAACACCCAGCTTACCGATGTCGTGCAACAGAGCCGCGGCGCGCAAGGCATCCAGCTCATCACCGCTCAGCCCCAGGTCTTTGGCAAGCTCAACGGCATAGGTGCGCACCCGCTGTAAATGGGAATGGGTAGTGTGGTCCTTGGCTTCAATCGAAAGAGCGAGACCTTCGATGGTCCGCAGGTGCAGGGCGCAGACTTGCTGCACATGGCGCTTTTCTGCTTCGGCGTGCCGAGCCTCGAGTTCGGCGCGCTTCTTCTCCTCTTCCAGGCGGGCCAGGTAGAGAGAGTAAGTGCGGAAGATCCAATACATCACGGGCGCAACCAGGAGCGAGGTCTCCCAGCCAATGTACCGGTTGAAGAAGTTCACCAATCCTACAATGGCTGCCCCGGCCAGGTAGTAGGGGAACGACCAGAAATAGGTCACGGACCAGGTGCTGCGGATAGAACTTCTTTGGCTAAGTGCGATGGCCACCGATACCGGCCCGGTGTTCATTACGAAGTACGAAGTGCCGACCACGAGCAACAGAAAGGGAATCCTATTGTGGAATAATCTGGCCGCTTCCCAATAGGCTTGATAAGTCACCCACACTGCGTTGGCGGTCATGCTCACATTGAAGATGACCTTCAAAGCTTCAGGCGTTTTTTTGGTGTGCCACACGCTCTGCAAGAGCGCCGCCCCGCAGGCCAGGGCCATGGTCTCGGAGGGGGAAAGTTCCAGTATGCCGAGAAGGATGAAAAGAAAGTGCACCGACATGGTGCTTTCGATGCCGGGCAGCCTCACCTTCAGGGTGGAGGCGAACATGGCGATGACCAGATAGCACCCGAACTTCAACAGGCTCTCGGAATGCCAGTGGAACAAGGCTGATCCCAATGCCCAGCAGCCCAGCGCGGCAGTCAGAAGAACGTATGCGACAGCTCTTTTGGGCATGGAAGAAGCCATTAGCGGATACTCCACATTCTTGTGCCATTGGCCGAAGGCATCGTTATCAGCTGTCGCCCCGTTCCCGCGGTGACCAAGTGCTATAACACTCAGGTACCATTACCAATGTTACTAAGGAACCATTTTGCGATCGCATGCCGAACACGCCGGCGTCTTTGGGGCCCATGTGATGTGCGTCGCGTCTAAATAGTGTTGTTCAGACCAGCCTGACGGTCCTACAGTTAAAAATTAGCGCGATTTTTCAGGGTGGTCTGTGACTAACTTTACATAAGTTGGTGCGACCGTAAGATAGCACTAATGTGTGACCCAGGTTAGAGATAGACGCACATATAACACGAAGGTGGTATGCCGCCATCCCCGTGAAGTGATCTGGCCGCGGACACGGTCTGCGTGCAGAATCAGTACACGTTTGTTCTATTAGTGTCCATACCGGCGAGTGAATTGTAGCCAGGCACTTCGCCAAATCGCTCCGTTATCCTATCCCCCAGGATCCCGGACAGATTGGATTACTGATGAAACGCGGGACAATGCCCCGCGGAGTTCGACAGTCTGCTTCCGCGCGCATTGGGCCCGGACTTTTCGCGGATCATGGAGTCAAGGTCTTGAACGACGGATCTACTCATGGGGGACCAGCAATGAGAAACGAACATTTGCGCAGCACAGCAGTGAGAGACTCGCTTCTCATTCTCGGCGCGCTGGTGCTCTTTGCAGACTGTGTTGCCTTTGCCGCACCCCAAAAACTCTCCAGCGATCTGGTCCGAAGCGATCTCGATAATCAGGTGGATGTGATTGTGCAATACAACCGCACACCCACCCTTCAGCAACATCAAAAGCTACTCCAGCTGGGTGGCATCCTCAAGCAGGACCTGGGGCTCATCCGTAGTGCGGCGTATCGTTTACCGGCCGCGGCGCTGGCCGACCTGCAATCCGATCCCAACGTACTGTATGTGACGCCGGATCGGGTCGTGTATGGCGCCGCCATCAGTTCTCCGGCTCCTTTGCTGGACTACCATACCGATACGGCGAATGCGCCCGCGGCGTGGGCGCAGGGGCTGGATGGTTCCGGCATCGGCGTGGCCGTGCTTGACAGCGGAATTGTCGACCTTCCCGATTTGCACGGCAAGAAATTCGCAGTTGCGTATTCCCAGAATTTCGTACCTTCCGGTTCGGGAGGCGCGGCGGACCAGTACGGTCACGGCAGCCATGTTGCGGGCATCATCGTGGGCAGCGGAAGCAAATCGAATGGTGCGAATTATCTCTACACGTTCAAAGGCATTGCACCCGGCGCAAACCTGATCAACCTGCGCGTGCTCGATCAGAACGGGCAGGGGACCGACAGTCAGGTGATTGCGGCCATCGAGACGGCAATTCAGCTGAAGAAGGCCTACAACATTCGCGTCATCAACCTTTCGATTGGCAGGGGAGTCTTTGAGAGCTACAAGCTCGATCCGCTTTGCCAGGCGGTAGAACAAGCGTGGGCGGCCGGCATCGTGGTGGTGGTTGCGGCCGGCAACGAAGGCCGAAACAACTCCGCGGGAACCAACGGATACGGGACCATAACATCCCCCGGCAACGATCCGTATGTGATCACCGTCGGCGCCATGAACACGATGGGAACGGCCGACCGTAGCGATGATGTCCCCACCAGTTACAGTTCGAAGGGCCCGACGCTGGGCGATCACATCATCAAGCCGGACCTGGTGGCACCCGGCAACCGGACCATTTCGCTTTACACGGCCAACGAAGTTCTGGCCCTCCAGCTGCCGAATAATCCGGTCCCCAACTCCGCCTATACGAAGAATGGCAACCAAAGCCACTCCGACACGTATTTCTACCTGAGCGGCACGAGCATGGCGACTCCGATGGTGAGCGGCGCTGCGGCGCTCCTTCTCCAAAAGAACCCATCTCTCACGCCCGACCAGGTCAAGGCGCGCCTGATGAAAAGGGCGTTCAAGAATCTGATTCCGGCGGCGATCGCAACCGATCCAACCAACGGACAAACGTACCACCTGCAGGCGGACATCTTTACCGTCGGCGCCGGCTATCTGGATATCAAGGCTGCCCTGGCCGGCAATGATCTGGTGCCGGTGTTCATGGGGAGCGCCATGTCGCCCAGAGCGATGCTGGACCGCAACGGGGATGTGGTGCTGGTACCCAACGGGTCATCGCTGCTCGGCAGCCGGTCGGCAATCTGGGGATCTGGCCCGGTTTTTGGCGATTCGGTTCTGTGGGGAACCGATATCAGTGGACAGTCGATCTTGTGGGGCACGAACTCGCTGGCAGGAGAAAGCATTCTCTGGGGCACCGACACCACGAGCGCCTCAAGCGTCCTTTGGGGCACCAGCGTTCTTTGGGGTACCTCGACCGGCACTAATCCTGCCAGTCAGGGAGATGTTTTCTGATCTCGCGCGGGCGAGCACAGGAAGGAGTTTCAGATGTTTCTCGAACGATCTAGATTGACGGTTCTGGGGAGACCCGGGGTTGCGCTGTTGGCGCTCCTGATGAGCGCCGGTAGTGTTGCTGCGCGCGCTCAAAAGACCGCGAAAGATCTTGGAAACACGACCGGTCCGGTTAATGTGATTGTGCAGTTCAACGGACCGCTGACGGCGAACTCCCATCAGACGGTGTCGAACCACGGAGGCAAACTCGTTCGCGAGCTCGGCTTCGTATCGAGTGCCGTTTACACCGTGCCGTCCTCAGCAGTTTCCGGCCTCGCCTCCGAACCCAACGTGGCTTACATTTCGCCCGATCGTGCCGTGGTTCCGACCGGTTCGACCGCCGACAACTGGGTCAACGACTATCACACCGATTCCATCAACGCTCCCGCAGCCTGGGCACTTGGCCTGGGTGGGTCCGGCGTCGGCATTGCCGTCATCGACAGTGGAATCGCATTCGATTCAGATTTGCCTCGAGACTCGGTCGTCTACAGCGCCAGCTTTGTAAATGGCGGCAACAGCGCGATAGATCAGTACGGCCACGGCACTCATGTCGCCGGCATCATCGCCGGTAACGGCAGAGCCTCATCCAACGAGCACAGCTACTACACGTTTCGCGGCATCGCCGAAGACGCGAACCTGGTCAACCTTCGCGTGCTCGACGGCAACGGCGCGGGTACAGAAAGCAGCGTGATCGCCGCCATTGAGGCCGCAATTGCGCTCAAGAATACCTACAACATCCGGGTCATCAACCTGTCGTTGGGCCGCCCGGTTTACGAGAGCTATACCCTCGATCCGCTCTGCCGGGCTGTGGAACAGGCGTGGCAGGCCGGAATTGTCGTGGTAGTCGCCGCAGGCAACGACGGACGCGATAATTCAGCGGGTACGGATGGCTACGGTACCATTCTCGCCCCGGGAAATGACCCCTACGTCATCACTGTAGGAGCCATGAATACGCTCGGGAGCCGCGACCGCACCGGCGTGATTCCCACCAGCTACAGTTCGAAGGGGCCCACTGCATTCGATCACTTCGTCAAGCCCGACCTGGTGGCTCCAGGCAATCTCGTAATCTCGCTCTACAATTCCGATCTGACGTTAAACGAGCAAAGTCCATCCAACGAGATTCAGCGCGGACTGTATGAAACCAACGGCAATCCCACCAAGCCGTCCGACCGGTACTTCATTCTGAGCGGCACCAGCACCGCCGCGCCCATGGTCAGCGCCACCGCGGCGCTGATGATTCAGCACGATTCAACGCTGACGCCCGACGAAGTCAAAGGGCGGCTGATGAACACGGCATTCAAGAACCTGGTGCCCTACAGTACGGCCGTCGACCAGACCACGGGGGCCAGCTATGCTCTGTCGGCCGACGCATTTACTGTCGGAGCCGGGTACCTCGACGTGCAGGCCGCTTTGAGCAGCAGGGATATCACGTTTTCGAATTTGGGCAGCGCCTTGTCTCCGGCGGTCGTTTCCGTTAACGGACAAGTGGTTCTCGTAAATGCCAGCAGCGCCATGTGGGGCACCAGCGCCATGTGGGGCACCAGCGCCATGTGGGGTACCAGCGCCATGTGGGGTACCAGCGCCATGTGGGGCACCAGCGCCATGTGGGGTACCAGCGCCATGTGGGGCACCAGCGCCATGTGGGGTACCAGCGCCATGTGGGGTACCAGCGCCATGTGGGGCACCAGCGCCATGTGGGGTACCAGCGCCATGTGGGGCACCAGCGCCATGTGGGGTACTTCGTCATTGTTCGACGATGGTTGGGCGATCGAAGGCGTCAACCCTTCAGCGGGGATGTCCGCAGCCAACACCCCCGGGTTGGGAGATGCAACCCACTAGTTCTTCACGGACTGCCCGCGGCAAGCCGGGAACATGAAACGTGACGGTGAGAAAGGACCAACGACATCGTTGGTCCTTTCTTTTGACGGTCTCTTTCCGAGAAGACCAGTCGCATTGGGCAGCGCAACCGCACTGTCCTCGTCGTTTGCGCCAATACGGCGAACAGCTTTCAGCTTTCAAGTTCCATATACTCAGCCCTTGCCGTCACACGCGCCACTCCGGACCGGCCAAAAGCCGATAGCTGATGGCTGAAAGCGCGCGGAGCACCTCCCATATCACTTCGGCCTGGGTGCGGCGAGTTCAGGATCGGCAACGGCCAGAACGCCACACTTGTTCCAGCGACGTAGACCTGTCGCTTAGGTCGTCGCCGGATTCCGTAGATCATGATGCAGAGCGTGTGCGATACTTTGAATTGCCTCCCACTCCACGCCGGGATGGCGGAACTGGCAGACGCAGCGGACTCAAAATCCGCCGGCCCTTGCGGCCATGGGGGTTCGACCCCCCCTCCCGGCACCAGAGGTAATCTAATTTAGAATCAGCGGATTACAAAACCGGTAAATCCTTCGTGCCTAAATTGTGCCCAGAATGTGCCCAAGCTTCCCCTCACTGGCATCCCATTCATGCGGAATTTGGTGCATTTTCCGTCCGAGCAGCCATGCATTTTCGCCGCACACTTCTTACCACCAGCCGACGCACGACACCGCAAAGACTTGCAGTCAAATGAATCGAGGCTGACTGATGCCGGATCAGTATGCCGGATCGTGCGAGTCCGATACTGACGGCCTTGGGGTGACGGCCTTGCGGGTATTGCAACTTCCGCAAAAGGATCTATTGTTGCATCCACCCCGACGATCAGCCCTTGCGCGCCGGACTCTGCTGCACGAACATTTCAACGCTGCGGGCCAGCACCACATCTCCGCTTGGTCGCTGGGGCAATGGCGGCGGATTATCGTTTCGACGCGCCGGGCATATTCAGCCGGTGCCACTGTGGCCGCCAGTACCCGGAACCACGCCGGTAGCACTATTTTCCAATCGACGCCCACCATCAACGATTCGCCTTCTTCGGCAAAGAAGATCCCCTCGCCGGTTCCGTCGTCGAGGCTATCGAGCAATCCGAACAGAGTCTCGAATGCCCGACAAACATCGGCGGCGCTCGCTGAATGGGACTCCGCGGCACAGCGACCGAGCAGCCGCTGAAAATCGGTGATCCGGCAGAGCGTCCCCCTGGAGTTCTCCTCGCAATTCCTCACAGCGATCGGAGTTTCCTCGTAGTACTCGCCAGCCAGGCTGGTCTTCTGAAAGGCCAAAACCTCGGCAAGCCAATCCTTCTGCGGCGCTTCGTGCTCAATGAATTGATCTGGGTTCGCGTAGGGTGCAATCAACTGCCGGAGCTGAGCCTGGGAGAGAAGCGATATAGCGTCGTCCAGAAGACAAAAGACGTACTCGTTGCCCATTTGACGAATTGCACGCCGGATCTATTGCCGATCCCGTTCGCTGCCGCTCATCTCCGCCTCCGCAGACCGGTGAATGCGTATCTCAGGTCATCCTATCGGCTGACGTTCGCGGCGGCCTAATGGCCGTGTGAACTCTTATAGACTTGAAGTTCAGATCGATCATGCCTAAGAAACCCGCCAACGCTGCGACTGCTCCCCCCGAATTCTTCTTCGTGAAAGAACTGGCCGGCGAAGCTCCGCCGGCGTTTGCCGCCATGCAAAGGTTATACAGTCTGGCGACCGACCTTTTCGGCTTCGTCCCCTGGCAGTTGCTCGACGAGAGCGAGTTGGTTCTCACGCGCGACAGCGTGGGCGGCGAGCTGTGGTGCTGCTCGGTGATGGGTTCTCTCGGCGAGGTCCGCTCCATGCACGCCTATCGTGGCGAGGAAGGGCTGCGCCTGTTTCGCAAGATGGCAGCCGAGGACATCGCCGATCCCGGCGAGGCCCTTCCTACTCCGGGCTTTAGAACTCGGCTGTTAACCGGGGCTTACCTGAGGCGCCATCCTCCCTTTAGAATCAATTTCTTATAGTCGTTGATATGAAAGACACCCATTTCTGTACCCCAAATAATCGAACTTCATTTTTGATTGTCCCTTTTGCCCATAAAATGGACCGACTCTCACCCACATCACCGGAATATGCACCTGGACAGGCGGACGCGAGCGCCCGATCCGACCGCTGTCCGCTGCGAGGAACTTTCCTATCTGGCCATCGGCTTCTAAGATGTAACACCTTGGACGACGCAAGACTACTCTTACCCTAAGGAGCCTATGTGCATACGCTGCACGATCTGCGCTATTCACTAAGGCAACTGGTCAAAATGCCAGGGTTCACCATCACCGCAGTGATCTCGCTGGCCTTGGGCATTGGTGCTACGACCGCCGTGTTCAGCGTTGTCTACGCCATCCTGCTGGACCCTTATCCGTATCGGGCGCCGGACCGCATGATCCATCTGGCTCTGGTCACGCAGAAGGGATTCACGGGTTGGTATGCGAATCTGACCGCCTCCCAATGGCGACAAATCCGTAACTCTCCGGCGGTGGAAGACTCCTTTCTCTCTGACAGCCGGGACATGACGGTGAGCGGAGGAGATTTGCCGGAAAACGTCCAGGCGGCGTCCATGAGTTCGAACGCCTTCGAGTTCCTGGGTGTTGCCGCGGCGCTCGGCCGAAACCTTCAATCCTCTGACGCCATCGACGGGCAGGACCCGCAACCGGTGGTCGAACTCGGCCACAAATTCTGGCAGCGGCATTTCAACGCCAGCCCCGCCGTCGTGGGAAAGACGATCCGACTGGATCATAAGAGCTATTTGATCGTGGGAGTGGCGGCGCCGCGGTTTACCTGGCAAGACGGAGACGTGTACCTTCCGTTGAAAACAGATTCCGATCAGGCGCTGTCCTACTTCACCGAGATTCGCCTCAAGCCGGGTGTGACCCACGCCCAGGCTGACGCCGCCCTGCAACCGCTGATGAACCAGTTCGCGAAGGAGACGCCCAGACACTTTCCGCCGAATCCGTTCCGCCTGCATGTGATGGGGATCAACGAAGACTTCGTGCACCAATTGGGTGGAACGCTGTATCTGCTCTTCGGAGCGGTAACCCTGCTGCTGCTGATCGGATGCGGAAATGTTTCGATTCTCCTGTTGGCGCGCGCAACGGCGCGGCGGCACGAGTTCGCGGTGCGCGCAGCCATTGGAGCCACCCGCCGCCGGATCGTTCGCCAGTTGCTGACCGAATCGCTGTTGCTCTCGGTGAGCGGAGCTGTCGCCGGAGTGGTTCTAGCCACCCTGTCTCTGAATACCATTGTGGCCAACCTGCCGGAGAATTCGTTTCCGCATGAGGCTGCCATTCAAATCAACCTGGCGGTGCTGTTGTTTTCGATCGCCGCGGCGATGGGCACGGGCGTCCTTTTTGGTCTTTGGCCGGCCCTGCAACTGTCGCGGACAGAGGTGAGCCAGGTGATGCAGGCAAGCGCTCGCAAGATGACCGGCGGTGTGAGCGGGCGGCGCGCGCACGGCGCGTTGATCGCGGGGCAAATCGCGCTCACACTGATTCTGCTGTCCGGAGCTGGCGCCGCAATCGAGGGATTCTTGCGCCTGGCTCATATTCCCCTGGGCTACGATCCGCACAACGTTATGGCGGTGGGCATTCCCTTGCGCGATGGGGTATACACCACCTGGGCCGGACGCGCCGCTTATTTCGATCAGTTGCGCGAGAAGGTGGCAGAGGTTCCTGGGGTGACGATGGCGGCGCTATCCACCAACGCTACGCCGCCATCGAATGGGTTCGAGACCAAATTCGAAATTCTTGGTAAGCCTTCGGGGCACGATCAAGCCGCGCGCCTGAACATGGTTAGCCAGGAGTACTTTCCTTTGCTGCGCATTCCGCTTCTCGAGGGCCGAATTTGGGATCAAGCCGAGGACTATCGCGGCGCCTTGGTAGCTGTGGTGAATCAAACGCTGGCGCGGCGGTATTTTCCCGGAGAGGATGCCGTGGGGCGTTCGATCAAGTGGCCCGGGCTGCGGGGGCAGCCCCCCTACAGCATCTTGGCGCCTGGAGCGGATGGTTGGCTGCGGATCGTGGGCGTGGTCGAGGACAAGCTCGATGACGGTCTCTCCAAGCCGGTGCAGTCGGAAGCGTTCGTTCCAGAAACGCTGATCGAGGTAATGGGAACGCACATGCTGGTCCGGTCCCAGGTCCCGCCGCTTCGATTGCTTCATGCGGTACAGCTTGCGGTCAACTCGGTGGACCGGGATCAGCAGACCGGTAACGATGTCCGTGACCTGGACGGCTGGATCCACGAACAGCCCGAGTGGGCGCGAGGCCACCTGATCTCCTGGCTCTTCGGCGCATTTGCCGCCTTGGCTCTGGCGCTGGCCGCTGTGGGGCTGTTCAGCGTGGTCTCCTATACGGTCGTCCAGCGCACAAATGAGTTCGGCATTCGCATTGCGCTGGGCGCTCCTCGAAGCCATGTGCTTGGTCTTGTTTTCAACTCAACGGTCGTAAGCGTGGGCGCCGGAATTCTCGCCGGTATCCTACTCACTCTGGCGCTTAATAGGGTGCTGGCGGGCTGGGATGCCGAGAGTTCGCGCAACCCCCTTCTACTGCTCGCCGCTACCGGGGTGCTGGCAGTGTTTGCCGCCGTGGCGTGCGCGCTGCCTGCCTGGCGCGCGGCGGCATCGAATCCGATGCGGGCAATCCGATACGACTGATCAAAGATCGCTGATATCGACAGCCAACGCATGGTCATCCACGTGGTCGACGGCAAGGCCACAAAGACCGCGACCTGGCTTTGAGCCCGGCATTGCCGGAAACTCTGCGTGCCTATGGAACTCTCCTTGGGCACCACCGTGAAACTGGCTGCTGAAGTTCTGAAAACCGGACTTTCTGGGCGCTCCGCAACGACCAACCCGGCGCTAACGGCACGATTCGCGAAGCCCACGAATGCTGTCAAAATAGATCCAGGACAGCAACTTCGAGTCTTTCGGGTGAGACGTGTTTGAACTGAACGTACGGAAACACTATGGAAGCGCGGGAGCAGTGTTGCTTTTGTTGGTGTTTTTGGGGGAACTGACATTCTCGATTCGACAGCAATCATTGTCTTGGGATGAAGGTGACCATATCTTCGCCGGCTATATGTCATGGAAGAAGTTAGACTTTGGCATCAATCCGGAACATCCGCCCTTGGTGAAGGCGCTAGCGGCGATCCCACTTCTGCCGATGCACCTGAAGGTGCCAGATCCCAAGGGGCTTGCATCATTCAAAGACGAAGCATACTTCGACGGGCGGGATTTCATCTTCGGCAATGGTGGAGAGGCCGAAGCGGATCGCATCACTTTTCGCGCCCGGATGGCGGCGGCAACCCTCAGTCTTTTGCTGGGACTGCTCGTCTTTCTGGTAGCGCGAGAGATGTTTGGCGACGGTGCGGCGCTGTTCGCATTGGCGCTGGTGGTGTTTGAGCCAAACATGATCGCGCACGGCGCCTATGTCACAACGGATATGGGTATCTCCTGCTTCATATTCGCCAGTATCTATGCCTTCTACCGCTACGTGAAGGCGCCTTCGGTCGGGAGGCTGATCGTTCTCGGCCTGGTAAGTGGACTCGCCCTGGCGTCGAAACACTCAGGTGTGCTTCTCCTCCCATTCGGCTTGGCACTCATTATTACTGAGATATTGTGGCCCTCGCCCGAGACGCGGACCAACAAAAGGAAAGTAGCATTGCGCCTGACTGGCGCCTTTCTGGCTGCGTCGACCATTGCCATCGTGGTGCTCTGGGCTTTTTACGGTTTTCGCTACGCCGCCAGACCAGGTGGAATGCCGCTGAGTCCCTCACTCGCCGAGTACACGCGGGGATTGAAAGGGGTGGAACCGCACGCCTATCTCGCGCTCGCGCGCCTGCACATCCTGCCCGAGTCTTATCTTTACGGGTTGGTGGACGTGCGCCTGATCTCAGATTCGTTCTCAACCTACATCTTCGGCAAAGTATACGCGCACGGAGTCTGGTTCTACTTTCCTGCGGCCTTCATCATCAAGTCCACGGCAGCCTTCATGGGTTTGCTGCTGCTGGCCGCCTTCGCGATAGCTACCGGAAAATTGCGCGCTCGGCGCGAAATCTTCTTTCTCACCATTCCTCCGGTTCTCTATCTGTTGATCGCGACCGGCACTGGCCTGAACATCGGCGCAAGGCACATCCTGCCCATGTATCCGTTTCTCTCCGCGCTGATTGGGGGCGCCGCGCTCGCACTGACGCATAGGGACCGGCGCTGGGCCTACGTCGCGGGATTGCTGCTGGCATGGCACGCGGTGTCTTCGGCGCGAGCTTATCCGAACTACCTTGCCTACTCGAACGAATTCTGGGGAGGTCCCGCGAACACTTATAAGTACCTGACCGACTCCAACACGGACTGGGGTCAACAGTTGAAGGCGGTCAAGAAATATCTCGACAATCGCGGGGTGAAGGACTGCTGGTTTGCCTACTTCGTCGAACCTTCCATCCATTTCAGCGCGTATGGAATCCCATGCAAACCGTTGCCGACGGCTGACAGCGGGTGGACGGATGATCAAATCGATACGCCGCAGACGATCACGGGGACTCTGCTGATCAGCGCGGGAACGCTCACGGGCTACGAGTGGGGCTCCAACGTGCTGAATCCTTACCGGGAGTTTCAGAAGATGAACCCAGTTGCTTTCATCCAGGACGGTGTCTTTGTCTACGATGGGACGTTTGACATGCGTTCCGCCTCCGCCCTCGGCCACGTCACGCGGGTCAGAGATCTCATTGCGGCCGGGCAGTTAGCGTCCGCGCTGGTGGAGGCGCAGACGGCCGTTGCCATCGACCCCGATGAGTTGCAGGCACAAATGGTTCTGGGCAACACATTCACTGCGCTCGGCCGGCCGCTTGCCGCGAAGCCCGCGTACCAGCAGGCGCTGGCAATCGCGAAGACGATGGAGCCCAGCGCCGAAGCGATCTGGGTGAAGACAATTCAAAAGAAGTTGGCCGGCCGGTAGTGATGATGCGCCGCTTGCTGCGCCAGTACGGAATCGGTTCGCCCCAGAGGGGGGCCGCCGCCTTCTCTGGTGCGCCCGGCGATTCGGGACAAATGACGACAGCACCGTGTGTATGAAATGATTATGTGTTGCCGCAGATCTTAGGTCTCCGCTGAGGCCCATGCTAAACCGTTTCAGTTCAGGAGATTGCTCGGATGGTGGCGGAAAAGTTCTTCAGCGGTCGTTTGATATGGCGTCTTCATCACATTCTGTGAACGGTGCTCAGTTTGGGCCGGATCCGGCACTGGTTCGCGAACAACTGAGGCGGCTCGTTGCGCACCCATTGTTCACGAATAGCAAGCGATACCCAGTGTTGCTCACCTA
The DNA here is from genome assembly GCA_963720105.1 of uncultured Acidobacteriota bacterium. Classification (GTDB taxonomy): domain Bacteria; phylum Acidobacteriota; class Terriglobia; order Terriglobales; family Acidobacteriaceae; genus Telmatobacter. Next base: position 11,140 of record CAVREL010000061.1, on the reverse strand, counting down.
CACTGTCGAGCAAACGCTTCTTGGCAATGCGAGCGAATTGAAGGAAAGGACAATTGGCATCGAGGCTTTTGGGCGCGAACCTGTCTACGATGTCAATCTAGATCCGGTGGTTCGCACTGCGGCAGCCGAAGTTCGGAAAAGGCTCAGCCAATACTATTACAACCCTGATCACGCCGGGGAATTGATAATCGAACTGCCAATCGGCTCCTATGTTCCGGCTTTTCGGGAGCCAACTGCTTCTCACATTGGCGTCGCCGCGGAGCCTTTAGTCGCCGAGAAAATGGAGCCGCTTCCGAAGGATTCTGATTTCGAATCGCTCACCGAAGTAAAGGCCGAACAGGCCCATTCTCGACTCGTGACCCGCCGCTGGATTCCGATTGCCCTCGCATTGCTCGTCGCCGCGCTGATCGGATTTGGCGTTGGTCGCGTGAGACTTCCGAGCCAGGCAGCAGGTGCCGGTGAACCCTCGAATATGTCGCGCTTCTGGCAGCCGATTACCGCAACCTCGAGCCGGGTTACATATTGCCTTGCCGAACCAACCGACTCTGTGGATCTCCAAAACCGGACGTTCCCCGCCTCGGAAGGTGGCAATCTAAATTCGTACGATGTCATCACCCTCGCCCGATCTCTTGTGCCTCTTGTTCCGAAGAATATCCAATTTCGCGTGTTATCCGCTTCGGATACTGGCTTTGCTCAATTGCGAGAAGGTCCATTCGTCCTGATTGGTGCATTCGATAATCCCTGGACGATGCGCATTACGCAGGATTTACCGATGGGGTTTGAATATGAGAATAACGTTCGGGAGGTAGTGGATCGCAAGAGTGCACCTAAAAAGATCTGGACGCTTCAATGGCAGGTTCCAGGCAAGAGTCTTTCGCGCGACTACGCCATAGTCGGCCGGCTTCATGACACGGTTACCGGCGAGCCCGTCATCATCCTGGCCGGCATCCTGGGGGAAGGAACTGAAGCAGCAAGCGAGGTAGTCTCCAATCCGGTGTACCTGGATGCAATGCTGCAAAAGGCTCCGAAGAACTGGGACCAGCTAAATCTCGAAGCCGTAATAGAAGCGAATGTTATTGATGGCCATCCGGGGCCGCCAACGGTCATCGCTGTCGAGACGTGGTGAATCGTTTCGACCTCAGAAACCTGTATCATACATCCCCACAAACCTGGCTCCGCTTGGGATCTATCCTCTTGTAAATGCGAGATTTGTCGTTATCTCGCTATGTCTGATGCACGATGCACCTTAAAAAACTGCATAAGCTGCGCCTAGCCTGACTACGTCGGAAGTCCGCTGGACTTCTGTCATGGACGGAAGGAGACTTTCTATGAGGCGCATCCTTGGGTTCGCCCTTTTATTCATCTTGTCCTCGGTCACGCTAGTGGCTGCGAAGAACTCGCAGACCTTTTACCTGAGTTCCGATGTTCGGGCGGGAAACGTTCAGCTACCCCGCGGAATATGCGAAGTGACCTGGAGTACACCCTCAGGCTCCCGAGTGCAGTTGACCATCAAGACGGATGACAAGAAGACTGTTACGGTTCCAGCCCTCATGGTCGAGGGAAAGGAAGACAGAGCCGGTGTGGTCACTTCGGTCGTGAACGGCGTGACATACCTGGTCGAACTTCACACCAGGAATGCCAAATTCGTCTTTGAAAACGGCACTGAAGCGTCGAAATGAGTTCTGTCGGTGCCCAGCACACCGCGGAATAGCGTTTCGGTAGCCGATCGAGCAGGAACGAACTTCTTCATCACCCGCGTGTGAAGAGTCTTTGGAGATACATGCCGAATTGCAAGCCTGGTTCTTACCTTCTTCTCACCGTTATTGCGGCCCTCGCACTCATCTCTGCAGCATCTATCGCAGCCGCTCAGAACAATGATCCACCCTGGATGAATCCCAGCCTTTCCCCGGAGGAGCGGGCCGACCTGGTTCTGAAACAGCTCACTCTCGACGAAAAGCTCGCGTTACTCCATGGGAATGGCATGGCCCATGCGCCGCAGTGGCAAATGCCGCTGTCGAACCTTACCAACGGTGGTGCGGGGTACGTGGAAGGAGTAAAACGCCTCGGTATCCCGCCTTTGGTTATCTCTGACGCGGGTTATGGAGTGAGAGACAGCGGTGCGAACGGTCGATACGCGACGGCTATGCCATCGAGTCTTGGCGCTGCAGCGAGCTGGGATCCGGACTCAGCTTGCGAATTTGGGACTGTGATCGGCAAGGAGCTGCGGGCGCAAGGATTCAACATGACGCTGGGAGGCGGAGTCGATCTGATCCGCGAACCCCGCAATGGGCGCAATTTTGAATATGCTGGGGAAGATCCACTCTTGGCCGGCACCGTGGTAGGCAACCTGATGAGATGCGAACAGGGCCAGCATGTGGTCGGTGACATCAAGCACTACGTGATGAACGATCAGGAGACGGGACGCTTCTTTGTGAACGCGGTCATCTCGAAGCGAGCGATGCAGGAGTCCGATCTGCTCGCCTTTCATGTCGCCATCTCCATCGCGAATCCCGGTGCGGTGATGTGTTCCTACAATCGCATCAATGGTGACTTCGGTTGCGAGAACCCGTACACGCTTCACGACGTACTCAAGAAAGATTGGGGCTTCAAAGGATTCATTATCTCCGACTGGGCAGGAACTCACAGCACAGAGAAGGCGTCTGCAGCAGGCCTCGATCAGGAACAGCCGATGGCAGACTTCTTTGGTTCGAAGCTAAAAGAAGCAGTGGAAGCCGGAAGAGTGCCAATTTCAGAAATTGACGACCATGCGCGGAGAGTTCTCTACGCTGAATTTCTGTCTGGCATCGTCGACGACCCGCCTCAGAACAGCGTCGTCGATGTGGAGAAGGGATTCGAAGTCGCGCAACGAGTAGAAGAAAAGAGCATCGTTCTACTGAAGAATAGTCCGACAGTACTTCCGATTGTGCCGTCGACGATTCACAGTATTGCGATCATTGGCGGGCACGCGGACGTCGGGATGATTTCCGGCGGAGGATCAGCGCAGGTGGATCCACCGGGCGGGAATGCCATCATGCCTCCGGGCAAAGGCGCGACGATCTGGCAGAAACCCGTTTGGTTCCCAACCTCTCCTCTGAAAGCGCTCCAGGCAAAACTGCCGAACACGAAGATTGACTTCGATCCCGGAACGGATACCAAGTCGGCAGTCAATTTGGCCAAGAGCACCGATTTAGCGATTGTGTTTGTGTATCAGTGGCTGTCGGAGGACATGGACATTCCGAGCCTTTCGCTTCCTGACAATCAGGATGCGTTGATCGAGCGGGTAGCGTCGGAGAATCCGCACACGATCGTCGTGCTGGAGACTGGAACTGCTGTGACTATGCCCTGGATCGACAAGGTGGCCGGCGTAGTCGAGGCTTGGTACGCCGGCAGCTCGGGGCACAAGGCGTTGGCGAAAGTACTTGTTGGGGATATCAATCCTTCCGGCAAACTTCCGCTGACTTTCACGAGGAGCAAAGAGGATCTTCCGCACCCAGAGCCTCCGAAACTTCCTGCTGAGAGTCAGGCTCACGCTGGAGATGTTGCGGACAACGGAACTCCTTCTTCGAACGCGTCTGCTCAGACAGGCTACGCGGTCCACTACGACGAAGGTAGCGCAGTTGGTTACAAGTGGTTCGAGGAGCAGCACAAGAAACCGCTGTTTGCCTTCGGCTTCGGTTTGTCTTACACGACCTACGCGTACTCCGGTCTGAATATCGATTCAGCTGCCAGGACGGCGAGCTTCGCTGTCAAGAACACAGGGAAGAGGCCCGGGATCGAGATCGCCGAGGTGTACGCACGGCTTCCGAAGGGCACAGACGAACGTTACATGCGGCTGGTGGGATGGACGCGGGTCGCACTCGCGCCGGGCGAATCGAAAGCAGTTTCTGTTGCGATTGACGACCGGGTCCTAAAGATCTTCGACGAAGAGAAGAATGCCTGGAACACGACACCCGGGGAATATCAAGTCTTGGTCGGTGGATCGTCAGACAACACGCCATTGACAGGGACTCTCGTAATTCGCTGAATTCGCGTGATCGCCGTCTCCTCTGAACGTGAACAAGATCCTAACGAAGATGCGCAGGAATGCGGCTCCGAGCCTGAACTGTGGACATTGATTTCTCCATTTATTCATTCAGGATTTGTGTCGCATGGCTTGCCTTGAAGTATTACGACGAGCCCGTCCGCTCCTGGCTGAGCGGCGTTACGGGATCAAGCGGGCGACAGCGAAGGTCCCCGGACGAGGCAGGAGGAGCGCGATGACGTCGATAGTGAGGAAGCTCGTACGTTCTGCAGGCCCACTACTTATACTTGGATTAGCGTTCGCAATGCCACTCCTTGCGCAGGAGCAAGCGGCTTTCGTCTGGCATGGTCTTTTGCGCGACAGCGCCGGCGCGCCGATCGCAGATGCCAAAGTGAAATTGACGGGTGGGGCCACGGCCGAAGCCAACACTGGTACGGACGGAAGCTTTACGCTTTCGGCACTACGCGCCGGGCAATACAGGCTCGCAATCATCGCCGAGGGCAAGACCGCTGCCTACGCCCAGGCTATTACTCTGGCCTCCGACGCTCCGCCTGTTGTGATCACGTTGTCGAGCCGGGGCGAAATCAGTGTGACGACGCAGCAGGGCACAGGCGCAACGGGCGGTGAAGCACTTTCCGGCCAGGCAGTGAGTTCTCTGCCTCTGAACGGCCGTGACTTCAGTACTCTGTTGCTCCTGGCAGCCGGCACTATGACCGATACAAACGGCGCGACGAATTTCACCCAGCAGTTTGCAATCAATGGCCAACGCGGGGTGGAGGCGACATTTGCCATGGATGGTGCAGACATCAGCGATCCGGAGATGGGCGGCAGTATCATGCCGAACTTCAACGTAGATGCCATTCAGGAACTGCAATCGAGTTCAGGATGGATGCCGGCCGATATCGGTCGTGGGGCGTCGGGTTTCACAAACATCATCACTCGCTCCGGAGCGGCTGGCTTACACGGCTCGTTTTTTGAGTTTGTGCGCAACTCAGCGTTTGACGCGCGCAATTTCTTCGATCATCCGACGCCTGCATACCCGGGACGCATTCCTCCCTTCCGTCGTAACGAATTCGGATTCACCAATGGCGGCCCCGTCTACATCCCTCATCTCTATGACGGGCGTAAGCGCACCTTCTACTTTACTGAGTACCAGGGCTTTCGCCAGGTGCTGGGCACCACACAGGTCATGCCGGTACCCACCGCTGCACAACGGCCTTCAGAAGGCTCAAATATCGTCTCCGACACCGTGACTTTTCCCGACGGCACAACCGATTCGCTGGCCATTCCGGTGAATCCGTCCATTGCTGCGATACTGGCTCGATACCCGCTGCCGAATCTCCCAACTGGCCCCTTTGGTGCGAATACCTACGCGACTGCTTCGAAGGTGACCACCAACGCCGACCAGTTCTCGTTGCGCATCGACCACAAGCTTTCAGCACAGAACCAGTTCTTCGCGCGTTTCACGATGGACAACCTGACGGGACCGACGACCAACCCCGATCAGACAGCGATCGATCCCGCCTTCGCCGTCGAGTACCTCGATCGGCAGCGTAACGTCGTCGGGACACTCACAACGACGTTCACGCCAAAGCTTGTGCTGGAGTCCTCGCTCTCCATAACCCGATCCACACCTGGTTTTCCTAGCCCCGATCACACGGATCCCGCGGTGAAGTTTGAAGACGGTCTCTTCGAAGCCTTCAACAGTGCCGGCGGATCAGTGATGCAAGCCTACGGCAATCTGTTCCAGGAGCGGGAGAACATCAGCTACTCCGCCGGACAACACATTCTGAAAGCGGGCTTCGAGGTCAGGAAGAATGTGGACACCACCTATTTCGGTATTCCACCCAACGGGGAGTACGATTTCGGCGGCGGTACCGCCTACGCAACGGAAGCGATCGCGTCCGCGAGTGGCAAGCAGCAACATCAATCTAGGTGATCCTCTACCTGATACGCTCTCTGGTTTACTCTCAGGTTCGCCATTTGCCTATATAGTAGCCGTTGCGCCTCCAGGAGTTTCAGGTGGTGCACACATCGGTCCGGCGGCCATCAACCGCAGCGATTACAACGCCTATGTCGAAGACACTTGGAAGGTCACGCCAAAACTGACGCTGGACTACGGTGTCCGCTGGGAGTACTACACCCCGATCACCGAGCGTGCACATCGCACTGGCTCCTTTCGCACACTGAATGGAGCCTTGGACTATGTTGTCAACCCTCAGCCCGGATATTCAACCACCTGGAATGGATGGGGCCCAAGGATACAAATCTCCTGGGCGCCGCTAAAGAACTTTACCGCGCACGCAGGTGGAGCGGTGACGGTAATACCACCAAATATCTGGCAGGACAACATGCTCACTGGTTCTACGCCTTTCGCGATCAACCCGCGGCGTCAATCCTCATCGAGCGCGCCACTTGCGTATGGGTTCACGATCACCCCATCGATGTTACCCATTGCCTACGATCTGAGCGGCAATGACATTCTGGCGAAGGGAACGAAGAATATTCCTGCCAACACGCCGATGGACGTGGACCGCTACGAGAAGGACTTGGCCAGCGTGACCTCCTCGGGTGCGGTGAGTTCTCTGAACCTCTCCGGGATCGATGCCAAGTTTGGCAATGGCACACTCTACACCTGGACGCTGGGCCTCGAGCGCAAGATCGCCAACCTGACTGCGGACCTGGGCTACGTGGGAACTGTGGCTCAGAAGCTTCCGCGCATCTCTTTTCCGAACGCCTATCCCGGCGCTACCCCTGAGTTCGCACCCCATACGCAATTCAACTCTGCGGGTGACGTAACCGGCGGCTTTGGGGTGATGAACGTGATGACCAATGATGTGCACTCCAACTACAACGCGCTGCAGGCTTCGCTATTCGGTACCGTGGGTCACGGCGGACCCGGCATTCAGGTCTCGTACACCTGGGGTAAGTCAATTGACACTACTTCCATCGTGTTGAGTGGTACGGGTTCAACAGGTGCTACTACCTCAGGAGCGTCACAGGACCCGTTCAATCTTCGCGCAGAGAAGGCGCCCTCTTCTTTCGACGTGAACCACAGCTTTGGGCTGAGTGTGGCGCAGGACTTACACCTGCAAAATGCTAATTTCTTAGGCGCTGTTCCCCGCAAGATCACCTACGGTTGGGAGCTGCTCTCGATCTCATCCATCTCCTCCGGCGCGCCGTTCACGGTTTACTCGGGCATCCAGCAGACGGGAGCGGGCGCGAACGGTGTCGACCGTCCGGATCAGATTGCCGTGCCGAAGTTGTCCACGGCGCGCACGAACCGCCAAGACTACTTTGGGATGGGAGCGGCCAACGCGAGCACATATTTCAATATTCCGATTCACATCCCGGGCGGTACTGGGCCTAACCAGGGACGCTTCGGCACTCTCGGACGCGACAGCTTCCGCGGGCCTGCCTACTACGATTACGACTTCGCAATGATCAAGGACACGCCCTTCGGAAGGAGAGCCTCCGGAGCGGAACGCATGGACGTCCAGTTCCGCGGAGAATTCTTCAATCTGTTCAACATCGTCAACATGGGGCTTCCCTCGAACATCCTGACAGGATCTGGTTTCGGCGAAATCTCCAAGACGGCTGGAACCTCAAGACAAATTCAGTTATCTCTCAAGGTCATCTACTAAAGAAATCCTTCAGAGAGCAACCACCGCGAAGCAATTGCCGCGATGGACTTCTTCACAGTCCCAACAATCACCTTCGGCATACTGTTTTGCTTCTTCGTCATAGCGCATGACCGGGACTTGCTCGACGATGTGATTGTGCTCAACGAGCGCCATCTGAAGCGCCTCATGGACGAATACATCCTCTATTACCACGACGATCGCACACACCTCGGCCTTGCGAAGGAGACGCCCAGCGGGCGTAAAGCCGAAGCGAATCCGGGCCCGGAATGCAGCAGAGTCATCGCGATGCCCAGAATGGGCGGCTTACACCATCGATACCGCCTCGCCCATAGGCCCTGCTTCGTATATAAATCCTCTCCAAATCGACCATCGAAATTCGTGCGCGGAGGTATGTTTAATCCACATTATTGAAGCTTAATCACGTGGCTTTACCACGGACAGAGCGCAAGAAGCCTTCTCGTGCCCTGACCCTGCGTGCCCCTCCCGAACGATTCTTTACGGTAACGAGCACGCCGTTTCAGCCGCGAATGGAGTTTTCGCGAGGCACAGGTGAAGGCGCGAGCTTAAAACCAAAACGGGACTCGTTCCCACGAAGCGGAGAAGTTCCTGCGGACGAATCCCATTCCTGGATTGCGGAAATATAGAGTGTTGCAGTTAGACCTGAGCTGTTCCACCGTCAACGAAGAGCTCGATTCCATTGACGAAGCTGGAATCGCTGGAGGCGAGGAACAGGGCAACGGTCGCGATCTCCTCTGGGCGTCCCATCTCGCCGCGCGGGATCTGGGATTTGAAGAACTCCTTGGCCGCTTCTCCAAGAGGATCGAGGATTGGCGTGTCGATGGTGCCGGGACTGAGGATGTTCACGCGGATTCTGCGCTCCTTGAGCTCTAAGAGCCAGGTGCGAGCGAACGAGCGAACAGCAGCCTTGCTCGCGCTGTAGACGCCGAATGCTGGAAAACCCTTAATGCTGGCGATGGAGCCGTTGAGAAAGATGGAGCCGTTGTCGTTGAAGAACGGGAGCGCCTTCTGCACAGTGAAGAGCGTGCCTCGGACGTTGAGATCGAACGTCTTGTCGAAGTGTTCCTCAGTGACCTCTTCGAGCTTTGCGAGTTCACCGAATCCAGCGCTGGCGAAGAGGATGTCGATCTTCCCCTTTTCGCGCTTGACCGTCTCATAGAGGCGATCGAGGTCCGCAAGGCTTGAGGCGTCGCCTTGCACGCCTGTGACGTTTTTGCCGATGAGTTTTACGGCCTCATCAAGCTTGTCTCGGCGTCGTCCTGTGATGAAAACATACGCTCCCTCTTCGACGAACAGTTTAGCTGTCGCGAGCGCCATGCCGGAGGTGGCGGCGGTGATGACTGCTACCTTGCCTTTGAGCTTGCCCATTTCTTTACCCCTTTTCTGTGTGAAGCGCTTCAAGGGATTGTTTTGGGGGCTGCCGTGCTGTGCAGCCCCTTTCCCTGGTTCTGCTCAGTAGATGGAGCCGGGCTCGTGAAAGATTCTATAGTTCCGAATTTGAGAACTATTGAACCTTTAATGCGGAACACCTACTCTTAGGGATGTGCGTCCCTTATTCCATCCATCGCTTGAGGACATAACGGTTGAGGGGATTCTCCATGCATTGTCGGATCCGGTAAGGGCGGCGATCTTCGCAGATATTGTGGCTCAGGAGTGTTCGCATAACTGCTCAATGTTTCTGACCGTCAGTGACAAGGCAATTCCGAAGTCCACCCTCTCGCAACACTTCAGGATCCTGAGAGAGGCGGGGCTGATCCGTGGCGAACGGCGCGGCGTGGAGATGCACAACACCTCACGTTGCGCGGAGATCGAGGAACGCTTCCCAGGGCTGCTCCGGGCGATCGTCAACGCCCATACCATCCAATCTAACGATGAAGCTCAAACAAAGAAGCGTGTTGCGAAAAGATCGTCCAGGCGGTTAGTCAAGAATAAGTAAGAAGCTGCGGCCATCGAGCGAGCGATGCCCGTATCTCTCGATTCGCGTCGGATCCTTAGTCGGTCTATTGAGAATTTCGCGGGTCACGGTTGGCGTCGACATAATCTGTTGACGACGGCCCAAACCCCGTAATCTGCACTACTACTGGCTCATCCCCTGTTTCAGCGAAATGAGTCTGGCCTGGCGGTTCCGTATAAAAGCTTCCGGCAGGAGGAGCTTTTAGCTTTGCTTCGTCGAAGCGGTCTCCATATGAAACAACGGAACGGTATATCGGCAGCAAGCAGAAGCTGCAAGACGCGGTGAACGATCGCCTCGGGATTTCTGTCGTCAGCAACAGCGCCTGAAAGAACTTGGGCGCGGTCGTTTCAGGTTGTTGGCGATAGCGTCCTTTAGCGTTCACTATGCCGGCGAAAGGCGACGCCGTCAACGGTCCGCACTCCTCAATCCCGGCGTTGCCATTGAGCTGGCATAGTGAATGATAAAGGACGTTATCACGCGCGATCCGATCGGCCTCAGGTCCGACGGGACTTTAGACCCTAGCCCGTTTTTCAGCAACTTGTCCAACTGTCCGACAAGCGGACTATACAGCAATGTGGCCCGCGTTTCGTTGTCGGCGAATGATCTGGCGCTTTACAATAGCCGCGGTGGCCGACACGACCTGGTCATGTGGCACAATCGCTCGCTCCGGGTTTGTACGGTGTTCGGATCAGGGGATGCAACTCTACGTGAAAGGGTGCGGTAGCGTCCCATGCGGTTTAAATCTCCCCGCCGGGGTAGCTTGGGGTTCCGGGGCGCGATCACTTACGCCACAGCCACCTCACGCAATGTACTGGAGAGTCTCCCTGCATCTTTTGGACTGCCCTCCTTCCACGTACGCCATCAATTTACCCCCGGATTCACAGGGCGTCAACATGAAGGGTCCGGCACGCGGTATTTCACCGGAACGTGATCGCGGTCGCGGTACGGACGACCATCGCTGATCGCCCACCGCACAGACCCGTACGTGCGCGTCTACGCATACGGCTCTTCTGGCAGCATTAATTTTGCCGGTAAATTTGATATTGCTCAAAGAACCCAGGCGTTCAATTAATTCTTTTTGCATGCTATAAAGTAAAGTTTGAGTCTGCTCGAGTTCCGCAATAAAATAATCCAGCAGCCTTGCCCATACCAACTATGTTTGCTACAGACTCGGTGCCTGGAAAAAGTCCTTGTTCTTGACCGCCGCCAAAAATAATAGGCATAATATTGCTTCCTGATCGTATAAATAAAGCGGCAATGCCTTTTGGCGCATAAAATTTATGCCCGGAAATTGATAGAGCATCGGCTGCCATGCTTTGCAAATCAATGGGCAATTTACCTGGTATTTGAATGGCATCCGTATGAAAAAAAATTTTCGCTTCACAGGCAAATTTCCATATTTCTTCAATAGGCTGCACCGTGCCAATTTCATTATTGGCCCCAACCTATGGAAATTATTGAGGTTTGTTCAGTGATTGATCGGCGCATATTTTCCAGTTCAAG
>CAVREL010000060.1:0-12583 GCA_963720105.1 uncultured Acidobacteriota bacterium | reverse complement strand
ATCGGTCCCCGATAAAACCACGGCGATTGCGCAATGCCCAAGCTGCTCGGCAAGCGATCGAAACAGGATGTTGACAGGCTTGTGCGGGCGTTCCTCGCCGTCGCGCGATCGCAGCCGCAAGACACCATCGGCGACGGTCATGATGGTGTTGGGAGGAATTACGTAGAGATGATCCGGCGTGAGAATCGCGCCGTCCGCCGCGGTCTCAACCGTGAACGCGGCTTTCTTGGCGAGGATCTCGGTCAGGAAGCTCTCGTGCGTCGGGTCGAGGTGCTGCACCAGCAGAAACGCCCATTCCGGTGGTGGCCGGTAGCTCCGCGATCATTTCGGAAACGGCTTCTAATCCCCCGGCTGATGCGCCGATTCCGACTACGGGGAAAGATTTTTCTGAGGTCTCTGTCATCGACCTGCTTGCCGGGCGACCAGTCCTCAAACGACACCGGTTCAGCTTCGACTGGTCATAATGACAAAAACTAGTACTTTCGCCAAAAAATTAACACCCTTCAGGTGTGACGGCGTCTCAGCCATAGGTGATTCCTGCAAAACGATCGGAAAGCAATACACGTTCGAGCGTTTTCGAATGCCCGAGGGCACCGGAAAATCTAAGATTTTGCCGTTCGCAGAGGACTCATATCGATTCTCTCCGTCGGGAATCGAGCCGATGCCCGTTCGCAGCCTCCTCAGCCAAACTCCTTCACCGGGACATCTCGATCGGCGAGCGGCTGGTAAGAGATCAGGCTGCCTTGCTGCCGCTACGGCGACTCCCTACGATGCCTGCGATGAGAAGGCTACTTGGGTCAACTCGTTGTCTCTGGTGCGCCATCCCGGCGGCAACGACTACTCGGTGCCGACTGCCTATAGCCACCGCGAAGTGCGGGTCCGCGGCTGGGCCTTGATCCTGCCGATGCAAGTACCGGCTGAACGCTAAACACCAAACGCCGACTTCGCGCCAGCGGCCAGTTCAACTTTTGAGGTTACAAAACCCGTGAAGAGTGGGACGCGGAGCGCCACCGTGGCCTAGGTATCAAGTGATCGGAGCAAAAATGGCGGCGAAACGCGTGAGAGCCGACTACCGCCCGACCAGTAGGGAAAGTAAGCCATCGCCCCTCGATCCAAAAGCACGCCTCCGCTTCAGAGGGCATATGGCCAAGCGGGCCAACGGCTCCAGTCCGTGTGCTCTGAACCGACAGAGGTGATTCTAACAATGGGTGTTTTGAGGCTAGTCACGCTGGGGCTGGCGTTTCGTTGTCTCAACGAACTGTCCTATTATGCTTTGGTATGGAACTCCACAACGAAGTCGATGCGAAGTGAAGGGATGCGCCAAACTTGGCACGCGCTCGCTAAAGCTTCGAGACGAGGCGCCGCGCCAGTCTTGGTCAGATCGCTGCACGCGAATCGTCTGCGGCGAACGTTCCGTCGCGCATGCAGTTGAGTGATCAGAATGCGCGCCTTAATCATAGTAGCCCGGCGAACAAGGCCGCTCTGTCCAATCGATGAAACCAACGCGCCGCGCAAGGGTCTATAATATAGTCGTCTGCGTGCAATGGGCTGCGCCAAAACGATTTCACAGCTTAATCACTTTGACGGGCTCTGAGCATTGTCCATAGCGCCGACCGCGACGCGGGAGCCAACGGCCTCGCCTGGTGCGTCGTTAAGATTCCCAGTCAGCGCTACTTACGACATCAATCGTTTCCGGCTGCACCCACGACGCCGGAGCCAACGACCGTAACCATCTAAGTTCGAAGGGAAACAAAATGGCCAGCCCAAAGGAAACGAAGCAACTTACGGCACCTGCCCTCAGAGCCGTTCTCACTACCATTGAGACTAGAATACTGCAAAAGCTGGAACGGCAAAACGATTCTTCAACCTTCAGCTTCGACTGTGTGCCGTCCGACGGACTTGGACAGACCTTCGCAGCCGAGGAAGCCTTCAAGATCACGCAAACGCTCGGGGGTGTGCAGCTTGCGCAGCGCCTTGGCCTCGATTTGCCGGATGCGCTCACGCGTGACCGCGGCCCTGAAGGCCCTTCCAAAAGCACGAGAGTCCCCACTACCGGCGCGCCAGAAGCGGCGGTTCGCAAGGCGGTGCAAGGAATCCCCCAAGCGCCACAGCGCAAGCAGCGAAAGGGGCGCCACAAGAACCAGGCCCGCATAAATAAATACTGCATTCCTCATTACCTTGTTAGTTGAATATGAGTCCACAGAAGCTATTTCCTGTGGATTAATCCAATCGGCGTAAACTCCCCAATGGTCTTTACTCGGATATTGGAACATAGGCTCTATGGCTGGGTCATCCGGATGATAAATCTTCGTCATTTTAAAATAGGTCCAGTCCCCACCCTATCATACGGGAACGGTCTCATGATTCTCACCCCGTTGCCGTCTTCATGCCACCATTCACCTTGAATGCGGACGGATTCTGGCAACAGGATCACCTGCAAAACAACCCGTCCCCTACCATCTTTAACTTCAAGAGAGTTTCGTGTAATTTTTGTCCCAACAAATACTCAAGGTCTGGAGACACTTGCCATTCATTATCGGTCACTCTGCACTACGATTTTGCCTTGCTGGTCTCGCACCTGGGTCGTTAATAACAACTTTCCCGACTTACGCTGTATCGACAGTTTATCGCCGACAAGGTCCATAATTGGACCATTGCCTCCAGTCCAATTGAATCTCGTGCCATCCGCATCCGTCCCTATCTGAAATTGTACCTGCCCATCTGGAAATCGTTGTTTCGCTTTCTGGTGCCTCAAGCGTGCGACTCGTGACCGCAGCTTGCTCTTTATGCCAGGTTGCCATGATTGGTGAATACGACACCGCAGCAAGACATCCGGTCAAACCGACCGATAGTAAAAGCTTAATTACCGCAGGCAACCGCGACACGCGTGCAAAAGTTGTTAGATCCTAAAGTAATAGAAGCGCCCAAGCGACGGCCCACATCAGGCACCTGTAAATTATGGGCATGTCGGAAAGGCTCCATGAAATGATGGCCAATAACAGAGCGACAATGATTTCAGCTTTAGGGTGCCGTCCGGCCATAAATACCCCAGCGCCGGGGTAAGGCTTACCCCCGGACATGGGGAATTTTCGACCCAACGCGAGGCTGTTTCTCAAGTCCTGCGGAGTCGCCCTCAAAGGCTTCCCTTAAGCCCTCTCGAATCCGCTCGCAGAGCCGTTTCAAAACCGCGAACGGGACCGGCGGTTCGCAGTGCCTCGTTGCTGGAGCGAAGGGGATTCGAACCGCCGGTCCCATCCGACTAAAAGTGTCAGTTGTTCCGCCTGAGAGACAGTTCAAAACCAGCTCGTTTTCGGCAGGGCAATGCCGATAGATGGCGTCGAAGAAAACTTCTCTGTGCGGTTTTTTCGGGAATGACCGCGTTGAAATCTCCCGCGTCACCAGGCTTCCCTGAATATACGGGGCGCAAAGAGGACCGGCGGTTGGAATCCCCTTCGCTCCACCAACGAGGCACTGCGAACCGTCGGTGCGTTGTTTTCTCGTCGAATAGGCTCGATTGACGATTCCAATTGAAACTGGTGTGGTGGGTTAAAGTGTCGCCGCAGGCCATGCGCCAGAGGTAATCAGAAGGTAATTGGCCGGGCACCGTTCCCGGCCTTTAAGGGTTCCGGTGCCGTTCTCTGCTACCGAGTGGCCAGACCCTCTGGATTATGGCGAACAGAAAAGCCGTCGTTATCCCGAATAGCAGCATGCCGTCTAACGCCTCCAAAGCGCCCATCAACTGCCAGCGATTCTCGAGAAACAAGTTCGCGTGGCCGTAGGTCATCGCGCTGAGCGAGTAGAGCATCGCGGACCGGTTGTCTGGAAGAGCAGCCAGAATCCTGTACGCGACGGCCCAAATGGCTCCCTCGATTCCATGCAGAACGGTAGCCAGCAAGGCCGTTGCGCCCATCACAGCGGCGAATGTGACTGTGAAGTTGCGTCCAGCATGAGACACGCTCAGTACACCGACCATTCTCTCAGCGATGAGAGCTAGTCCGCATACATGGATCACCACCGTCAGTACAACCAAAGGCAGGCTCCATGCCCAGTCGCTGATCCAGGTGACATTCGTTGGATTCATCTATCCTCCTTGCCGATGATCGCGTCCCGCGTGAGGTACATGCTGACGCCGGTGGAAGAGACAACCGCAGGCTGGCGGCTGTCGAAGCCGGCGGTCGCCAGCCGCTCCCACCAGGACGAGCCCGCCTCGAAATCGACCGGCACGAGCCGCAGCCACTCCGGGATGCCGAAGCCGAGCTCGATCAGGCGCTGTCGCTTCCAAGCCTGAGGACCGGGCTGGTCGATCTCGAACACCCTCAGGCCGGAGGCGATCTCCGGCCGGCGCTGCGCAAAGTGTCGAGGCCGGCGCCGAGGATCACGTATTGGCCGACGCCGCGGCCGGCCTGTTCCACGACCAAATCCTCGATGAAGCGAGCACGGGCCACGATGGAAGCGCGGAAGAGGCTCGTGGCGTGTGGGTCCATGTCGGGGCGGCGGCGCCAGCCTTCGTCCGGCGCCAGCAGCGGGACCACCGTGTTGTCCGGAGAATCATCTGAGGCTCTGACTTCAGGTCCGCCGCGATAACCTGGGCGCGAAGGACTGGCTGGCCCGCGCGAAACGAGCGATGTGTGTGTCCGGCCCATTTTGGACGCATCCGGGCCATTCAAGGAGGAAGTCGTGATGAACGGTGAAGCCAGGAAGCCTTTAGGACCGCTACCAGTTCACCAGCCGACCTACGTCGGCAAGAGCTTGACCTCGAACCATGGCCTGGGCGGCGAGGAAGGCGCCGGTGCGGTAGCCAACGGCGGGCATCAGGACAAATCAAAGTTGGATTGGGCCACCGAGATTCTCGCCGGGGTGATCCGCAAGGCCGGCGAAAATCCGGACGCGCCGTTTACCCACCGAGGCGCTGCAAGCCGCGGCTATCGTCGAGGAGCAAGAGCTCACCACCTTCTTGCGCTATCGGCGAAATCTAAAGGAGCGCCACATACCCATCACGGAATTGGACGAAGGGTTGCGCCGGCTCAAAGCTCGGCTGCGGGCAGCGGCGCGAGCCCCGGTGGCGGCAAACTCCGCTGGCCCCCGCCCCGGCCAAGGTCGGGAGCTCAAGCTGCCCGAGCCCCAGCCGTGGCCGACTCCGGTGGATGGCGCGAAGTTGTTGGATGAACTATCCGCGACCATCCCCAGGTACATGGTCATGGCGGCTGAGGCGGTGCACACGGTCGCGCTGTGGGTGCTCTTTACCTATCTGCTGGACGCCTTTGAGACCAGCCCGCGCCTGGCCATCACCGCGCCGCAAAAGCGCTGCGGCAAGACCACTTTGCTCTCAGTGTTGTACCAGCTGACCTGGCGCCCTCTGGCCGCGGCCAACCTCACCCCGGCGGTAGCCTTTCGCGTCATCGAAGCCGCCCGGCCGACCTTGCTGATCGATGAAACGGATACCTTTGTCAAAGAAAATGACGAGCTGCGAGGGGTCTTCAACAGCGGCCACAGCCGCGCCACCGCTTTTGTGATCCGCTGCCAAGGCGAGGATAACCAGCCCCGTTGTTTCTCGACCTGGGCTGCCATCGCACTGGCCGGCATCGGCAAGCTGCCCGCCACCTTGGCCGACCGCAGCATCGAGATCAAACTCAAGCGCAAGACCACCAGCGAGCCGGCACAGCGGCTTGATCGCCACGCCCGCGGCGCGCTGGGCGAAGTAGCGCGCAAGATCGCCCGCTGGGCGCTCGACAATAGGGCCAAGGTACAGAGCGCCGAGCCGGTGCTACCCGGTGCGCTCGATGACCGCGCCAGCGACAACTGGCGACCGCTGATCGCCCTGGCAGATGCCGCCGGCGGCAAGTGGCCCGGCCGGGCCAGAGCGGCGGCGGTAGCGCTAAGCGGGCGCCGCAATGACGACGGAATTGCGGTCGCGGTGCTGGCCGCAATCAAGGACTTGTTCGCTGCACAACATACCAACCGCCTCGGCTCCAAAGCGATCGTTGCGGCCCTGACGGCCGACCCCACCGCCAGGTGGAGCGAGTCCAACCGGGGCAGACCGTTGAGCGAAGCGCAACTGGCCAGGCTGCTGCGTCCGTTTGAGATTTATCCGACCTCCTTCGGCAACGCACGCGGCTATCGTCTGGCCGAGTGCCAGGATGCCTTCGCGCGTTATGTACTACCCGATGAGGTTGCCGAAACCGTCAAGGTGTCAAAACCTATTGTGAGACAAGCCCTTTCTAAGTCTCGGCAAGCGTCAAAGACGACCGGTCGTGACGGTTGGAAAATCCACCAAGTACCGCGGACCGTAGGTCGATTGACGCTTTGACGCCCGACAGCAGGGCAGTACCGGACTTGGGAGCTTATTAAGAGTAGTTGGAAACATTAATCGAGTCCGGCGCCTCAGTCCCAGAGCAGCCCATTACCACGAATGCCCACTCCTGCCTTGCCTCATTGGACAAACCCCAGCATGAGGCGTTGCGCGGTCCAGTCCAAAGGAATCGGTTGGCGGAAAATCTCAAAGGTCAGCGCGGCGGTCTGACGACCCTCCAGGATGGCCTCGATTATGTCGGGAGCCAAAAAGCCCATGCGCACCGTACGCACCACATATCGAGAGTTTACCCCGGCCTTGCGGGCCAGCTCGGCTACGCTCCCCACTTCTCCACTGAGCAATTGGCTGCGCCACTGATAGCCACGGACCACCCCCTTGATCAGTGCCGGATCCAGTCGCCGCGAGAGATTGCCGGATTCCTTACCAATTGCGATCTGCACGCCGCTGGCGCCCCTGACGAGATCACACGCGATCTCGACCGTCTGGGCTTCAGGGCGTAAGCCCTCGGCCTCATCCGCCAACGCGGCAGCGGGATCGATCTGGACCCGGACCACTCCCTTGGCGACCTCGATTCGCTTGATGATGATCCGCAGCAGTCGCTGGCGGTCGTGCTCATTGTTCCAGCCCACCTTGACCAGCGCCGCCTTCAGCCGGGCATCTGCGCCGAGCACCTCGACTATCCGCCCGCTTATCAGCGCTTCGAAGTCGTGGGCCGGCAGGCGCGGCAGACTGCCCGCATCCTCCTTGCGCTGTTGCAGCAGCGCCTGGCTTACGTAGTACCGGTAGCGGCACCCGGCCTTGTTGGCGTGCACCGGGCTCATGCGGTTTCCCGCATCATCGAACACCAGCCCCTTGAATAGTGAAGATGTCTCGGACCGCGAGCCCGTCGCAACCGCTTTGCGGTTGGTCGCCATCACCCGTTGGACTTCGTCCCACAGCCTGCGGTCCACGACCGCCGCGTGCTCACCCCGATGGGTCGCATCTTTGTGGTTCACCTCGCCCCGGTAGACCCGATTTTGCAGGATCCGGTACAGATGCCCGCGGGTAAACGGCTTGCCGCCATAGGACCGCCCCGCGCTGCTGGTGAAGGGCTTGGTGCGGTAGCTCTGCGCCTTAAGCTCCCGGCACAGCTTGGCCACCGATTTGAGCGCCGCGTAGCGGCGAAAGATGTGCCGTACGACCTGCGCTTGGGTCTTATTGACCAGCAGCTTTTTGCCTTTGAGCTCATAACCGATCGGCGGCGTGCCGCCCATCCACAGACCTTTTTTCTTGGCCGCCGCGATCTTGTCGCGGATGCGCTCGCCGGTCACCTCGCGCTCGAACTGAGCGAAGGACAGCAGCACGTTGAGCATCAGCCGGCCCATCGAGGTGGTGGTGTTGAACTGCTGCGTGACCGAGACAAAGGTTACGCCGCGCGCCTCGAACAACTCGATCAGCTTGGCGAAATCGCTCAGCGAACGGGTCAGCCGGTCAACTTTGTAGACCACCACGGTCTGAACCTTGCCGGCCCGGATGTCGGCCACCAGACGCTTGAGCGCGGGGCGTTCGAGATTACCTCCGGAGTAGCCCGCCGTCATCGTATTTCTCCGCCAACAGGCGCCAGCCCTCGTGCCGCTGGCTCTTGATGTAGGCTTCGGCCGCCTCGCGCTGGGCATGCAGCGAATTGAATTGCTGCTCCAAACCCTCCTCGGAGGACTTGCGGGTGTAGACCGCGCACCAGCGAATGGCTGCCTTATTGGCCGTCATTGCCCACCTCCGCCGTGCGTCCGTGCCCCTTGCGCAGGCCGAAGAAAGCCGGGCCGTTCCAGCGCGTGCCGGTGATCTCCCGGGCCACGCTGGGAGAGGCTGCCGTAGACCTTGCCCTGGTGTTGAAAGCCATCGGCCAGCACCATCACCACGTGCTGCGCTCCCCGCCACTGCTTGCTGATTACGGTGCCGGGGCGAAGATTTGTCGATGCCGCCGGCAATTGAGGTGAGCGCTTCTTGCGCTGCGTGGGCGCGCGCCAGGACGCGCAGCTTGCGCTTGGTGGCGGCAGTAAGGCCGCCAAATTTGCGCTCCTGGAGTTGCCAGGCCAGGGCGCTGGCCAGCAGCTCGCGGCTGGTCCGCAAAGCGGCTGGGGGTTTGCCCAGCGTGGCGGTCCAGATGGCCAGGAGCTCCGCCCGTCCGGCGGTGCTCAGTTCGGAGAGCTTGGGAATCGCGGGTTGCCTCATGTGCCTTTCTCCTCCTGGCACGACACAGGCTCGATTCTCTCCCAAAGTCCAGTCCCCAAAGTCTCCGCTTGAGGCTCACAAAAAGGAGCGCGATCCAGAGCAGGTCTCCTCGATTCCCGCGGCCCAAGAGTTGGCCAGCTGCGATACGCAGTGGCAGCGCGAACAACGCTCGAACTCGCCCTGCGCAAACCCAGGCGCACACAACGAACCGCCCGTTCGCTTTCGGCCATCCGATGCTCATAAGCAGTCCGAAGTTCCAGCCCTTTCGTAAACGTCAGGAACCACAAAAAGGACCGGCAGTTCGAATCCCCTCCGCTCTACCAACGAGGCACTGCGAACCGCCAGCGGTCGCACCTCACACGACAATGTTTGCGGTTGCAACAAATCTGTTCCAATGCGACGAGAAACTAGACTTTTAGTCGGATGGGACCGGCAGTTCGAATCCCCTCTGCTCCAGCAACGAGGCACTGCGAACCGGCGCTCGCGGACGGATTATCCTCTCCGCTTGTGATACGGTAACCGGTGTACGCGAGAGGATCTCTATCGGCTTTGACATCAGCGCCTCAAGCGCTAGACCAAGGTCGCCCGAAGCGAGGTCGTTGCAGCGCTCAGCCCTTCACCACCAGCCGGACGATCCTGGGCTTCTTTCCGGCCGTAACGACCATCAAGGTGAGAAGCTCCTTCAGCGCCCGCAGGATAAGGGCGCCGATCTCTCTCGCAGCTTTCCAAGGCCGGGCTGCGAGGACTGGCTGGGTGACGCGAAACGAGTGTGAGTGTCCAGCCCTTAAAAGCGCGCCGGATTGGCTGCGACGGGCGTCAGTCAAGGAGGAACTGCTGATCAACGGAGAGCCAGGAAGTCTGCGGGACCAATGGCGGCAAATCAGCTAAAATTACTTTCGGCAGCAACCGCCGAACATCCTCAAGGCGCCGGGTCTGCCGTCGAAGGGCCGGGCACCACGCCACGGCGCTGCCGTGGTTCCGTGCGACGGTCCCGGTTGTTTGGACAGCTTCCGGGGAGGAACAAGCTAAAGATTGGTAGCCGGCTGCTGGTTTCACCGTTTCACCACTCCCCGAAATCAAATTCATCCTGTGTTGTTGCGGGGTGCTGTGAAGCTTGTGGGCAGCCGCCGATCTGTGGGCAAGGTGGGGGAAACGCATTCCGTTTTCCCCGGCTTGTCCTCATGGAAGCCGTCAACAGCTTCGTTCCAAGCCGCCAAAGGCAAGGCCCGCTCCCGCTCCATCCGCAACCTAAAGGCGATCATCTATCTGATCGCCGGCCGGCAAGCTCGAACTCGCCTTACCCACATAGGTCAGCGAAGAGCCTTCATTTTATACGCTCTTCTTCTTCAGATCTGCATCGATGATTCTCTTTGCTTTGGCAAGAGCTCGAACCGAAGCGAGCCGCATTCGGCGATCGATGCCGCTATGGAGAAGCAAACTCTCTAAGACGGATAGCAACACTTTCACGCGCGGTGGAAAGTCTGGAATGATATTTAGCCATTTATAGTCGAGCAATAAATCAGAAAGCTTTGTCCCCTCTACCAAGCGAACCATATAGTCTTCGGAAACGCGATGCCTCGGTATGAGGTGTGTTATTTTAAGATCTGGAAAAATCCCGAAGGCAGACCCCTGAGCACAACAGACAAGTGCAATCTCTCTATCTTCTCCACTGAGAGGGGAGCTCCCTGCGCGACCTGTTATCTGAATGGACGATCGCTCGCACGATTGGCAGTAGGCAACGGCTACCGGCGTGCGCACGCATAATCCTGCACCCCAAGGCATTGCCTGCCAGCAAGCGGCAACATTGCTCCATTGCGGACTGGCTGTCTCGCGTAAAGCGAGGTAAGGCAAGAATTTTATTATGGGTTCCGGTGGTTTGACCTCGAAATCAGCCTGGATGGATCCACTACCCCACGCACCTAACGACTGCCAATCTCGCCCTATGCCAACGGCTTGCGTGAGATATGTTTTGTCTAATACGTTGTCATCATCGACGAAGACAATCAGGTCCGCGTACGCTTCTCGTATCCCACGCCGCCGAGCCGCAGCGACGCCTATCTCGTTCTCCACTATGTGGCGCACCATTGGATGCCATGAAATGTGCCAATGACGTGCGAGTGGCACTTTCGATGCGTTGTCAATGATCAAAAGTTCCCACTTATTAAGGGGAAGCGTCTGACTTCGCAGCAAGTCCAGCACGCGTGCAAAATAATCCGACCTCGGATTATGCGCACAGATAATAACAGAAGCCTGTAGCACCGGATCACTCAATTCATGGGACTCCACGAGATCTCTGTCGATGGGTTACCAACATAGCTTTTGATCTACTTTCGCTCCAGCTCGTGTCCCTTAGCCACTGGATCATTTCTTTTTGACAATTCGGGAAGCTCTGCCGTCCACCGGCAGGCGTCCTGCTGATCTGATAGATCGAGCGGCTACGCCCCGACGGTAAACACGGCTGCCGCGTTCGGGAAGGGCTATCTCCATAGCGTTACCGATCCATCCATCGAACGATCGGGAAGCGTCTTGTGCACGAATATGGGTAATGTCATGCGAAGATTGCCGACAAGGTTGCCCACAAGCGAACGCAATCACTGCGGAATGCGGGGACGCGGCTCATAAGAGAACAGCTGTTCCCCCTGCGCTCGATAGGCAGAAGCGTCCGCGAGCGACGCCTCATCATCTGGAAGTACAATCACAAGATCGCCTCGATCGCGTCCACTAAGGATTTGATACGGAATAATCGCATCAAGGTGGTGCTTGTTGCCTCGGAGAGATGGTGTAGTTCCAGTCGCCTTGGAAGGTATGGCGCTGAATGTTGAGGGTGGCCATTTCGGCATCGCTGACCTTGACGCCCTTCGGATAGCGGCTTTGGTCGATGTCGCAAGTGACGGTAAGGCCGGTATTGGTAGTAGTGGCACCGATCAGCTGGATGATGACGTGGTGACTGACGAGCGGTTTGCCGCGCCAGTTCTGGGAGATATAGGCAAAGAGGCGGTGCTCGATGCGGTTCCATTTGCTGGTGCCGGGCGGCAGATGGGCGACGGTTACAACGAGGCCGGTTTCGTCGGCAAAGCGTTGGAGTTCACGTTTCCAGAGGCGGACGCGGGCGCCGTTGCTGCCGCCGCAATCGGCCGTTATGGTCAGGGTTCGCGCCGTGGGGTAGCGTCCGCTGCCAAGCCGCTGCCACCAGCGGCGAATGCTCTCGACCGCAAATTCGGCGGTATCGGCATCGACCCCGACATTGACCCATCCTTGGTTGGCGGCAATGTCATAGACACCGTACGGCGCCACCTTACCCAAGCCTTTGATCTCGAAGTCATGGACGCGCACCGGCTCGGCATCTCTCTTGCGCCGCAGCTCCCGGCCGCCGTTCTTGAAGTCGCCGACCAATTCTTTCTTCTTGGTGTCGCCGGAAATCGCCGGATTACCGGCGGCGATCGCTGCTTTTACGGTGGTGTTGATGTGCTCGAATTGTGCATTTCGGTCGGGGTGGGAGGATCCCTCGCGGGTCTTGCGATTAGCCTGACAGCTATATTGTTGCTCGCGCAGCAACCGGCCCACCAGCTTTTGGCTCACCTGGAAGCCTTGCCGGCGCAACGCCTCTGCAATGTTCCGTTGACTGCGGCTAACCCAACGCAGCGGAGCCTCGGGATCACCGCGGATCGCGTCTTCGATCAACCCCTCGAGCGCAGCCACAAGACCTGGTTGGCGCGCCGTCTCTCGCTTGCGCCCGCCCCCGCAACGCCGGATGCTACGACCGATTTGATTGCGAGTGGCTTTTAGTTCGACAACCCCACGATTGATTGTGCTCCGGGCCAGCCCGCTCGCCGCGGCAACCGCTGTCACCCCGCCGCGGCCGAGCGATATCGCCTCATTGGCGGCAAACAGTCGACGCCCCCGCTCGTCCAGGAACGGCGACATCCTCGCAAACCGAGCGCGAACGCTGTTGACATCGATCACAACCACAAGATATCGCTACGCACCACTCCACCGTAACGATATCTCAATTCTATCATTGCGTTCTTCAGACCACTTTGATTCTATTATTTCGCGTCAGGT